>JBDGQP010000221.1:0-11903 GCA_042218975.1 Salinibacter sp.
CGCCCTCCGCCACAATGTCCGCGTCCTTCAGGCCCGCGCGGAGGGGACCGACCTGATGGCGGTCGTGAAGGCCGACGCCTACGGCCACGGGGTCCTGCCGGTCACCCGGGTGCTCCACGACGAGGGGGTGCGCCACTTTGCCGTGGCCCGTCCCGCGGAGGCGGTTCGGCTTCGGGAGGCCGGTTGCCGCGACCGGATTCTCGTGCTTGGGGCCCCGTTCTCGGACGACCTGTCCGTCTACACGGACCACGACCTTGGCATGACGGTCTCCTCCCGCGCCGCGGCCGAGGCGGCCTGCCGGCACGGCCGGCCGGACCGGCCGCTTCGGGTTCACGCCAAGGTGGAGACGGGCATGGGGCGCATCGGGCTTCCGCGAGACGGGGCGGCCGACGTGATCACGCAGCTCACGGAGGCGCCCGGCGTCACGCTGGCGGGCGTGTGGACGCACTTCGCGACGGCCGACGAGCCGGAGAGCGCCTTCGCCCGGACGCAGCTCTCTCGCTTCGAGGCCCTTCTCGACGAGCTCGACAATCGGGGCGTCGGGGCTCTGCCCGAGCGCGTGCACGCCGCGAACACCGGGGCCCTCCTTACCATCGGGACGCGGGCGCACGGCTTCTCGGCGCCGTTGGTGCGCACCGGCATCGCCCTGTACGGGATGGCCGCCTCCGCCGACCTGGGCGCGTACGCAGACCTGCGGCCCGTCATGCGCCTCAAGGCCCGCGTCACGCACCTCAAGACCGTGGCCGCCGGGACCCCCATCTCGTACGGGGCCCAGTGGTGCGCCCCCCGGACCACCCGCATCGCGACACTCGGGGTCGGCTACGGCGACGGCTATCCGCGTCTCGGCTCCGGCCGCGCGGCGGTCCGCATCGGCGGGACGGAGCGGCCGGTCGTGGGCACGATCTGCATGGACATGTGCATGGTCGACCTGGGGCCCCCCGACCAGCGACCCGCACAGACGGTCGAGGTGGGCGACGAGGCCGTCCTCTTCGGCCCCGACGGCCCCACCGTCTACGACGTCGCCCAGTGGGCCGAGACGATTCCGTACGAAATTTGCTGTGGTATCTCTCCGCGCGTGCCCCGCCGCTACGTGGATCCGGCCGACGAGACCGACGCCACACTCCGGGCTCCCCCGCCATCTTCGGCCGATCTTTCCCGTTTCTAAACAAAATCATTACAAATTTGTACGCTACCCGGACTCCACACGTGCATCTTCACTGATCGTCTTTCTGTATAGAATAGATGATCGGATTCATTTTGGTCTACGTTTCGGGGTACCGGAGCGAGAGTAATTGCTGTGTCTTTCTGTTCACTTGATACTGTACTGAGCCATGCCCATTACTGCTGATCCCGGCGATATTGACATTCTCGTCGTCGACGACGAGAAGGACGTCGTTGAAGTCGTCGGTCATTTTTTGGAGGAGGAAGGATACACGGTCCACGCGGCCTACGACGGCGAGGAGGCCCTGGAGATGGCGTCGGGAGACGTCGACCTCATCGTCCTGGACATCATGCTCCCGGGCGTCGACGGCTACGAGGTCTGTCGGAAGCTGCGCTCCCGCGTCGAGACCGAGGAGATTCCCATCGTCTTCCTCAGCGCCAAGACCGAGGAGGAGGACCAGATCGAGGGCCTCATGCTGGGCGGCGACGACTACCTGACGAAGCCCGTCTCGCCCCAGGTGCTCGTGGCCCACGTGAAGGCCGTCCTCCGTCGCTCCGGCGTCGAGGAGAGCAGCATCCTCGAAGTCGACGGCCTGAAGATCTACGAGGACGAGTACCGCGCCGAGCTCAACGGCGAGGACCTGGGCCTCACGCTCACTGAGTTCGAGCTGCTCCGGTACCTGGTCCGCCACCCCCGGAAGGCCTTCACCCGCCAGCAGCTGCTCGAAACCATCTGGAAGGACGCCATGATGGTGACGGAGCGGACTGTGGACGCCCACATCAAAAATCTACGGGAGAAGCTGGGCGAGTACGCCGAGCACATCCAGACGGTGCGCGGGGTCGGGTACCGGTTCGTCCGGGAAGAGGAGTCGGCCGAGGCGTAGGTCCTGATTCCTCGCGACTGCGGAGCACCGCCGGGCCCCGGGTCCGGCCGTCCGGCCGGGCCGCCCCCAGCGTCCCGGGCGCTCCCACTGGCGCACGCGCGGCATGTCCTTCTTTCGCTCTCTTAGTGACCTCCTTCTTCCGCGGCGCGCCTCCACCCGCACGTGGATGGTCATGACGTTCGCCCTCTTCGTTGGGGTGGCCGTCGTCGGCGTGGCCCTCTACGCGGTGCTGGTCCTGCGGGGAGAGATGCGCACGGCGATGCGCCAGACCCTCCGGGGCCAGGCCGAGCGGGTCGCCGCACAGGTCGAACAGGCCGCCCCCCCGCGACGAGGGGCCCTCGTCGAGAACCTGACGGCCCTCACGACCCTGCGCGTCGCGGTGGCCACGCCGGACACGCTCCACCGCGCGGGCCCGGCGTCGGCGTTGACGGACTCGCTCATCGAGCGCGCGCGTCTCCGGCGCGACACGACCGAGACCGTCCGCTTCACGGAAGGGAACACCCCGGACGGCGAGCCCCTCTTCTCGGCCGTCCTGTACCGCCCGGCCGCCAACCTGGCCGTGCAGGTGACCCAGCCGGCCCCCCCACTGTATCATCTCGTGCAGCGGTCCCAGATCGTCCTCATCCTGGGCATGGTCCTCACGCTCATCTTGGCCCTGCTGGGGAGCTTCGTCGCCACCTACCAGGTCACCACCCCCCTCCAGCGCATCCGTGAAACCGCCCGCCGGGTGGCCGACGGCCAGTTTGCCGGCAAGATTCGCGTCGACTCCCGGGCGGCGGAGTTTCAGGACCTGGCCGACAGCCTCAACCGGGCCGGGGCCGCCATCCGGGAAAAAATCGACGAGCTCGAGCGCCTCACGCGCCTGCAGAGCGAGTTCATCGGCAACGTCTCCCACGAGGTCCGCAACCCGATCTTTGCCATCAGCGGGTACCTCGAGGCCCTCGGCACCCCCGGCCTCGGCGACGACCAGCGCAAGTCGTACGCCGAGAAGGCCCTCACCAACCTCGAGCGACTGCAGAGCCTCTTCAACGACCTCATCGACATCGCCCGGCTCGAGTACCGAGAGGACCTCATCAACCGGGCGACGTTCGACCTGAAGGACCTCGTCGACGAGGTCGCCGAGATGCTGCGCCCCAAGGCCGAAAAGAAGGACCTCGACCTGCAGGCCGACGTGCCCCGCTTCCACGTGCACGCCGACCGCTCGCGCATCCGGCAGGTGCTGGTCAACCTCATCGACAACGCCATCGCCTACACTCCCAGCGGCTCGGTCCGGTGCCGCGTGCAGCGGCGCGCCGAGAAGGTGCGCGTCCAGATCGTCGATACCGGCCAGGGCATCGACGAGGACCACCTCGAGCGCATCTTCGATCGCTTCTACCGGGTCGACGACGACCGGGCCCGTGACAGCGGCGGAACGGGCCTCGGGCTCAGCATCGTCCAGCAGATCATCCACGCCCACGGCGAGGAGATTCACGTCGAGAGCACGAAGGGTCGTGGGACCCGATTCTGGTTCGAACTGCCCTACGCCCCCGAGCCCGAAGCGGTCGAGGCCTAGGCGCTGGGCCCCCTGCGGCCGGGGGCTCGGTCCCGCCCCGGCTCCGTCGCTCCTCCGAAGAGGGCTCTCTCCTCCCGCCGATCGTCTCACGCCCGACCCTGGCCCCCAGTTCGTGCTCATCGGGGAGCCCCGGGACTTCTGCCGATGTGTCTCTTCTTCGATCGGCGGACGCCCCGGCGTCTATTCATCGGCCTCCCGGCCCCCGCCAGCTTCCCCGAAGCGACCTCGCCCCCCTGCTCCTGCCGACAGTCGCGGCCAACACTTTTAAAATCTGTTACACACTTTAAATCTCATGTTATGTTTTCAGCGTCTCTCTCTGGTATGATACCCAGTCCCATCTTGAGGAGGCGCTTCGGGGCGTTCCGTGAAGGCCCGCCCGGTCGGTGCGCCGACTGCCATGGTTGAAGGTGCGGCTGGTCGGGCGGGCGTCGCCTCCTCCTATCATCGTCGCGGGATCGCTCACGAACTCGCCCAGCGCGCCCATGACTCGACTTCAGGCCCGAGCGCTTCTCAGCTGCTTCGTTCTCGCCGTGGCCGTCACGCTTGCCGGCTGTGACGGCTCTGCGCCGCTCTCGACCCAGCAGAATCCGGAGGAGGCCCCCACTACGCGCTCCTACGACCGGAGCAGCGGCCCCATCCCGGGTCAGTACATCGTCGTCCTGGACGACAAGGCCCTGCAGGCCAAAAGCCGGGCTGCCGTTCGATCGGCGGCCCGGACGCTCCTCCAGGGCACCGGCGCCACGCCCACGAAGACCTACGCGACGGCCCTTCGGGGCTTCACCGCAACCGGCCTCAGCGAGGAGCAGGCCGCCCGGCTGCGCAGCGATCCGCAGGTTCGCCTCGTCGAACAGGACCAGTTCGTCAAGCTGAGCCCGCCTCCTGGCGCCGGCCCGGGTGGAGGGGACGACGGCTCGAGTGGAGAGACGACCCCCTACGGCGTCACCCGCGTTGGGGGCCCAACCAGTGGCGTGAGCGGGACGGCCTGGGTGCTGGACACCGGCATCGACCTCGACCACCCTGACCTTAACGTCGATAAGAGCCGGAGCGCCGTGTTCGTGTCGAAGGGCCCCGGGTCGAAGACGCCGAACGACAAGGACGGCCACGGCACGCACGTGGCCGGCACGATCGCGGCGATCGACAACAGCCGCGACGTCGTCGGGGTCACCGAAGGGGTCGCCGTCGTGGCCGTGAAGGTGCTCGACGACAACGGCCGCGGCTCCTACTCCGACATCATCGACGGCGTTGATTATGTTGCCGCGAATGCCGCGCAGGGGGACGTCGCGAACATGAGCCTCGGGGGCGGTCCCTCCGACGCCCTCGACACCGCCGTCGAGAACGCCGCGAGCAAGGGCATCTACTTCTCCATCGCTGCCGGCAACGACAGCGACGACGCCAACAACTACTCGCCCGCCCGCACCGAGGCCCCCAACGTCTACACCGTGTCGGCCTTCGACTCCACCGACACGTTCGCCTCGTTCTCGAACTTCTCCGGGCCGACGGACCCGCCCATCGAGTACGGGGGGCCCGGCGTGGACGTGCTCTCGCTCTACGCGGACGGAGGCACCGCCACGCTGAGCGGCACCTCGATGTCGGCCCCGCACGTCGCCGGCGTGCTGCTCGCCACCGGCGGCAGCCCCAGCACGGACGGGACCGTGTCGAGCGACCCGGACGGCGACCCGGATCCGATCCCAACCAACTAGCCGCTGCCCGTCCCTCGGCCCATTCGACCCTCGCCCCCCGGCCGGCGCCTGCCCCGTGCAGGCGTCGGCCGTTTTTCTTTTCGGTGTGCACGCACTCCCCGTCCGGTGCCCCCCGCCGGGCGTCCGACAAAAGCCCCCGCCCCGGCGACGGATGAGGTTGACTTTCCCTTACACCGGGCGTTAATTTTTCTTCGTCGCTTAACAACACCTGCCGGGAAGGGTACGGAAACGCCGTTCCCCTCTCGGGTCGGGGTCTCGTTCTTCTCCTGCCCCGCCGCCCCACAACCTCCGAACATGCTTGCGGGAGCGTCCGGGACTGTGCTCTGCGCACACGGGAACCGGTCTTCGCGGACGTCGCCACACCCCCCCGCCGAGAACGCTCAGTTCCGACCAAAAAGCAGGGCCTCATGTCCCAGGCGTCCTACCAGAACGGCCTGACGGTCGTCACCCTCGTCCGGGCGGGACACGAGGACCGTCTCTCGGCGGTCCTGGATGAGTTCCAGGCACAGGTGCCGTCCCACGACGACATCCCGTTCGAGGAGCTGACGCGGGTGCACTTCATGCGGTGGGTCCTGCTGCCGGCCACCACCGACGACCTCGGGCGGGAGACCCCCGCCCAGCTCGTGCTATCGACCAACTACGACGAGCCGCTCGACGCGCACCTCGAGGAGCTGGTCGACGTGGCGGGCACGGCCCTGGACCGCGTGTATCGGCACTGCGCCGGCTACGACGGATCCGAGTCGTCGTCCCAGGCCGACATGGCCGAGTACCTCCGCACGCACGACGTGGGGTACGACACGCTGTACGTGGGCACCCGGGGGCGGACCGTCCCGCAGATCCGCCGGGAGGCCACGCTCCGCAACGAGATTCAGGGATTTCTGGACCGGACGCTTCGGGCGGACCCGTCGTTCCGCGAGCAGTCGCCCGCGGCCATCCGCGGGGCCATTCAGTCCTTCGTGCGGTCCACCTCCTCGCTCGACTGGGCGGAGGCGGCCCCGCCCGACGTGCCGTCGGTCTGGCCGCAGGCGTGGGACGGCACGGCGTTCGCCCTCGTGGGGACCCTTCTCCTTCTTCTCGGGGCCGGCGTTGCCCTCGGCCACGGCGGGGTCGTGCTGGGGCTCGTCGTCGCGGGGGGCGCGGGCTACCTCGGGTGGCTCCGCTGGCGCGAGACCCACGACGAGCAGGACCCGCCTGTCACGGACTACGACCACGTCGCCGCGCTCGCCCGACAGGAGAACCGGATCGTCCAGAACGAAATGAGCAGCGTGACCACCGTGAAGGCGGGCTGGCTCCGCCAGGCCACGCTGCGGACGGTCCTCTGGGTGATCGACCTCGCCGGACGGTACGTGTATACCCACGGGCGCCTCGGCAGCATCTCGTCGATTCACTTCGCCCGCTGGGTCGTCCTCGACGAGGGGCGCCGCCTGCTCTTCTGCAGCAACTTCGACGGGAGCTGGGAAAACTATCTCGGGGAGTTCATCGACCGGGCCGCCAGCGGGCTCACCGCCGTGTGGAGCAACACAGTGGGGTTTCCGCGAACTCGGTTTTTGATCGGGGCCGGGGCGCGGGACGAGCAACGGTTCAAGGCCTACGCCCGCAACAGCCAGGTGCTCACCCAGGTCTGGTACAGCGCGTACCGCGACCTGACGGTCCAGAACATCAACAACAACTCGGCGATCCGGGCCGGGCTCTTCGGCGAGCAGACCCCCGAAGAGACCCGAGCGTGGCTTCGGCGGCTGTGAACCGAGCCGCCCCTTCGTTCCCTTCCGCCCAACTCCCTCCTGCCCCCATGTCCTCCCTCGAACTGGCCGACATGCAGGGCTTCCTGGCCCGCGGCTACGGCGGGTTTCCCGAGGCCTCGTACCTCCTCCTCCGGATCGAGAATGGCCCGGACGCGCAGTCGTGGCTCCGATCCGTCGAGGACACCGTGACCCCGGCCGACCCGAAGCCGGACGAGGCGGCCCTGCAGGTCGCGTTCACGTGCGACGGCCTGCGGGCGCTGGGGCTCGGGGAGGACGCGCTCCGGACCTTCGACCGCGCGTTCTGGGAGGGCATGCACGTGCCCCACCGACAGCGCATCCTGGGCGACGACGGCGAAAGTGCGCCCGAGAACTGGCGCTGGGGCAACGAGGCCGCGCCCGTTCACGTCCTGCTGATGCTGTTTGCCGCCGACGACGAGGCGCACCGCGCCCTCCTGGACCGCGTCCGGTCGGGCCTGGAGGGCCTCTCGGAGACCCAACACCTCGAGACGCACCTGTTCGATCCGGCGCGCGAGCACTTCGGCTTCCGCGACGGGATCAGCCAGCCCATCGTCGAGGGCCTGAAGCGGGACGGCCCGCCCGACAACACGGTCCCGCCCGGCGAATTCTTCCTCGGCTACCCCAACGCCTACGTCGAGCAGCCCGCCCGGCCCTCCGTGGCGCCCGGCCCTCCGTGGCCCCCGGCCGGGACCCCGAGGCCCTGCTGCCCCGCGTCGAGACCGAGCAGTACGGGACGTGCGGCGACCTCGGCCGGAACGGCACCTACGTCGTGTTTCGCCAGCTCAGCCAGGACGTCCAGGGGTTCTGGCGCTTCGTGACGGAGGCGAGCGAGGACGTGTACGACTCTCCGGCGGCCCGCGAGCGGCTGGCCGCCAAGATGGTGGGGCGCTGGCGCAGCGGGGCCCCCCTGACGCTCTTCCCCGACGACCCCGACGGCGCGGCGCGGGACGACTTCGGCTACGAGGAGCAGGACGCCGACGGGACGCGCTGTCCCTTTTCCTCTCATCTCCGTCGGTCCAACCCGCGCGACTCGCTGGAAGGGGGCCCCGAGCAGTCGACCAAAGTGACCAACCGCCACCGCCTCCTCCGCCGCGGGCGCCCCTACGGCCCGCCCCTCTCCGAGGCCTTCGATGTCGACGAAATGCTGGACGCGGACGACGACACCGAGCGCGGCCTCCATTTCGTCTGCCTGTGCGCGGACATCGCCCGGCAGTTCGAATTCACCCAGCAGACCTGGATCGAGAATCAGAAGTTCAGCGGCCTGTACGACGACCCGGACCCGCTCATGGGAAGTCCGCAGGACGAGGACACGACCTTCACCATCCCCGACGACCCGGTGCGGCGGCGCGTGACGAACATGCAGCGCTTCGTAGAGGTGCGCGGCGGGGCCTACTTCTTCATGCCGAGTCGGCCGGCCCTTCGCTTTCTCGGGCGCGCCGCCCTGTCGGGATAACCCGCTCCCTCCGCTCTTTTCGCTTCCCGACGCCCTCCCCATGAGCAGTCAACTCGACTTCAAAACGGACGTGCTGCCCTTCATCGTGGCCACCGCGGGCGAGTTTGCGGCCCTCCACTACTGGCTCCAGTTCCTGGACACGCGGTTCCTGCTGGCCAACGTGCTGCTGTGGGCCGGCTTCGCCGTGGAGCGCATCTCGGTGTACCTGTGGATTCGGTACGTCTACCGGACGCGGGGCGAACAGCCCCGGGCACAGCCGCTGTCCATCGTCATTCCCGGGCTTGTCCTCATCACGCTCAGCGAGATCCTCATCTGGATTCTCTGGGTCGCACTCGCGGACGGCACCATCGGGGGCGCAGCCGCCGCGCCCGTCGTCAACATGACCGTCGCGGGGGTCGTGCTCATGGTTCTCATGACGATCGAGCACAGCGTGGAGATGGGCGCGCTGAAGCAGACGAGTCCGCTCAGGTACGTCACCAGCCCGAGCACCCTGGTGTTCACATTCATGGAGGTGGCCGGGGCCGTCGGGTGGCTCGCGCTCGTCCGGGCCGACCGCCCTCTCCTCGGAGCCGCCTGCCTGCTCGTCGGGCTCTCCATCGAGCACGTGCTTCAGGGAAGCGATCTCCGGCCCGATCCGGAGGGGGCGGGCCGCCCCGCCCCCGCGACCGCGCCGTAGCGACGGGCCGTCCGATCCGTGCGGACGGATCGGCACCCGTCTTCCCGACGGATCCGGGCATAGGACGCGTGAGAGCCCCTCGTTTGTCTTGAGCGGCCGCTTTCCTATGTTGTGGTGATCGGGGGAAAGGGATCTTCGGGGGCGGCCCCCGGTACGACTCCGCCCTTCGCGGGGAGGTCGAACACGCGACTCTGGACCGGTCCCCGCCCCTCTCGCCCGTGGACACGCCCGCGGCGACCGACGGAGCGGGGTCGGCGCCCAGGCGCTTCGGATGGCTTCGCGCAACCGACCGATCTGGACATGGCCGACACCCCCGACGCTTCCAATTCCGAACCGTCTCCCGAATCGGACGCCCCGGAGTCCTCGGGCGCGACGTCGCCGAACGGGACGACGCCGGACGCGCCGCAGGCCCCCTCGCCTCCCGCCCCGGACGAGGCGATGGAGGCGGCCGACGAGGACGACCTGCCGGTCGAGGCCCTGATGTACGGGGACGGCCACGCCGCCATCCCGGAGCTCCCGTCCCTCACCACCGACGGGTCGATCGGCGTCGATCGGCTCACGGCCGCCGATTTCGAGGCCGAGGACCTCCGGGGGCGTCTCCGCACGATGATGCTGTCGCGGCGGCTCGACGAGAAGATGCTCACGCTGCTGAAGCAGGGCCAGGGCCACTTCCACATCGGCTGCGCCGGGCACGAGGCCGTCCAGTCGGCCATCAGCCGCTACTCCGTCCCCGGGGCGGGCGCCGGCCACGACTGGTTCTGCCTCTACTACCGCGACCTCTGCATGGCCCTTTCCCTGGGGATGACGACGCGGGAGGCCCTGCTGGCCCACCTGGCAAAGGCCGACGACCCCAACTCCGGGGGGCGCCAGATGCCGGAGCACTTCGGCCTCCGTCGCCTCAACGTGATGACGGCCGCCTCCTCCGTCGGCGCGCAGTTCAACCCGGGCCTCGGCTTCGGCTTTTCCATCCAGCAGCGGGGCGACGACAACTACGTCTACATCTCCTGCGGCGACGGGGCCACCTCGCAGGGCGACTTCCACGAGGCCCTCAACTGGGCCGCCCGCGAGCAGGCCCCGGCCCTCTTCGTCGTGCAGGACAACAAGTATGCAATCAGCGTCCCGATCGACGAGCAGACCGCCGGGGGGACCCCCTACAAGCTGGCGGCCGGCTACGAGGGCCTCAGCCGCATGCGCGTCGACGGCACCGACTTCTTCGCCAGCGCCTCGGCGGCCCGCGCCGCCATCCGCCACATCCGCGACGGGCACGGCCCGGTCTGCCTCGTGGCCGACGTGGTGCGGCTCCTGCCCCACTCCTCTTCGGACGACCACACCAAGTACCGCACGCCCGACGAGCTGGAGGCCGACCGCCAGATCGACCCCATCGCCCGGATGGAGGCCACTCTTATCGAGGACGACATCCTTGCGGCGGACGAGGTCGAGGCCATGCGGCAGGAGGTCCACGAGGAAGTCGACACCGCCGCCGAGTGGGCCAAGACGCAGGCCGACCCCGCCCCCGCGACCGCGACCGACCACGTCTTCTTCGAGGGCGCCCTCGACATCGACTACAACTCGGCCGACGACCTCGACCCGGACGCCGAGCCCCTCGTGATGGTCGACGCCATCAACCGCACGCTCAAGGAGGAGATGGCCCGGGACGCGTCCATTCTCGTCTACGGCGAGGACGTGGCCGGGGAGAAGGGCGGTGTCTTTACCGCGACGAAGGACCTGACGGCCGAGTTCGGGGAGGATCGGTGCTTCAACTCGCCGCTCGCGGAGGGCTCCATCGTCGGAACCGCCGTCGGCTACGCCGCCAGCGGCTACACGCCCGTCGTGGAGATCCAGTTCGGCGACTACATCTGGCCGGCCATGCAGCAGCTCCGCAACCAGGTGGCCCCCTTCCGCTACCGCTCGAACGACGCCTGGAGCTGCCCGATGGTAATTCGGGTGCCGGTCGGCGGCTACATCCACGGCGGCCTCTGCCATTCCCAGAACATCGAGGCCCTGTTCGGCCACACGCCCGGCCTCAAGGTGGCCCTGCCCTCCAACGCCGCCGATACGAAGGGCCTGCTCGCCACCGCGATCCGCATGGAGGACCCGGTGCTCTTCCTCGAGCACAAGGCCCTCTACCGCGCGGCCGCGGCCCGGCGCCCCACGCCGCCCGAGGACTACACGCTGCCGTTCGGCACGGCCCGCGTGGTCCGCGAGGGCACCGACCTCACGATTGTCGCCTACGGCATGATGGTGCACAAGGCCCTCAACGTGGCGAAGGAGCTGGAGACGGACGGCGTCGACGTAGAGGTGGTGGATCTCCGCACGATCGTCCCGCTCGACAGCGAGACGATCCTGCGGTCGATCGAGAAGACGAACCGGGCGCTCGTCGTCTACGAGGACCACGAGTTCGCCGGGTTCGGCGCGGAGATCTGCGCCCAGATCGGCGACGAGGCGTTCACGTACCTCGATGCCCCGATCCGCCGCGTGGCCGGCGAGTTTACCCCCATCCCCTTTGCCCACTCGCTGGAGCGGGCCGTCTTGCCGAGCGACGACGACATCCTGACGGCCGCCCGCGAGCTCATGGCGTTTTAGAGTTTCGAGTTGCGAATTTCGAGTAGCGAGTTTCGAGTTGCGAGTTTCGAGTTGCGAGTTGTAGGGAATCCGTCTTGCATTGGAATCAGTCTTCCCGTAAACGCACGACACCCAACGCATTAACGGTACAATTT
>JBDGQP010000222.1:0-24573 GCA_042218975.1 Salinibacter sp.
ATCTCCAACCGTGCGTGCCTCCCGGCTATCCCCACGGGTACGCACTTACACGTACGGACATTGTGGCTTCGTGAAGACTTTCTGATAACGCTCCCTCTGAGCAGACTTTACGGCGGTGCCTTCCGCACAGGCCGGGGCTTTCCGTTCCCGTTTTGGGGAACGGCGTTGGGGAGAATCCACAGCTACAGGCGACTCTCCAGCCGAGTCTTCGCGCCTCCTTTCGCTTTTGCCACTTCGCAGTTTCGGGACCGAGACGTCCCAGATCGCCCGCGAACAGGGCCCTCGACCTGGATTACGCGGCCCCCACAACCCGCCTCAGGCAGTCCTCATCTCTTTCCTGTCGGACCGCTCCGGGAATCCGGTCTTCCACCATGGTCTACGACTCCTACTCCGTCGGTCAGTACCTCGTCGATCGCCTCCACGAACTCGGCGCCCGTCATCTCTTTTCGGTTCCGGGGCCCTACTGTGCCGAGTGGCTTCACCACTACGTCGAGCAGAGCGCGTCGGTCCGGCGTATCGGGCTCACGAACGCCCTCAACGCCGGGTACGCGGCCGACGGATACGCCCGCACGAGCGGCGTCGGGGCGGTCTGCGTCCCGCACTCCGTCGGGACCTATTCTTTGCTGAACGCCGTCGCCGGGTCCTTCGTGGAGCGGGTGCCCGTGATCGTACTCACCGGCGCTCCACCAGCGGAGGGGCCCGACCTGCGCCGCGGTCGATCTCGGCCGCTCGCGGGGGCGGAGGACGCCAACCGGCGGGTGTACGCCGACGTCACCTGTGCCGCCGAGCGCATTGCGGAGCCGGAGCGGGCGCCGCAGCAGATCGACCGTGTCCTTCGGGCCTGCCTCCGGGCCCGGCGACCGGTCTTTCTCGAGGCCACCGCGGACGTGTACGACCGCCCCTGCCCACCGCCGGACGGCCCCCTGTCCGTGCGGCTCGACCGGCCCTCCGCCGATCCCGACGGGCTGCTCACACACATCGCCGACCGGCTCCGCGCGGCCGAGTCGGCGGTTGTCTGGGGTGGAGCCGAACTTCAGCGCTACGGCCTCGAGCGGGAGTTCGAGGCGCTGGTGCAGGCGCTCGACGTGCCCTACGTCACGAGCCTTCCCGGAAAGGGCCTCCTCCCGGAGAACCACGACCACTTTGCCGGCGTCCTGGACCCGTCGGGCACGCCCTCGGCGGTGCGGGCCCTGGTCGCAGACGCCGAGTACGTGCTTGGCCTGGGCGTGGGCCCGTCCTGTGCGTCGGCCCCCGACGTCGTGCTCGACCGCGACGGGGCGACGCTCGTGCACCGCGACGGGGTGCGGGCCGTGCCGCCCGCCGGTCCCCAGTCGCCCGCGGAGGCCCTCGCTCCCGACGCCCCGATTGACCTGCACAACCTCCTCTTCCGGCTGTGGACGAACGTGGCCGGGGGCCTGTCGCTGTTTGGGGGCGCGGCCGCGGCTGCCCAGACACGGACGACCGATGATGACGACGCGCGACCGTCTCTCTCGGCGTCCGCCGACACCGACATCACCTACCAAGGATTCTTCGACCTCGTCGCGGAGTACGTGGAAGACACCACCCTCGTGATGAGTGGTGTCGGGCTCGACCGCTTCGGCGGGGCGGCGCTCCCCGTCCGGGGCCCCTCGGGCTTCATCTGCCAGGCCGCCTACGGGGACGCGGGGTACGTCGCCCCGGCGGCGATCGGGGCCGACCTCGGAACGGACGCCGAGCGCGTGCTGGTCCTCGTCGGCGACGGCGGCTTCCAGATGACGGCCTCCTGCGTGGGCACGATGGCCGAGAAGGGGCTCGACCCCATCCTCTTCGTGCTCAACAACGGCGTCTATGGCTCCGAGCAGCGGCGCACCGACGCCGCTGCCTTCGAGCACGGCGAGGCGTTTTTCCCCCAGGCCCTCCTCCAGCACTGGCACTACCGAAAGCTTCCCGACGCGATGGGGGGCAAGGGCTGGCGCGTGGAGACGTACGGCCAGCTCCGATCGGCCGTCGAGGAGGCACGCAAGTACACCGGCGGTCCCCTCCTCATCGACGTTCGGCTTCGGCAGAGAAGCCTCCCGGCGCTCGTCCCCGAGGCCCTCGAGGCCCCGGAGCGCCCGGTCGACCTCGCCGACGAGGCCGTCCTCTCGACCTCGTCGTAGCGCCGCCCCGGGCCGTTCCCGGCACAGGTGTCCCTCGGTCGGCCTGCCTCCGCCGGGATCTCCCGCCCCTGTGCTCTCCACAATCCGGAGGAGAGTCCACAGATCGATGGGATCCGCGACAACGTCGTGCGTGGAGAGTCCAGTCGTGCGTCCCGGCGGTCGTGAAGGCGGGGCGAAAACCGCGGGATGCGCGGCTGCGCGGAACCTGGTCCGGCGGCGGCAAGTACCTTGTCAGTCCAAGATTGCGCGAGGCACTGCCTCGCACCGAATAGGGCAAGTCCCGCACGGCCAGCTCCCTCTGAACCCCGTCAGGGCCGGAAGGCAGCGGTAGGAGGTCGCAGCGGCGCGCTGCGGGTCGCTTGCCCTTTTTCTTTTGGTCTTTCCGGTCTTCCCGGCGTCTGTCGTCCCCTCGTCCGAACGGGTCGGGTCCCCTCGCGTATCACCGCCGAAATTGCGCGGACGGACTCCCCGCGCCCGTCGATCGGCTCGTCAAATCGTGGTCTGCTGCTTCATGCCTGTACTTTCTCCCGCGCTCGCTCCGGTGCTCCTCATGGCCCAGTCCGGTGACGGATCGGGCGGCCTGTTTGGGCTGCTGGTGCCGCTTCTCCTCATCGGGCTCGTCTTCTACTTCTTCATCTACAAGCCCCAGAAGGACCGGGAGCAGGAGCACGAGGAGATGGTGAGCAGCCTGGAGCAGGGGGACAAGATCGTGACCATCGGCGGCATCCACGGCACCGTCCAGCGCATCGACGAGGACAGTGTGCTGGCCCAGGTCGACAGCAAGGGCACGAAGCTCCGCGTCAACAAGCAGGCCATCGCCAGCCGGGGCGACGACGAGTCCTAGTCTCGCGGCGGCCGACCGCCCCCTCCGAACGACCCACTTGCTCCGTCATGAGTGGTTCCCGCTCCGTCAAGGCGACGTTCGATTCCATCGAGGAGGCCATTGCGACCGTCCGGGAGGGCGGCCTCGTCATCGCCGTGGACGACGAGGACCGCGAGAACGAGGGCGACTTCATCGGGGCCGCGGAGGCGATGACCCCCGACCTCGTCAACTTCATGACGAAGCGGGGCCGGGGCCTTCTCTGCACGGCCATCACGCCGGACCGGGCCGACGCGCTCGACCTCGGCCCGATGGTCGACTCCAACTCGGCGGTCTACAACACCCCTTTCACGGTCTCGGTCGACTACAAGAAGGGCACGAGCACCGGCATCTCGGCCGCGGACCGTGCCAAGACGATCCAGGCCCTCGCCGACCCGGAGGCCTCGCCCCACGACTTCGCCCGGCCCGGCCACGTCTTTCCGCTCCGAGCCCGCTCCGGGGGGGTACTGCGGCGGGCCGGCCACACGGAGGCGGCCGTCGACCTCGCCCGCCTGGCCGGCTTCGAGCCGGTCGGGGCCCTCGTCGAGATCATGGACGAGGACGGCACCATGGCCCGCGTGCCCCAGCTCCGCGTCCTCGCCGACGAGCTGGACGTGCCGCTTATCACCATCCAGGACCTGATCGCCTACCGCATGCAGAACGAGCGCCTCGTGTCGCGGGAGGCGGAGGTCCGCCTCGACACGACCTTCGGGGCGTTCCGCGTTGCGGTGTATCAGGAGCGCCTCACCGGCGACGTCCACCTCGCCCTCCTCAAGGGCACGTGGGACGAGACCGACCCGGTCCTCGTGCGCGTCCACTCCCAGAACGTGCTCGGCGACGTGCTGGCCGCCCGGCACGAGGAGTACAGCGAACAGCTCGCCGAGGCACTGCTGTGCATCGAGCACGAGGGCCAGGGGGCGGTCCTCTACATGATGCAGAGCAACCACGGCCAAACCCTCCTCTCGAAGCTGCGCGAGATGGAGCGTCAGCAGTCGAAGGGGGAACCCGCCCCGCCCGACGCGTCCCTCGACATGGACCACCGCGACTACGGCATCGGCTGCCAGATTCTCCGCGATCTCGGCATCCGGCGGCTGCGCCTCCTCACCAACAACCCCCGGAAGCGCATCGGGCTGGCGGGCTACGGCCTCGAGCTCACCGAACAGACGCCCATCGAGTTGCCCGAAGAGGCACAGGAACGGATCGACCGCCTCGCCGCCGACCGCCTCACCCCTCTCCTCGTCGAGCTTCTCCAGCCGGACGCCTGATCGCGCTCCGGACCGCGCCCCTCTTCTCCGCTTCCGCCTCCACTCGCATGTCCAGAAACCAAATCTTCCGTGTCATCTACGCGGTCATCGCCCTTTCCGGCACGTACCTTCTAGGCCGTCGGCTCCTTGCGGGCGACTGGCTGTCGGCCCTCATCCCCCTGGCCGTCGTCGTCCTCTGCGTCTACCGCCTCTTTACGATGGAGGAGACATAACGCCTCGCCGACGCCCCATGTGTGGTCTATGCGTCGGGGAGAACTGCCTTGACGTTTCCGGGGGCAGTGATTATCGTTCTGTATCCCTTTTTGACCGGGGGGTCACCGGGGCCTTTCTTTTCCCTGCCCGACGGAGTGACGCCCCGGAGGCTCGCGTTCGATCGTTGCTCCAAGCCACACCCACCCGCTTCCTGTCGAGAACGGCCTCTTGTCCCCGATCGTCGGGGGAGCCTGAGGGCGGCCCCCCCGCCTCCGGTCTCCTTGTTGGTAACCTGTGAATAAGTTCCGCTCTTCGTCCACGCCCCGCACGGCCACAGGCCGTTTCCGACGAAATATAAGAGTCTATTCCACTCCACTTTTCCCCAATCCGTTCGCCCTCACGGATTTATATATTGTGGATAACTTGTATAAAACTTGTGGAAAACAGTAGGTGAGCGGTCCGACGGACATTGTCGTCTCCGTGTGCCCGGAACTGCCTGTGGATAAGTGCCGGAGTGCGGATGCGCTCGTCTGTGCCCGGTCGTCGGCCCTGAGGGCCTGACGGGGGTCCTCGCGCCGGGGAGCACGTCCGGTCGTGTCGATTGTGCTCGGGAGCGGTCGTGCCGAAACCATCGGTCCGTCTCGTCCCCGGGAGGACTGGGGTCTGGAGAGCGAGCTGGGGACGTTCCGCATTGCCTTTTGATTTCCGCTCGCGGGCGCACGGCGCCTGCGAGGCGGCAGCCTTGTGTCCAGTATGGAACAGTCCGCCGAACGTGTTTGGAGGGAATGCCTCGACGTCATTCGGGACAACGTCAAGCAGCAGAGCTTCAAGACCTGGTTCCAACCGCTCGAGGCCCAGTCCCTGGAAGAGGAAGACGACCTCCGGAAGCTGACGATCCAACTCCCCAGCCAGTTTTACTACGAGTGGATCGAGGAGCACTACTTTTCGCTCCTCCGCAAGACGATTACGAGGGTGCTGGGCCCCGACGGGCGCCTGTTCTACGACGTCGTCATCGAGCAGGACGACCCGGAGGAGCCGGACCAGGGGGCTTCGATGCAGCTTCCGGCCCGGACGAGGGACGAGGGCCCCCCGTCTCTCCTCGCCGATGACCCGGACACAGACGCCTCGTCCCTGGAGACCGAACGCGACCGGACCCGACGGTCCGACGCATCGGGTCCTTCGTCGTCCCGGCAGGAGTCCTCCGCTCCTGGTTCTTCCCAGTCCTCGAGCGGGGTGCCGTCCGGAGAGGCCTCCGAGGAGCGAGAGGAGCCGCCCGTCCAGAACCCCTTCGCCATTCCGGGCATCCAGGAGAAGGAGATCGACAGTCAGCTCAACGAGAGCTACACGTTCGAGCGCTTTATCGAGGGAGACTGCAACCAGTTGGCCCGGAGCGCCGCCTGGGCCATCGCCCAGGAGCCCGGCGGCACGAGTTTCAACCCCTACCTCGTCTACGGCGGCGTCGGGCTCGGGAAGACGCACCTCATCCACGCGGTCGGCAACTACGTGACGGCCCAGCCGACCGACGCGACGGTGCTCTACGTCTCCAGTGAGCGGTTCACTACGGAGTTTGTGCAGTCGATTCAGCGGAACCGCATCAGCGAGTTCTCGATGTTTTACCGCCAGGTCGACGTGCTCATCGTCGACGACGTGCAGTTTTTCAGCGGCAAGGAGAAGACACAGGAGGAGTTCTTCCACATCTTCAATGCCCTCCACCAGGCCGGCAAGCAGATCGTGCTCTCGGCCGACCGGCCGCCGCGGGAGATCGAGGGCATCGAGGAGCGGCTGCTGTCCCGGTTCCAGTGGGGCCTCTCGGCGGACGTGCAACCGCCCGGCCTCGAGACGCGCATCGCCATCCTCCAGCGCAAGGCCGAGGACGACGGAATCGACCTCGGCCAGGACGTGATCGAGTTCATCGCGCACAACATCAAGAGCAACATCCGCGAGCTGGAGGGGGCCCTCATCCGGCTTCTGGCCCACGCCACCCTTCACCAGCGCGAGCTCGACCTCGCCCTCGCCAAGGAGGTGCTCCACGACCTCGTCGAGGACGAGCAGGTGACCCTCACGATCGAGGAGATCCAGCGCATCGTGTGCGAGTACATGAACATCGAGGAGGATCGCGTACGCGGCGAGACCCGGAAGCGCGAGGTGGTGCGGGCCCGGCAGATCGCCATGTACTTCTGCAAGGAGTTTACGCAGAACTCCCTCAAGACCATCGGGCTGCACTTCGGGGGGCGGGACCACTCGACGGTGATTCACGCCAACAACACCGTCGAGGACCAGATGGAGACCGACGAGCAGTTTCGGGATACGGTGGAGGAGATTGGCCGGAAGATCGAACTCCGCTCGCGCTGACGCCGACGAGGGGGCGGTGGATCCGTCCGGGCACTCGACCGTACTGAAAGTGTCACCGGGGCCTGTTTCCACTCTGCCCTCTTGCCCATCGACTACTACCGACCGACGTCATGAAATTTACCGCTTCCAGCGCCGACCTCCTCGAGGCGCTCAACACTGTCAACCGGGCCGTGCCGTCGAAGAGCACGATGCCAATCCTCGAGTGCGTGCTCTTTGAGCGGGAGGGCGACACCCTTCGGCTGAGCGCGACCGACCTCGAAATCTCGATCGTGCAGACGGTGTCCGTCCAGTTCGAAACGAACGGGACGCCGGAGAGCACCCCGATCGCCGTACCGGCCCAGCGCCTCCTCGACACGCTGCGCGCCCTGCCGGACCTGCCGATCGAGTTTTCGGCGGACAGCGACTTCGAGATCCGGATGGAGACCGACCAGGGGCATTACAAGATGGTGGGGCACGACGGGGAGGACTACCCGGAACTGCCGGACCTCGAGGGGCAGCACGAGATCAACGTGGAGGGGGGCCTGCTGAACCGGACCATCGACAAGACGGCCTTCGCCGTGAGCCAGGACGCGCTCCGGCCGGCCATGATGGGCGTGTACTTCCAGATGGGGGAGGCGAACACCCGCGTGGTGGCCACCGACGGGCACCGGCTCGTGAAACTCGACCTGCCGGAGCTGCAGACCGACGCCGACGTCAACTTCATCGTCCCGGAGAAGGCCACGAAGCTGGCCGGTCGCATCGTCGAGGACGATGCGGTCTGCACCATCCGGGTGGACGAGGGCCACGTGAGCTTCGAGGTCGAGAACGCCCGCGTGCTGGCCCGCCTGATCGACGAGACGTACCCGAACTACGAGGCGGTGATTCCCGACGAGAACGACCGCAGCCTCGTCGTCACCCGCGAAGACATGCTCAACGCCGTCAAGCGCGTGGGCCTCTACTCCTCCAGCATGACGAATCAGATCCGGCTCGACATCACGAGCGACACGGTCACCATCTCGGCGGAGGACGTGGAGCGGTCCAGCGAGGCCGAGGAAACCATCCACTGCGACTATGACAGCGAGGACATGGAGATCGGCTTCAACTCCGAGTACCTCACCGAGGTGCTTAGCAACGTAACCAGCGACGAGGTCGTCTTCCGCCTGAGTTCGCCCAACCGGGCCGGCATCGTCCTCCCGCAGGAGCAGGAGGAGGGGGAGGACATTCTGATGCTCATCATGCCGGTGATGCTGAACACCTACGCGTAGCCGTCCGGCGCCACCGAGCCCCGGACCCGAGCCGGATGACAGCGCGTGCTGGCGTCCGGCTTTTCTATGGACGTCACCGGGGGCCCGTGCGTAGCTCACGCCCCAGCTGCTTCGCCGGAGGCCTGCTTCCGGAGGGTCTCGAGAATGCGGCGGGCCTCCTGCGCGCGGCGGCCCTCGCGCTCGACGACCGCTTTGAAGCGAGCCCGGGCCGCGTCGACCCGTCCCTGCGCCAGGTACGCCTTGCCGAGGTAAAACTGCGCCTCCAGCGCGAGAAACGAGTCCTGCTCCGTCCGGTCGAGCACCTTTTTCAGTTGGGCCTCCGCTCGCTCAAGCGCGTCCCCGTCGTAGCGCGGGAAGAGCCCGAGCGTCGAGGTCCGGGCGTCGCGGAGCGTTGCGAGCGCGTCGAGGTAGAGGGGGCCGGCCCGTGTCGTGTCGGCCGTCGGGGCCGTGGCGCTGCGGGTATTGGTCGAGTAGTAGCTCTCCACCATCTGGCTGCTGACGTCCACGGCTGCGAGCCGGTCGAGGGTCGACTGCGACGCCGTGCTGGCCGCAAAGAGCACGGCGTACGTCCCCAGAAGCAGCCCCGCGACGGCCCCAATCCCCCGCACGGCCAGCGGAAGGGCCATCACGCGGTCCACGAGGGACTTCGAGGGAGAGGCCGGGGCTCGGTCGGCCCGATCGGCGGCAGGGGCATCATCCATCGGGGCGTCGGCGGGGGCCGTCTCGGCCGCCGGCAGGGCGTGTCCGGTGAGCTCTTCGAACTGCGACACCGGATCGACCTCCGCCTCCGCGCTCCGGAGGCGCCGGCGGGCCGCGTCGACGCGCTCGCGGAGCACGGCGTCCTCGTCCATCCGTCGCTCGAGCGCCTCGAACGCCTCTCCGAGCGCCGGCGACTCGGTATCCGTTTCCGGGTGGCGGGCCACGACGTACGCCGCCAGGAGCGGATCGTCGGGGGCCGCCGGGTCAACGTTCGCGCCTCGGGCGGCGGACTCGAGGGCCCGCACGTCCCGAAGCAGCGGCGCCCACTCCGGATGGTCCTCCACGTAGGCCTCCACCGCCTGCTTCTCCACCTCGGGAAGCTGAGGATACGAAAGAATCTGCTCTTCAACGTCGTCCATGAGCAGAGAACTGCTGAGAAAAAAACCAGGCAAGAGAAGCGTCGGCGCTACGCCGCAGGGCGTGTCGTACGGACCGGCGCGTGCTCGAAGGAAGGGCGTCCGCGTCGAGCTTACGTTTTCTTAAGGGACCCATCGTTATGTGGGGAGACACGTCGAGAGTGGGAGTATAACGTGGTGCATCATAATTTTACATTCTCCTTTTACCTATTCCGCGTCCAGTCGACGGAATCGGCCTTGGGGAAGGGGGGCGTCGGTCGCCACAGTCGGGGCCGATCTGCGTGGCATCGCTTTTCTTCGGATGGGCCTTCCTGGCGGTGTCCCTGTCGGGACCCCAACGACGGGTTCGACGTGGCGAATCGTCTCCGTTCCCGACAGGCGAGCGGGCGGGAGGCTGGTCGGACCCGTTTTCTGCGGCCCCCTCGCCCCGCGGCCCATTCGATCGTCGCTACGTTCGCTCTCACACGTCGCACGCCTCCCGTCCGAGCGTCCTCGGATCTCCCGGTTTTTCCGGATGGTGCTCCTCTTGCGAGGGAAAGTCAACATGCCAGTCTCTAGGGCACCGTCCCGTCCACGTACTCGCGGAGCGTCTCGTCTTCCCGAAGCCTCTGGACCGCCTTGTGCTTGTAGGTCCGAATCGTCGGAACGGGCTTTCCGACCGCCTCGCTAATCTCATCGAAGTCGCGGCTCTCCAAAAAGTAAAGCCGGGCGGGCTCCTGGAGATAGTCCGGGAGCTTCTCGATGGCCGCCTCGAGCGACTCCCGCACGAATCCGATCTCACGGGTCGCGCACGTCGAGTCGGCCTGCAGGGTGGGGCCGCGCTCCTCATCGATCGACTGAGGGCGCCGGTCCCGTCGGGTGTGGTTCAGAAACGTGTTCTTGCAGACGACGCTCACCCAGCTGGCGTACTGGTCGGGATTGCGGACGCTGTCCCGCTTGTCCCGCACCTTCTCGTAGGTGCGGGTGATGAGCCGGTCGGGGGCGGACGCCTGGTCGAAGGCGTCGCCGGCCGCCTTGCCCAAAAAATAGCGGCACACGTAGCAGTACGTCCACAGGTCGACGAGCCGCTCGGCGTCCGGATTCCCATCGGTCTTCCAGCGCCGGAAGGCCTCGTTGGCCGCCTCGGAGTCGTCCACCGGAAACGGCAGACGATCGATCACGGTGTGGAGGCGAGACGAGGGCGTCGTCATGGTGGCGGTGTGGGCGCGGTGGCGGAAAACCCGAGCAAACCCCGATGGGGCGGCCTGGATCGGGGCCGAGCACACAACACAATTAAAGGTTTATCAAACCTGAATTAAAGCCCCTCCCTCCGTCAAGATTACAGGAATCTCTTCGAGCCCGAAAACCTGCCCTCTGACTGGACGTGCTAAAGGCTTGCCGTCGGACACCGGTAGCAGGTGTCGAAAATGCTTTTTCCGTCAATCGACCAGGATGGGAGGCGTTTCGCGTGTCCCATTCGTCTTCGTGTGTGAGGATGTATGTTTACACGGAGGCGACGGTTCGGCGGCCCCGGGCCCGCCCCGGCGCACACGACTGACCCGAGCGAAGTGACTTGAGCCCGATGGACACGCAGAGCTTCAAGACGTTCAACGCCACCCCCAGCGACATCGAGCACGACTGGTTCGTGGTCGACGCGACGAATCGGGTGGTGGGACGCCTCGCCTCCGAGGTTGCCCGCGTACTGCGCGGTAAGCACAAGCCGACGTACACCCCGCACATGGACACTGGCGACTACGTCATTGTCGTGAACGCCGAGGAGGCGCGGTTTACCGGGCGGAAGGAGACGGAGAAGGAGTATCTCCGGTACAGCGGCTACCCGGGCGGCGACCACACCGAGTCGCCCGAGGAGGTGCGAGCCGACCGGCCGACCCGCATCATCGAGCGGGCCGTGGAGGGAATGATGCCGACCGGGCCCCTCGGCCGGAAGATGGTCAAGAAACTAAAGGTGTACGCCGGTCCGGATCATCCCCACGACGCCCAGCAGCCCGCCCCCCTCGACACGGCGTAGGTTCCACCGCCCTCTTCGCCCACCCTCCTTCTCCTGACGCCCCCGCTTCGACGCCATGCCTACGATGACTCAGTTCCAGGCCATCGGACGCCGCAAGACCGCCACCGCGCGGGTCTACCTGCGGCCCGGCGACGGCTCCAGCTTCGAGATCAACGGCCGCGACGCCGACGAGTACTTCCCGAACCCGTGGCGCCGTCGGACGCTCGACCAGCCGTTCGACGTGACCGACACGCTCGGCCAGTTCAACGTGCTGGTGAATGCCTCCGGCGGCGGCCTCACCGGCCAGGCCGAGGCGATTCGGCTCGGCGTCGCCCGGGCGCTCGTCGAGTACGACGAGGAGCTGCGCGGCCCGCTCCGCGACGCCGGCTACCTCACCCGCGACGACCGGATGGTTGAGCGCAAGAAGTACGGCCAGCCCGGCGCCCGGAAGAAGAGCCAGTACAGTAAGCGCTAACCGAACGGGGAATGCGGAATTGGGATTGCGGAATGAAGGGGACTTTTTCATTCCGCACCCCACATTCCCCATTCCACACCCAAAAAATCATACGGCCCGATGCGACAGTGGGTTGACCGTATCTGAGCACGGGGGAATGGGCGCGTGGATGTATCATGAGGGGCCCTCAACAAGCTGCTCATCGTCCCCGCCCCTGTGCTCCCCCGCTCGACGCCCGGTTTCGCTGCGCAGGCGACGGTCGTAGTAGCCGAAACCCAATCTTCTATTTTCCCGCTTTTTATGGCAGACGAGACGACGACCCAGAATCCCGATCCCACCGACGAAACGGAGGCTCCCGAGACGACTTCCGCCGACGAGGCGGAGGCGACGGCCGAGGACGAGGCCGATGCGCGGACGGAGGCGACCGACGGGGCTGCCGGCGCCGAGGCCGACGCCGCCCCCGAACCGGCCGAGACGACCGCCGAGGACACCGATGAAGACGGCGCCTCCGAGGAGAACGAAGAGGCCTCCCACCGCGTCACGATCGAGGAGCTCCTGAAGTCCGGTGCCCACTTCGGGCACCTTACGAGCCGGTGGAATCCGCGCATGGAGAAGCACATCTTCATGGAGCGCAACAACATCCACATCATCGACCTGATGCAGACGCAGGTCCTCCTCGACGAGGCCGCCGAGGCGGCCAAGCGGTTCGCCCGTCGGGGCAAGAAGATTCTCTTCGCCGGGACCAAGAAGCAGGCGCAGGACATCGTCCGCGAGCACGCCGAGGACTGCGGCATGCCCCACATGGTCGACCGCTGGCTCGGCGGCACCATGACCAACTTCCAGACGATCCGGAAGTCGATCCGCCGCATGGAGGAAATCGAGCGGATGGACCGGGACGGCACGCTCGATAAGCTCAAGAAGAAGGAGAAGCTCCTCCGTCTCCGTGAGCACGAGAAGCTGGAGAACACGCTCGGCGGGATCCGCGACATGGCCCGCCTGCCCGGCGCCATCTTCATCGTCGACGTGAAGCGGGAGGAGATCGCCGTGAGCGAGGCTCGCAACCTCGGCATCCCGATCATCGCGATGGTCGACACCAACGGCAACCCGAAGAAGATCGACTACCCGGTTCCCGTCAACGACGACGCGCTCAGCTCCATCGAGCTCGTGACGTCGACGATCACCGACGCGATCAAGGAGGGCCTGCAGGAGCGCAAGATGAAGCAGAAGGCCGACAAGAAGAAGGCCGCCACCTCTTAGTCTCGCCCCGGACGCACGATGACGTTTCGCTGACCCGCTTCCCCGCTAGCACAACATGAGCATTTCCGCAAAACAGGTAAAAGAACTGCGCGACGCGACCGGCGTCGGCATGATGGACTGCAAAGAGGCCCTGAAGGAGGCCGACGGCGACTTCGACGAGGCCGTCAGCATCCTTCGGAAGAAGGGACAGGAGGTGGCGTCGGACCGTGCCGCGAAGGAGGCCGACGAGGGCCTCGTCGTCGCGGCCCTCTCGGACGACGCGTCGGTCGGGGCCATCGTGGAGGTGAACTGCGAGACCGACTTCGTGGCTCGAAACGACGACTTCCAGGACTTTGCCGACCGGGTTGCCGACCGGGTCCTTGCCGAACGGCCCGCCGACCTCGACGAACTGAAGGCCCTGACGTACGAGGACAACGCCACGGTCGAGGACGAACTCGTGGCCCTCACGGGCAAGATCGGCGAGAAGCTGGCCGTCCGCCGGTTTAACCTCCTTGAGAGCAACGAGGGGCAGATTCTCTCCTACATCCATCCCGGCTCGAAGCTCGGCGTGCTCGTCGACGTGGCCGGCGACGGCGACGTGGAGGACGCCGGCCGGGACGTGGCCATGCAGATCGCGGCCCTCGACCCCATCGCCGTCTCCCGCGACGAGGTGCCCGACGAGGTCAAGGAGGAGGAGCGCGAGGTGGCCCGCGAGGCCGCCCTCAACGAGGGCAAGCCCGAGCACGTCATCGACCAGATCGTGGACGGCAAGCTCGAGCGCTTCTTCGAGGACCACGTGCTGCTGGAGCAGGCCTTCGTCAAGGACTCTTCGGTCTCCGTTCAGGAGATGCTCGACGACGCGGGCCTGACCGTCCGGCGCTTCACGCGGTACGCCCTCGGCGACTAGCCAACGGCCCGACCGGGCTTTTTGCGCCGGATCGGCCTCCCAGTTGATTTTTGCCGTTGGGTTGCTGATTGTGGGGCGGGCGGTACCGGCGACGGTGCGGCCCGCCCCATTTCTCTATCTGTAGACACGACCCCGCCATGAGCGCTTCCGATTCCTCCCCCCGTGACCTCCGGTATCAGCGCGTTCTGCTGAAGCTGAGCGGAGAGGCCCTGCTCGGAGGGGAGCGCCAGTTCGGCATCGACGAGACGGTACTCCGGGCGTACGCCCAGGAGGTGCGGCGGGCCGTGGAGCGGGGGGCCGAGGTGGCCATCGTCATCGGCGGTGGCAACATCTTTCGGGGCGTCGAGAACGCCATGGAGGGCATGACCCGGGCCCACGCCGACTACATGGGCATGCTCGCCACGATGATCAACGGCATGGCCCTCCAGGACGCCCTCGAGCAGGTCGACCTCCAGACCCGCCTGCAGTCAAGCATCAAGATGGAGGAGATCGCCGAGCCGTTCATCCGGCGGCGGGCCATTCGCCACCTCGAGAAGGGCCGCGTCGTGATTTTCGGCGCCGGCACCGGCAATCCCTACTTTACCACCGACACCGCGGCGGCCCTTCGCGGTCTCGAGATCGACGCCGACGTCATCCTGAAGGGCACGCGGGTCGACGGCGTCTTTACGGCCGACCCCGAGGAGGACGACTCCGCCGAGCGCTTCCTGCGCATCCACGGTCAGGAGGTGATCCAGCGGGATCTGCGGGTGATGGACATGACGGCCCTTACCCTCTGTCAGGAATCGAAGATGCCGATCACCGTGTTCAACATGGGGATCGAGGAAAACCTTTCCCGCCTCCTTGCCGGAGAAACCGTGGGAACCCGTGTGCATTGGGATGAGGCCGATCAGGCGACGGAACGTGTCCCCGCCTAGCCGCTCGGGCCTCTCTCGCCCTTCCGACGCACTCAACTGCCCCAGCCCATGCCCAACGACCCCGTACAGGACCTACTGGACGAGGCCGACGAGCAGATGGAGGAGGCCGTGTCCTACCTCCGCTCCGAGCTCAAGACCATCCGGGCCGGCCGCGCGTCCCCGGCCATGCTCAACAACGTGACCGTCGAGTACTACGGATCGACGACGCCGCTCAACCAGGTGGCCAGCGTGAGCGCGCCGCAGCCGGACCTGCTGGTCGTCCAGCCCTTCGACCACACCGCGATGGAGGACATCCAGCGCGGCATCATGAAGGCGGACCTCGGCCTCAACCCGAACAACGACGGCGAGAAGATCCGCATTCCGATCCCGCCCCTCTCCGAGGAGCGGCGCAAGGAACTGGCCGAGACGGCTCGCGAGCGCGCCGAGGAGGCCAAGATCTCGATCCGCAACATCCGGCGCGACGCCAAGAACGAGCTGCAGCGCATTGTCGAGGAGGAAAACCTCTCGGAGGACGTGCTCTACGGCGGGGAGGAGGACCTTCAGGACCTCACCGACGCTCACACCGACCAAGTCGACACGCTGCTGGAGAAGAAGAAGGAGAAGATCATGGAGGTGTAGCGAGTGCAGAGTTCGGAATGCGGAGAGTGGAATTTGAGGAGTCTCCACGCTTCCCGCCGAACTCCACACTCCCGATCCCGCATTCCATATTCGTCCTTGCTGGAGGGGTGACCGAGTGGTCGAAGGTGCTCGCCTGGAAAGCGAGTGTGCCGCCTTGCGGTACCGAGGGTTCGAATCCCTCCCCCTCCGCCCTTCTTTCTGCCGCCCGCGCGCCCGGCCCACGGGCGAGGACGGCCTCGTCTTTTCCTGTCTGCCCCCTTCACCCGGCGCCGAACGCGTCGCATTCGACGCCTCCACGCCCGGCGTTCCCACGCGCAACGCCCCAGCGCCCCCTCCTATGATTCGCAGCATGACCGGCTTTGGACACGGCCGCGCCGGCGGGGACGGCACCACCGCGTCCGTCGAGCTCCGGTCGACCAACAAGCGGCACCTCAACGTCTTCGTCCACCTGCCCGACCCGATGGCAGAGGCGGAGGCCGAGGTGCGCTCCCGCGTGCAGGACGCCTTCGAGCGCGGGAAGTTCGACGTGTACGTGGCCGTCGAGGCGGCCGACCCCGACGCGCTGCCGGACGCGATTGACACCGACGCCGCCATGCGCTACAAGGAGCGGCTCGAGCGGCTTAGCAGCGCGGCCCAGATCAAGGAGCCGGTCCGCCTCGACCACCTGCTTCAGTTCGAGGAGATTTTTTCCGCGGAGGAGGAGCGGGAGGCGGCCAAAATTCAGCGGGCCTGGCCTCATGTCCTCAAGGCGCTCGACGCCGCCATCGAGGCGCTCCGCGAGATGCGGACCGAGGAGGGAGCGGCTCTCCAGGAGGAGCTCCGGGGGCGCACCCGCGCTATCGACGAGCACCTCGACGCGATCGAGACCCGGGCCCCCGAGCGGGTGGCGGAGCGGCAGACCACCTTGCAGGATCGCCTCGCCGAGCTGGTCGACGACGACAACGTCGACCCCGACCGCATCGAGACGGAGATCGCCGTGCTGGCCGACAAGCTCGACGTGACCGAGGAGTGCGTGCGCCTCCACTCTCACCTCAAGATGTTTCGGGACGCCCTCGACAGCGACGAGGCCGCCGGCCGCAAGCTGAAGTTCATCACCCAGGAGATCCACCGCGAGGCCAACACGATCGGCGCGAAGGCCGACGACGAGACGATCTCGCGCCACGCCGTGGCCATGAAGGAGGAGATCGAGAAGATTAAGGAGCAGATCCGCAACGTGGAATAGCACCCAGGTTGAAGGTTGGAAGGGTAGAACGTTGAAGGAGGGTGGTGCCACCTGATCGACGCCGGACCTTTAACCTTCCACTGTTTAACCTTCAACCGATCCGCTATGCCCGACCAGAACGTCGTCGTCCTCACCGCCCCGAGTGGCGCCGGAAAGACAACCATCGCCCACCGCGTACTGGAGGCCCTGCCGGAGGTGCAGTTCTCCGTCTCGGCCACCACCCGCGACGCCCGCCCCGACGAGACCGACGGGGAGGACTATCACTTCCTCTCCCTGCCGGAGTTCGAGCGGCGCGTCGAGGCCGGCGACCTCCTGGAGTACGAGGAGGTCTATCCCGGGCAGTTCTACGGGACCCTCCGGTCCGAGGTCGAATCCAAGGCCGAGGACGGGCCCGTGCTCCTCGACATCGACGTGGAGGGCGCGCTCAACGTAAAGGAGGCCTTCGGCGACGACGCGCTCGTTCTGTTTGTCGCGCCCCCCTCGAAGGCGGCGCTCCGAAGCCGGCTCCGGAAGCGGGGGACGGAGGACCCGCAGGCCCTGGCCGACCGTCTCGAACGAGCCGACCGCGAGCTCGAACGGGCCGACGCCTTCGATGCCGTTGTCGTGAATGACGACCTGGACGTGGCCGTCGAGGAAACTCTGACCCGAATTCGTCAGTTTCTTGGTTCGTAGCCGAATCTTCGCGCATCCTCGACGGAGAGGGGTCTCCTGAACACCGAACGACGCGGAAGACGTGAGATGCGCGTTCTGGGCCCCGAGTCACGCGTCGCGCCCCGGACGCGATCCGGGGCCCAGGCGCACCGAATACCCTCGCCCCAACCTGAACGTAGATTCCAGCCCGATTATGGCAATCGAAACGCTCGACATCGACGAACTTGCCGGGCGCACCGGCAACCTCTACGAGACGGTAGCCATTCTCTCGAAGCGCTCGCGCCAGGTCTCGTCCGACATGCGGTCCGAGCTCGAGGATAAGCTCTCCTACTTCGAGGGCTTCGGCCCCGAGATGGAGGACGTGCGCATGAAGGAGGAGCAGGAGAAGGTGTCCCTCGAGTACGAGAAGAAGCCCGAGCCGACGGAGATCGCCATCGACGACTTCCTCGAGGACAAGCTCTACTACCGGAAGCCGGACGAGGAGTAGGCTCGCCGGGGCGGCACTCGCCGCGTCCCGCTTGAATCCGGCTGGTGAGCGGCCGTCGCCCCCCTCCGCGGGCGGGCCCGAGGCGTTCGCCGACCGGATTTTTTGTTTCCTGCGCGCCCCCGCCTCTGCGCCCAATGACCGCTTCTGCCCCCGATCTTTCCGGCCGCCACCTGCTCCTGGGAGTCACCGGGAGCATTGCGGCCTACAAGGCGGCGCCCCTCGTTCGCCGCCTTACGGAGGCCGGCGCCGCGGTGCGGGTGCTCATGACGCCCAGCGCCGAGCGCTTCGTGTCGCCGCTCACGCTCGGGACGCTCTCGGAAGGGGAGGTGCTCACGGAACTCTTCCCCGAGAACGAGGAGGGCAGCTGGACGAAGCACGTGACACTGGGGGAGTGGGCCGACCTCTTCGTCGTGGCCCCCGCCACGGCCCAGACGACCGCCAAGCTGGCCCACGGCTTCTGCGACACGATGCTGACGGCGACGGCCCTCTCGGCCCGCTGCCCGCTGCTGGTGTGCCCGGCCATGGACCGGGAGATGTACCGGCACCCCACGACTCAGGCCAACCTCGACCGGCTCCGCGAGATTGGATACGAGGTGATGCCGGCCGAGCACGGTGAGCTCGCCAGCGGCCTCGTGGGGCAGGGCCGGATGCCCGAGCCCGAGGCCATCCGCGGCCGCGTGGCGGCGCTCCTCGCCGATCGGAACGCCGGCGCCGACGACGCGTCGGGGGCCGGGGCCCTCGACGGCCGGTCGGTGCTCGTGACCGCGGGCCCAACGCGCGAACCGCTCGACCCCGTCCGTGTCCTCACGAATCGCTCGACGGGCACGATGGGCTACGCCCTCGCCCGGGCCGCCCATGAGCGAGGCGGGCGCGTGACGCTCGTGAGCGGCCCCACGGCCCTTTCGCCGCCGGACGGCGTGGAGGTCGTGCCGGTCCAGACGGCCGCGGAGATGAACGAGGCCGTGCAGGCCCGCCGTGCGAACGCCGACCTCGTATTCATGGCCGCCGCCGTGGCCGACTACGCCCCTACCGAGACGTCCTCCACAAAGCGGAAGAAGAGCGACGAAGACCTCGTGTTGCACCTCCGCCGGACGCCCGATATCCTAAAGAGGGTTGGCGCCCACAAGCGGCCCGGTCAGGTGCTGGTGGGGTTTGCCCTCGAGACGAACGACGGCCTGGAGAACGCCCGGCACAAGCTGGAGGACAAATCCCTGGACTGGATCGTACTGAACAATCCCACGGAGGAGGGTGCTGGCTTCGGGCCCTCGACCAACCGGGTCACGCTCCTCTCCCGGGAGGGCACGGCCGAGGAGCTGCCGCTCATGCCGAAATCGGAGGTCGCAGAGGCCATCCTCGACCGCGTGCTGGCGTCCTCTCCGGTCGGCATCCGCGAATCATGAGCCGTGAGGGAGCCCTGATCCGAGCGGTCGCGGTGATCCGAGCGGTCACGGTTCACGCACCACGCTCCTCTCCAATACGGTCTGCTCCGGTCCCGGCCGCACTCGTCCCTCACTCCTTCTCCTTCCATGCGCGACCTCCTGCGCGAACTGCGGAGCATCCTCGAGCACGAGCAGGCCCTCTACGGTCCGCACCTTCCCCTCGACGCGCCCCCTGAGCCGACCGACGCGGCCGACGCCACGGCGCCCGCCGGCGCCCCCGCTTCCGATCCCGACGACGATCCGGACGCCCCCGCTTCCGCCTCTTCCGACTCATCCGCTGACGACCCGCCCGACGACATGCCGAACCGCGACCTCTTTGGCAACCGGACCCGCCCGCCCGAGGACGACCCTACGCTGCCGCCCTGGAAACGCATCGACGCCCTCGTCCCCGAGGACGCGCCCTACAAAGACGCCGAGACGCTGACGGAGGTCGAGCAGTACCTCGCCGACACCGTGCTCGTCCCGATCGACGAGGAGCGCGAGAACCCGGTCTTCGGCGTGGGCGACCCCGAGTCCGACCTCGTGATTATCGGCGAGGCGCCCGGGCGCGACGAGGACAAGGAGGGGGAACCGTTCGTGGGCCGGGCCGGCCAGTTGCTCGACAAAATTCTCGACGCCATCAACTTTCGGCGCGAGGAGGTGTACATCACCAACATCCTGAAGAGCCGTCCGCCCCGAAACCGCGACCCGCACCAGGAGGAGATCGAGGCGCACCTGCCGATCCTCTGCAAGCAGCTCGCCCTCATCCGCCCCGAGATCATCCTGGCGGTGGGCAAGGTGGCCGGCAACACCCTGCTGGACCGCAGCTCCTCGCTCGGCACCCTCCGCGACCAGGAGCACGACTTCTACGGCACTCCGCTGATGGTGACCTACCACCCGGCGGCCCTGCTCCGTAACTCGCAGTGGAAGCGGCCCACGTGGGAGGACGTGAAGCTGCTCCGCACCCGGTACGATCAGCTGACCGGGGACGACGACTAGCCCCCACCTGCGCGCCCTCTCCATCCGGTCGATCTCCCTCCCCGCCTATGGCCGAGAACGACGACGCCGATCAAGACCTGAGCATCGACGACTCCTCCTCGTCCTCCTATCCGCTCGACAAGATGCGGGGGCGCCAGAGCGAACGGCGGCGGCAGCAGGCCGAGTCGGTGCACGAGCAGTCCGGCCGCGTGCCGCCCCAGGCCGTCGACGTCGAGAAGTCGGTCCTCGGGGCGATGCTCATCGAGCGGGAGGCGATCCCGCAGGCCATTGAGGTGCTCCCGCCGGAGGCGTTCTACGACAACAAGCACCAGAAAATCTACGCGGCCGTCCAGAGCCTCTTCGAGCGGGGCAACCCGGTCGACCTCGTAACGCTCACCGAGGAGCTGAAGCGCCGCGACCAGCTCGACGACATCGGCGGGTCCTACTACCTGACGGAGCTTACGACGCAGGTCGCCTCGGCCGCCAATGTCGAGTACCACGCCCGGATCATCGCGGAGAAGTCGCTGCTCCGGAAGATGATCGAGACGATGACGACGGTCGTGGGGAAGGCCTACGACCCGGGGGCCGATGCCTTCGAGCTCCTCGACGAGGCGGAGAGCAAGATTTTCCAGATCTCGGACTCGGAGCTGCGAAAGTCGGCCGCGCCGATGAGCAAGGTGGTGAAGGACACCTTCGAGCACCTCGAGACGATTCACGGCCAGGATGGGGGCATCACCGGCATCCCGAGCGGCTTTCCGAAGCTCGACGACCTCACGAGCGGCTGGCAGCCGTCGGACCTTATCATCATCGCGGCGCGGCCGTCGATGGGCAAGTGCCTGGGCGAGGGGACACCGGTGATGATGTACGACGGGCGCACGAAGCCGGTGGAAGACGTTGGGGTTGGCGACCGTCTCATGGGCGACGACGGCACCCCTCGCACTGTTCAGTCGCTGGCCCGCGGCCGTGAGCCGATGTACTGGATACGCCAGAAGCGCGGCATGGACTACCGCGTGAATGAAAGTCACATCCTCACCCTCAAGAAAAGCCGCCGCGAAGGGGCTCGTCCGCGTGGCGACGTCACGGACATTCCGGTCCACGAATACCTGGAGCGGTCCAACGACTGGAAGGACGACAATAAGGGATTCAAGGTCGCTGCGGACTTTCCCGAACGGCCCGTGCCGCTCGACCCCTACTTTCTGGGCCTCTGGCTCGGGGACGGACAGTCAGACAGTGCCCGGATTTACACCACCGACGAGGCGGTCATTTCGGGCCTCCATGAGGTCGCAGAGCGGCGAGGCGACACGATCAGCATCTCCGACGAACACCGGCGCTGCCCGGCAGACCTGGTGAAGAGCGGAGACAGCGGAACAGCGGCGACGAAAAACGCGATCCAGGCGTCTCTCCGCGCCCTCGGGGTTCTCAGCGATAAACACATCCCCAATCTCTACCTCGGCAACTCGCGTGAGAAACGGCTCCGCCTGCTGGCCGGCCTCATCGACAGCGACGGCCACCTCAACGATGGCCACGGCGGCACCTACGAGATTACCCAGTCAAACGAGCGGCTGGCCCAGGACATCAAGTTCCTGTGCGACACGCTCGGCTACCGGACTTCGCTGGACGAGAAGACGGCTCGGATCGCGTCCACCGGCCACGAGTCCGCGGTCCATCGCGTGCGCTTCAACGGAAACGTCGACGAGATTCCGGTGCGCGTCGAGCGCAAGCAGGCCGACCCGTGGACGGACCTCCGCGACTGGCGGGTGACCGGCATCGAGGTCGAGCCCGACGGGAGGGGAGAGTACTACGGGTTTACCCTCGACGGCAACGGCCGCTTTCTCCTCGGCGACGGTACGGTGACGCACAACACGGCCTTCGCGCTCGCCTGTGCCCAGAACGCCGCCACCCACTCGGAGCGTTCGACCGGTGTGGCGGTCTTCTCCCTCGAGATGGGCGCGCAGCAGCTCGCCCAGCGGATGCTCACCTCCGAGGCGCGGGTCGACGCCCATAAGGCCCGCACCGGCCGCATGAACGACGAGGACTGGCAGCATCTCGCACGGGCGGCCGGCGACCTCAGCGACGCCGACATCTTCATCGACGACACGCCGGGCCTCAGCGTCCTGGAGCTCCGCGCCAAGACGCGCCGCCTCGTGGCCGAGCACGACATTGGCCTCGTCGTGGTCGACTACCTGCAGCTCATGCAGGCCTCCGGCACCAACCTCCGCAGCGGGGCCAACCGCGAGCAGGAGATTGCCCACATCTCCCGGTCCCTGAAGGGGCTGGCCAAGGAGCTGGACGTGCCGGTGATCGCGCTCTCGCAGCTGAACCGCGCCGTCGAAAACCGCGGCGGCGACAAGCGGCCGCAGCTCTCGGACCTCAGGGAGTCGGGCTCAATCGAGCAGGACGCCGACGTGGTGGCCTTCATCTACCGGGCGGAGCGCTACGGCATCACCGTCGACGAGCAGGGCAACTCCACCGAGGGGATCGCCGAGATCATCGTCGAGAAGCAGCGGAACGGCCCCATCGGGACCGTGGAACTGGCCTTCGTCAAGCAGTACGCCCGCTTCGAGAACCTGACGACGCAGTACGACCAGGGCGGGGGCGACTCCGCTCCGGGCGGGCCGCCGGCCCCGGGCGGCCCCACAGGCGGCTCTCCCAATGGGGGGGGAGGGGGCTCCTTCGAGGACGACGCGCCGTTCTAAGAACCTGTTTCAATTTTCGGTCGCGTCTCGTTCGCTGCCGATCGATCCGTGAGGAGACGCCAAATCGGAGCATGTGCGCCCGGATGTGCGGCTGGACGGACGGGGGTGCGGAAGCTTTTGCACATATGCTATGGAGTTCTCAAATCCGGCCGTCCCTTCGCCCCCTCGCTGCATCCTGGGACCTGATACGCTTGATACGCACCACAGCATCTGTTTTGATGTCACACGTTGAGGGCAGGGCGTCACGTGACGATGGCAGATCGGTTGATCCCAGGCGTTCCGCTCGGCCTCCCCCCTCGCGCCCTCCTCAGACGGACGGAAGGGGGCGACGCGGTCTGTGAACCGACCGAAAAATCAAAACAGTCTTCAAGTGCGGATTGAGGAATAGAGAGTGTGGATTCGACCATCTCTTAGGTAGTCACTTTTGGTCGGTCACCTTCCAGGAGATCGGCCGCGACGTCCTCCCGCAGTAGGCCGTAGTAGAACACGTCCGCGAGGGCGCCGTCCTTCTCTCGGTGTTTGCGGAGACGCCCCTCTCGCCGGAAGCCCACCTTCTCCAGCACCCGGGCCGAGGCGTCGTTCCATGCGAACACCTCGGCCGTGAGACGCGTCACCTCAAGCCGCGTCAGGGCATACTGCACGTACCGGCGCGCGGCCCGCGTCATCAGGCCCTGCCCCCAGTACGGCTTCGCCAGCCAGTAGCCGAGATTGGCCCGGTGCGTCGTACCTACGTCCAGGTGATCCGCTCCGACGACGCCGATGAGCCGCCCGTCCGACCGCCGCAGGGCAAAGGTCGTCTCCGCCGGCTGCTCCCGGCGATGGGCGATCCGCTCTTTGATCCACGCGTCGGCGTCCTCTTCGGTGTAAGGGTAGGGGATGTAGAGGGTATTCCGCCAGATCTCGCGCTCCTGCAGATGCTCGACGAGGGCCGTCCGGTCGTCCGGCTCAACAGGGGACAGGACCAAGCCGTCGGGCAGGGTCAACTCCGTCATGGGCGGGGCTGGACTTGTGATGGCGAAGGGGGACAATAGAAAAGGCCCGTCGAGCACAGGGGCTCGGCGGGCGTGGGAGCCGGAGGTGACGGGCGGATTCGAACCGCCGTAGGAGGCTTTGCAGGCCTCTGCCTAACCACTCGGCCACGTCACCAAGGAACGTTTCCCCCCTTTAAATCGGAAAAACTGAGGGCAGGTTCCTCTGTCCGTTCCGTGTGGGGCGTGAAGTCTACGGGGCACCGGCACGCCCGGCAGGATTCGAACCTGCGACCTGCGGATTAGCGTCCCTGCTGCGGCTTTCGCCGCCGAGCAACGAGTGTAGAATGTGGATTTGGGAGTGTGGAATTCGGCAGTGCCCCGAACTCCTCACTCCGCATTCCCCACTCCACCTTCGCCCACGTTTGGGGGCTGGACCATCTCTTCACCGTCTCAGGTGCGGCGCGTATGGCCTCTACGGATCCCCGCGACCGCCCACGGCGGTACGCCGGTTTCCTCGGGATTGCCACAGTGTCGAGTGGCGAGTTGCGAGTGCCGAGTGAGGAGGGGCCCAATTCGACATTCGCAAATCGAAATCGACACTGCTCCGGGTCTCCCGATACAGCGCCGTTCATCCTGCACGTTTCGTTTCGTGCAGGCGCTCCTAGCAGCCGGTCGTGCGGCTGCACCACTGAAGTCCGCTGCTCTATCCAACTGAGCTACGGGCGCGTGGCGGCAGGCCGCCCTGCGATCGGAGCAGGCAGGGCCCACCGTGTCGGGATGCGTCCCGACGGTGTCGGGGCGGCCGGACTCGAACCGGCGACCTCCTGCTCCCAAAGCAGGTGCGCTACCGGACTGCGCCACGCCCCGCG
>JBDGQP010000223.1:0-11266 GCA_042218975.1 Salinibacter sp.
TGGGCGGGATTCTGTTGGTTAGCCATGGATGACGACCCGTTCTCTTTTTTAGAAGTATTATTGCTGAATAGTCCCATAGGAGCGGTACGGTGGCGGAGCGGCAGCGCGGGAATGTGGATGGGACGGTCGACCGGCCTCCGCTGCGGAAAGACCGCGTCGGCACCGCGGGGCGCGATGTGCACCGACGGTCGAGGTCGAGCCCTCAGCTCCCGTCCGGCGTTCGGGAACGGACTGCACGGTCAATTCGGACATCGCTGCCCTCCATGCACCCAGGTGTATGGTGTGTGTTCTCTCCTACCAACCGGTCACGTAGGGACGTGGATCCTGCGCAAGTCCATTTCTCCACAATTCAAAGTGTAGGTGGGGGCCCGTTGTCATCTGTCCAGAGTTTCCGCTCACGGCGAGGGCCTCGCGGGCCTGCACCCGATCGCCGGTTTGCTTGAGCAGTCGTTTGTTGTGCTTGTAGACCGAGAGATATCCGTCCGAGTGCTGCACGACGACGGTGTACCCCCCCTCCTGGGTCCAGTCGGCCAGCACGACGTACCCCGCCCCCACGGCGCGCACCATCGTTCCCTCCGACACGGCGATGTCGATCCCGAAGTGGGCGTCCCCCGCGTCGAAGCGGCGGGTCGGAAAGCCGGTGTTGACGGGGGCCTGCACCGGGAGGGAGAGGCTGGGCATCACGTGGTCCGTGCGGCGCCCCCCCGAGGCCGGAAAGTTGGTGGCCGCAAGGGCGGGCTGCTGATGAGCCCCCGCCCCGTCGTCCGAACGGGCATCGGCGGAGCGGGACGGCGCCGGCACCGGACGGGCCCCGTCCTGCGGCTCCGGGGACGGCCGTGCCGGCGATCCGTCCCGGCCGGCGGTCTGGGCCAGGGAGTCGACCTGGCCCGTCACCAGTTGCTGCAGGCGTCGGATGTAGTGGCGCTGAACAGCCAGCGAGTCCTGCAGGGCCGCCACGCGGATGGCGTTCAGGCGGGCGTTTCGCTTCAGCTGCTGAGTGCCGTAGCCCGGAATGAACGTGCGAAGGGGGGTGAAGGCGAGCAGGCTGGCCCCGAGGAGGAATACCACGAAGAGGCTTCCGCTCCACGCCGTGACCAGCCGCTTGGGCCGCACCTCGTAGCGGCGGGTCTGCCCCACCTCCCGGTCGTCCATCACGACAACCGTGTGGCTCGACTCCGGCCGGCGCAGAAGATCAGATAGAAACGACCACATGGATGGGGACTCTCGGTGGACGGGAACGCTTGTGCGGAGGCGAAACGGGACCGCGGCATCCGGCCGCGTCGGGCCGAACGCTGAACCTGTACTTTCAGTTTATTTCAACGGTAGCGCGCGTCCCTCGGTTTCTCCTTTCCCTCCGGCGGTCCAGGCTGGGAGGCCGCTCTGCCGGCGACCGGATGACTTCCGTGTTTGATTTTCCGTTGGACGGCCCCCTTTCCGCGGGGGACGGATCTTCTGCGGAGACAGTCCCTTCGTTCTGTGTTCTCTGCTCTTTCCAACCACCGACCTTTCCCTACCATGCCTCAGCACAAGTCGGCCGAGAAGCGAATGCGGCAGAACGAGAAGCGACGGAAACAAAACCAGTCGCGGAAAAGCCAGGTTCGCACGAAGATCAAAGAGCTCAAATCGCTGGACGACCCAGACGCCGCCCGGGATCTCCTCAACGACGTGAAGGGCGACCTGGACCGTCTCGCGGCGAAGGGAGTCATCCACAAAAATCGGGCAGCAAACAAAAAAAGCAAACTGGAGCGGCTCGTTGACACCCTGGACGAGTAGCCTTTCGCGGGCCAGGTTTGGGGAGGAATGGGGGCGCTACGTACATGTCATGCATGGAATGCGGTCGAATCCGGGCCTCTGGCCCCGCTCGGATCGGTACAGGGGTCCGGGGCCTGCCGTCCCGATCCGGACAGGGACCCCCAATAAGTCCTTGCAAATCTTACCTCCGGCTCGCATTATGTAACGATCCTACCTCCGGATCGCATTGTGTAACGCTTGGAGTTGTGATTTTCTGGTTGGATCCCTAGTATTCTTTCTCAATCAGGACACAACACTTCCTTGCTCCATATTCGGACACTCTTTTTCGGATCACGAGGCACCGGGAGGCCGGGGCGGCAATCGGGCCTCTCCACCCTCGCGGTCCCGAACGCTGCCTACCCGCGGCGTAGAGCAGAGGGCGGAACGAAGGTGGGCGTCCCACCACATGCCCCGCGCCCCCTGGCGGTGTGACCACCCGTCCGCTGGTGATCGCACTCGTCGGATTGCGTATCCGACACTCATTCCGTTTTTTGCGCCCGATGCTGCGAGAGCGGCATCTCCGGCTCTTTCTTTCGACGGAGTCTTTCTCCCGCGGAGGTGCCTGTGCAAGGTGCCTGTCCTCCCTTTTCGGTCTTTGCTCCCTCTGACGCAGCGCATACACTCCAGACCATGACAGCTTCTACACCCGTGAACACACGACAACTTTCCTCCTTCTGGCTTCCCGTTCTTCTCGTTCTCGGCGGCCTCTTTCTCACCGGCTGTGGCGCCACCGCCCCGGTCGTGAACTCCATCAACACGCCGGATACGCTCGAGACCGGCGAGTCGGGCACGTTCGAGGCCACCATCCAAAATCAGCAGGAGGCCGACGAACCCCTCACCTACACCTGGGACTACGGCGACGGCTCGACCGGGTCCGGCCTGCTGACCAACCATAGCTTCAACTCGACCGGGCAGTACACGGTGGAGTTTCGGGCCAGCAACGAGGGCGGTGCCGACTCGGCCTCCGCGTCGGTGACGGTGGTGCCCCCGCCGCAGCCTCCCTCGATCACATCGATCAACGCCAACCCGAACCCCGTCGACGCCGGCAACCAGGTGCGGTTCAGCAGCAATGTCTCCGGCGACAGCCCGATCGACTACAGCTGGAACTTCGGGGACGGCAACACGGGCTCCGGCAGCTCGCCCACCCACACGTTCGAGTCGGCGGGCCAGTACACCGTCGAGCTCGAGGCCTCGAACAACGTAGGCCAGGACAATATGTCGACTACCGTTCGCGTCAACCGGGATCTCCCGGAAATCTGCACGACGGTGAGTGAGTTCAATTCGGCCTTCTTCGGGCGGAACTCCAGCACGCTGACCGAGGAGGCGCGGAAGAGTCTGCAGGAGAACGTGGACATTCTCAACCAGTGCCCGAACCTGTCCGTGCGCATCGAGGGCTTTGCGGCCCCGGGCGAGCGGAACGCGCAGTCCCTCTCCGAGGACCGCGCGCAGGCCGTGGCGGACTACTACTCGAACAACGGCGTCGAGAGCATGAGAATGAGCATGAGCGGTGAAGGCGAGGTGAGCGGCGTGACCAGCAAGAAGGGCGGCACCCGCGAGTACCGCCGTGCCGACTCCATTCCGCAGCGCGAGGGCGGCAACATGTAGACCCTCGGCCGTACCGTTGTCCTGACGTTTTGGACGTTTGGGGCGGACCCGCCAGCCGGTGGGTCCGCCCTTTTTTGTTGGGGAGTCCTGCGCGGCGGGCTCGCCCCGGCCCCGACGGACGAGGCCCGTTCCGAGGATCGACGGCCCGCCCCAATTGAGCCGCACGGGGGTCGCGTGTGGACGTGGAGGGCGCGAGCGCGGCCGTCACCATGCCCCCCGCGGCTACTCGGCCGACGCGGTCGCCTCGTCGGATCGCCGCTCAAGCGGTACCACGACGGCCCACCAGGCCAGTCCGCAGGCCACCTGCAGGCCGGCAAACGCCCGGATGGCCCCTTCCAACGTGAGCCAGTCGAGTTCGAGCATAGCGCTGCCCGCGAGAATGGAGAGCGACTCGGCACTCATCACGAAGAGCCACTCCGTCGAGAACACGCGGCCCCGGTACTGGTCCTCGGTTCGTTTCTGCAGGACGACGGTGCTGAGCACCCAGTTGCCCCCGCTGGCGGCGTGGCCCACCACCACGAGGACGCACACGGCCCCGATGGTCGGAAGACGGGACGCCCAGGGCACCAGCCCCACGCCCAGGTAGCAAAGGCCACAGAGCGCAATGGCCCCGCCCATCACCGCGGGCCACCGCCGCCGCTCCCGAAAGAAGCGCCGTACCACGACGGGCCCGACGCCGGTGCCGATGCCCCGCGCCATGAAGAGCACGCCGATGCCCGCGGCCAGCGCCGCGGGCGCGATGCGGTCCCCCAGCAGCGCGAGCATGTAGACGAGCGCGCCGCCCGACACGGCCCACGTGGCCTTCGCGAAGGCGAAGCGCCCGATGCGCGGATGCGTGCGCAGGTGCCGCCAGCCGTCCGTGATCTCGCGCACCGCCGAGCGCCACAGCGACGCCTCTGCCGGGGCGGTGTCCTGCGGAATCGTGGTTCCCAGGATGAAGGCGACCGAGACGAGGTAGGTGGCGCTGTCGATCCAGAAGACGGCGTCGGTGCCGAGCGCCTCGACGGCGAGCCCGCCGAGCGCCGCGCCCACGGCGAGCATGGTCGACCAGGTGGCCGACATCAGCGCGTTGGCCGTCAACAGCTCCCGCGGCGTGGTGATGTTGGGAATCGCGGCGCTCTTGGCCGGGTTGAACACGGCGCCCGCAAGCACCTGGGCCGTCAGCAGGGCGTAAAGCCAGGGCACCTCCGCCGGCTGGTCGACGAGCAGGAACCCCAGCACGGTCGCAGCCCGCAGCAGGTCCATCCCGATCATGAGCCGCCGCCGGTTGTACCGGTCCACGAGGACCCCTGCGAGGGGCGCCGCCAGGGCCCACGGCAGCATCTTCGTGATGAACACCGCCCCCAGCGCGAGCGGCGAGCCGGTCAGCTCCGTGACGAGGACATAGAGGGCGATGGTGTTGAACCAGTCGCCGAGCAGCGAGATGAGGGTGCCGATCCACAGCCGCCGGAAGCTCGTGTTGCCGGACACCAGGGCCCAGTAGCCGGCCTGCTCGTCGACCTCAACGTCGTGTTTGGTACGGGCAGTGGGCATAGGAGACGATTCAACCTGCCCGCGCCCCGGTGGGGTTTCTCTCCTACGACAACGTCACATCCTCAGAGACTGTTTTGATGTCACACGTTGAGGGCAGAGCGTCACGTGACGATGGCAGATCGGTTGATCCCAGGCGTTCCGCTCGGCCTCCCACCTCGCGCCCTCCTCAGACGGACGGAAGGGGGCGACGCGGTCTGTGACCGACCGAAAAATCAAAACAGTCTCTCAGTGCGGGGGCAACCCGCGCCGCCCGCCCGGCACGCCGCACGCACTACTGGGATGCACTACTGCTCGGGCCGAAGGAGCGGAAAGAGAATAACGTCGCGGATCGACTCCTGGCCGGTCAGGAGCATGGTGAGGCGGTCGACGCCAATGCCGAGCCCGGCGGCGGGGGGCATGCCGTACTCGAGGGCTCGGAGGAAGTCTTCGTCGATGAGGTCGTCCGGGTCCACGTCGCCATCGACCTCGGCGGCCCGCTGGCGCGCCTGCGCCTCGAACCGCTCGCGCTGGTCCTGGGGGTCGTTGAGCTCGCTGAAGGCATTGGCGATCTCCCGCCCCGCCACCACCAGCTCGAAGCGCTCCACGAGCCCGTCCTTGTCGCGGTGCTTTTTGGCGAGGGGGCTCAGTTCGATCGGGTAGTCGGTGATGAAGGTCGGCTGGATGAGCTCGGGCTCCACCATCTCGCCGAAAATCTCGTCGAGCAGTGCGCCGAGGTCCATGTCGGGGTCGACCTCCTGCAGTCCCAGCTCGTTCGCGGCCACGTCGTAGACGCGGTCGGGGCCCGCCTGGTAGAGGTCGACGCCGGTCGCCTCCTCGACGGCCTCGAAGAAGGGCACGCGCGGCCAGTCGCCCCCGAAGTCGATCTCGTGGCCCTCGAACTCGACGACGGGCGTGTCGTGCAGCGCGGCGGCCACGGTCCGGAGCAGATCTTCCGTGGTGTCCATCATCCACCGGTAGTCCTTGTACGCCACGTAGCACTCCATCATCGTGAACTCCGGGTTGTGGAACCGGCTGAGGCCTTCGTTCCGGAAGTCTTTGCCGATCTCGTAGACGCCCTCCAGGCCGCCCACGAGGAGCCGCTTCAGGTAGAGCTCGTCCGCGATGCGGAGGTAGAGCGGCATGTCGAGCGCGTTGTGGTGCGTCGTGAACGGCCGGGCCGTGGCCCCGCCGTAGACCGGCTGCAGGACCGGCGTCTCCACCTCCAGGTAGCCCCGCTCGTCGAGGAAGGTGCGCATGGTGGAGATCAGCGTCGCCCGCTGGCGGAAGACCGTCCGCGTGTCGGGGTTGACAAAGAGATCGACGTAGCGCTGCCGGTAGCGGAATTCTTTGTCGGTGACCTCGTAGTGCCGCTCCACGACCTCTCCGTCCTCCGTCACCTCCTTCACGGGCGGCGGCGGCCGCAGCGACTTCGCCAGCAGTTGGAAGTCGTCGGCCGCACGGACGGTGACCTCCCCCATGCCGGTGCGGAAGACGAAGCCCTCGATCCCGACGATGTCCCCGATGTCGAAGAGCTCGGTGAAGACCTCCTCGTAGACGTCCTCGCCCAGATCCTGAGCACGGACGTACACCTGGATGGTCCCGGACTCGTCCCGCAGGTCGAAGAAGGCCGACCCGCCCATCACGCGGAGCCCCGTGATGCGCCCGGCGACGGACACCTCGTAGGGACCCGGCTCCCCGTCCTCGGGCTGGTGTTTGTCGTCCTCGAAGGCGTCGAGGATCTCCTCGGCGCGGGCGTCGACGTCCCATGCGTAGGGGTACGGGTCGATGCCTCGCTCCTCGAGGGCCGCGCGCTCCTCGCGCCGGCGTTGTTCCTGTTCACTCCGTTCGGCGGACGACGATGACATTCGGGTCTGGTCGAGGTTGGGTGACGGAAGAGCGTAGCGGAAAGTGCGTAGCAGAGGCGGGCCGCGGGGCCCAAAGAAAAAGACGCCCCCCGACCCCCGTCGGGATGCGTCTAGGAAGGGGGCGGCGACACGTTTCGGCGCCGGCTCCTACGTGATCCACCCGTCGGCCTCCAGGAGCAGGGCATCGTGGTGCTCCCGGAGGAGCTGGGCGACAACCTGACTGAGCTCGCGGGCCGAACTGCCCTCAGGCTGTGCCATCGTGAGGGACCCCATGCGGCTCGTGCCCTCTTCCAGGACCTCCAGGGCGTCGGTGAGGGCAAACCACCAGGGCTGGCGGTCGGTGGGAGGCGGGGGATCGACCTCGCTGCACAGGTGCATCACCTTCGATCCGCCCTGCGCGCTGAGGATGCCCCGCAGGAGAGCAGCCGCCCGCTCAGCCGTCTCCACCATCGCGCCCAGCTTTTCCTGCTGGCCGAGGGACAGGGCCGCCTCGGCCGCTTCACGCTCGTAGCAGATCGCCTGTTCGAGGATCTGGACGGCCGCCACCACGACGGACTGAAACGCCGTTCCCTCCTGACCCACCCGGTCAACGAGGGCCCGGAGGGCCTCAACGTCCGGCCGGGTCGGGGGCTCGTCCTCCTCATCCTCCGTCTCGAGGAGGAACGGCTTGCGCTCGAGCCGCTCCCGGTAGGAGGTCGCCCGACTCGAAGTCGACGACGACCCCCCCGTGCGGGCACTGCGAGCGTGGTTGTTCATGGCAGCCGGCTACTATGCACATCCTGTGGGCGTGTCTGCCGGGGCGCAGACGAGGCCACCCGCCTCTGCCCCGGAAGGAAACACGACAGCCTGTGATATCGCACGGGACCCGGTGCGGGTTCCTGTGTGCAGCGGCACTCTTTGAAGAAAAGGCCATTCCACAAGAGAGTCAACGGGGCGTCGGACCGGCCCCCGAGCCGCCGGTCGGATCGTCGAGAGCGGCCCGGACGAGGCGCAGCACCGCCTCGGCCGCCTCGCCCTCCAGCCGACCGCTCCGTACCGCAAGGCGGGCCATCTCCGTCGAAAGGGCGGCGTAGAGGGGCACGAGGTGAGGCGTCTCCTCCTGGAGGGCGTTCAGGTGGGCCGATACGGTTTCGCGGTCGCCCCGAACGACGGGCCCAGTCAGGACCCCCTCCGGCGACCCCGCCTTCAGATTGGCCCATGTCTGCTCCACGAGCGGGGCCATCAGGCCCGCCGCCGACTCCTCTACGCCCGCGGTCTCCAGAATCTCCTGCACGACGCTCATCAGCGCCACGAGGCCGTTCGAGGCCAGGGCGGCGGCGCAGTGGTAGCGGGCCTTGTCCGCGGCCGAGAGCACGACCGGACGGGCCCCGAGCCGCCGCGCCAGCCCCGTTCCGGCCATGACCGCCTCCTCGTCCCCCTCCACCGCGACGACGACGTCGTCGAAGGCCGCGGGCCCGGTGCCGGGCGCGAAGGTCTGCAGCGGATGAAAGCTGAAGGTGGCCGCCCCTCGCCCGGCGAGCGGGGCCAGCACCGCCGACGTGCGCGCCCCGGAGGTGTGGCCCACGACGGTCTGCGCCCACGGGTGGTCGTGCGCCGCGAGGCGACCGGCCACCTCCGCAATGGCGTCGTCGGGCACGCAGAGGAGGACGATTCGGACGTCGGCCGGCAGCGCCGCGGCGGCGTCGGTCCCGACCGCGGCGCCAACCCGGTCGGCGAGGGCCCGGGCTTCCTCGGGCGTCCGGCTCAGCACAGCACGCACCGGGTAGCCGCGGTCCGCGAGCCGGACCGCGAGGGCGGTCCCGACGGCCCCCGCCCCCACGACCGCCGCGGGGACTGTACGTGGTGTCGCTGCGCCCTCGGGCATGGTCGGGGCGTGTCGATTCTGAAAAGCTGTTTCAATTTTGCCCGCCGTTTTCGGGCCGGTCCGTGGCGATGTCGGACGCGGTTCTCCGGGCCGCGTTCGGGGGGCTCCGCCCCGATTTTCCACACGCTGCCCGGAACGATCGACCGCGAGTGCAACACCGACTGTACATCGGAACAGGTTCCAGAACCCGGTCGGGCCCCGGCCCCTTCGACGGACCCGAGGGGGCATGATAGGGCGCGCGGGGCGGAACGTCTATCCGTGACACGCGGGGCGAATGGCTCACTCGGGGACCGCCCCTTTCTCCTGTGTCTCGACCGTGTCGGAGGGGGGACAGGCGGTAGCCCCCGGAACGGCGCGCCCCGGGGACGCGCTTCTGGTCTCTCCCAACCCCTTACGCCCACCCGTGCTCGACGCTCGGAACCGACGGCGGACGCGGTCCGCTCGACGGATGTGCCCGGGACGGGCCCTACCGGGCGCGAGGCGCAGGGTGTGCAAAAGGCCACGCCGTTTTGTACACTTAGAAGCTGGAGATGGACCAACAATTCGGCGCCGGTCCCGCTCTTCGAACCGATGTTGTAGGAACCGCAGGTCTCGTCCTATGGAAATTCCTTCTCTGCAGGGCTTCGAGCGCGAGCCCGGGCTCATGACGATGGAGAAGCCGTTGACGGAGAAAGAGGGCGGTCAGTCCCTCCGCATCGGGGTGCCCCGCGAGGTGGCCAACGAGGAGCGCCGGGTGGCCCTCGCCCCGAGCGGCGTGAGCGCCCTCGTCGCCGGGGGGCACGAGGTCCATGTCCAGCAGGGGGCTGGGCGGCAGGCGCACTTCCAGGACGACGAGTACGCCGAGTCCGGCGCCGAGCTGGTCGACGGGGCCGACGACCTTTATGGGCACTGCGACCTCATCGTGAAGGTGGGCCCGCCGAACGAAGACGAGAGGGACCTGCTGCAGGAGGGCCAAATCCTCATCTCGGCCTTGAACCTCGGCGGCACGACGGCCGAGTTTCTGCACCACCTCATGCGCCTCCGCATCACGGGCATCGGGTTCGAGTTCATCCGGGATCCGGACGGCACCTTCCCCCTCGTGCGGATGATGCACGAGATCACCGGGTCGATGTCGATCCAGATCGCCGGGCGGTACCTGGAGAGCAACGAGGGCGGGAAGGGCGTCATGCTCGGCGGCATCTCCGGGGTGCCCCCCGCCACGGTCGTCATTCTGGGCGCGGAGGTCATCGGCGAGTGGGCGGCCCGCACGGCGCTGGGCTACGGGGCCCACGTCATCGTCCTTGACAGCGAACTCGGGGCCCTGCGGGCGCTGGAGCACTACCTCGACCGCAGCATCACGACGGCCATGGCCAGCGAGCAGTACCTCCGGCAGGCCGTCGGCTCGGCCGACGTGGTGGTCGGCGCCATGATGGCCGGAGGGGAGCGTGCGCCTGTGCTCGTGACCGAGGACATGGTGGCCAGCATGTCGCCGGGCGGCGTGGTCGTGGACGCGGTCATGGACCAGGGCGGCTGCATCGAGACGAGCCGCCCCACCACCCACTCCGATCCGGTCTACCGGCGGCACGACATCGTCCACTACTGCGTGCCCAACATGCCCTCCAACGCGGCCCGTACCGCCTCCTACGCCCTCACCCACGTGCTCGTCCCCTACCTCCTCCACATCGGCGAGGCCGGCTCGATCAACGAGGCCCTGTGGCGCGACGAGGGGCTCCGCAACGGCACCTATGTGTACCGCCAGCACCTGACGAAGAAGAGCCTCGCGACGATGTTTGGCATGAGCCACCGCGACATCGAACTGCTCATCGCGTCGGGCATCTAGGAGTCCCGACCGCCCCCCTCCTCCCGCACCGGTGTACTCCGTCGCCGTGGGCCTGGAGCTGTCCGTTCGAAAGACCGACGAGACCCCGGCGTACTGCGTCTATGCGTTTGGGCCGCCCGGCGCCCCGACCGGACGCGCCCGGCTGCAGAAAGACTCCGGCGACGTCGAGCTGACCGCCCTTCCCGACCGCGATGACGGCTCGTCGGCCTCGTTCTACCTCGCCCACCTCGTGCCCCGCCTCCAGGCGTACCACGACGCCGGCACCTACCCCGACGGCGACCGCTGGACTCTGTAGCCGGGCCCGGATCGTTCCGGGGCCCCGCCCCCCGACCCCGTCGCCCGATCTCCGTTTCAGGTGATTTTTCGCACAAGCCCTCCCGTTCGCCGTCGCTTTGTTGCGTTCACCGGGGGTGCCCGTTATGTTCGCCGTATCCGGCGTCGCATCTTTCTCCGACGGATCCCTGTCCGGGGCGTAGCTCCCAGCGAGTCCCGCGTACAATGCCCTCCGGTGCGGGACGGCCCGGCGCCGCCCGAACCGGTTGCTTGCTCCTCCGACGAACGCACCGTGACGACATGGCAGCCACGTCCGCTGATCGCGAGGCACGCACGGCCACCGACCGCGAGCAGTGGGACTCCCGCCTCGGGTTCATCCTGGCCGCGGCGGGGTCGGCCATCGGCCTCGGCAACATCTGGCGCTTCCCTTACCTCGCCGGGGAGGGCGGCGGGGGGGCCTTCGTGCTCGTCTACCTCGTCTGCGTCGTGCTCATCGGCATGCCCTACCTCTACGCCGAGCTCTCGCTGGGCCGCAAC
>JBDGQP010000224.1:0-6156 GCA_042218975.1 Salinibacter sp.
CGATCGTGTCGTAGGTAGAATCAGGCATGTTCGGGCGTCGGTGAATGCAAGGAGTGTAACCGACACTGAAGGGGAGGAATTCGCGACTGGTCCCGCCTCTTAGGAAGAGGGGGCTGCCTCGAGCACCCGCTCCCCCGAGGTCCAGTCGTCGAGAATCCGGTCGGTGGCGTAGGGGCCCCACGAGCCTGCCTCGTAGGGATGCACGGGCACGTCGGCCTCCAGAAGGGGCGCGTAGAGGGCCCAGGAGGCTTCCACCTCGTCGGCCCGCACGAAGAGGGTCTGGTCCCCCTCGAGGATGTCCCGAAGAAGCGTCTCGTACGCGTCCGGCATCGGGCCGAAGGCGTCCTCGTACGAAAAGCTGAGGTGCTGGGACTCGAGCGTGATCCCGTCGGTCCCGGGCGCCTTCACCTCGAAGCGCAGGTCAAAGCCTTCGTTGGGCTGAAGCGTAATCAGCAGTTCGTTCGGCGTGGCCCGCTCTCCATCCGGCTCGGGAAGGCCGGGCCGACGGCTCGGCCGGAAGAGGGAGACCGGCGCGCTTTTGAACCGGACGGCAACCTGGGTCAGCTTCGTGGGGAGGCGCTTGCCGGTGCGCAGGTAGAAGGGCACGCCCTGCCAGCGCCAGTTGTTGACGTGGAGGCGAAGGGCCGCGTACGTCTCGGTGTCGGAGCCCGAGGGTACGCCGGGCTCCTCGCGGTAGGCGGACACCGCCTCCCCGTCGACCGTCCCGGCCCCGTACTGGCCCAGCACGAGATCCTCCCCGGGATCGGGCTGCTCGACGGCATTGAGGACCTTCACCTTCTCCTGCCGAATGGCGTCGGCCTCCATCGCTGCGGGCGGCTCCATCGCCACCAGCGACAGCAGCTGGGTCATGTGGTTCTGGACCATGTCGCGCAGGTGACCCGACTGGTCGTAGTAGCCCGCCCGTCCCCCCACACCGAGCGACTCGGACACCGTAATTTCGACGTGGTCAATCCGGTCCCGGTCCCAGAGGGACTCGAAAATGGCGTTTCCGAACCGGAAGGCAAGCAGATTCTGCACCGTTTCCTTCCCCAGGTAATGGTCGATGCGATACACCTGTGACTCGTCGAAGTGACGGTGGACCCGTTCATTGAGTGCCCGTGCCGACTCGAGGTCATTCCCGAAGGGCTTCTCGATGACCACCCGGGTCCAGCCCGGACTCGTGTTGAGCCCGACCTCTCCGAGCCCGTCGATCGTCGGGCCGTACGCGCTGGGCGGAAGGGACAGGTAGAACGCCCGGTTGCCGGGCAGATCGAAGCGTCGCTCGATCTGATCGATGCGCTCCCGCAGGGCCTCGTAGTCCTGCCCGTCCTCGCCGAGCCCCTGGTAGAAGAGACGGCGGTCGCACCACTGAGACAAGGCTTCCTCCGAGAACCCCTTCTCGCGGAGCGCCTCCCGGGCCAGCGCCCGAAAATCCTCGTCGGACCAGTCCGAGCGGGCCGTCCCGAGGACGTGGCACCGCTGGGCGATGTCCTGCTCCTGCATCAGGTGGTAGAGGGCCGGCAGGAGCTTTCGCTTCGTGAGGTCGCCGGTGGCCCCAAAGATGACGAAGACGTGCGGCTCAATCTTTGGCATTTTCGAAGTGCGAATTTCGAAGTTCGAATTCGAACAGGAACGGCCGATCAAATGACGAGACCATTCGACATTCGAAATTCGTCACTCGTCACTGGATTTGACGGCGTGGCCGCCGAACTGGTTGCGCATGGCCGCGAGCAGCCTGTGGGTGTAGGAGTCCTCGACCCGGGAGTCGAAGCGCGAGATGAGCGCGTCGGTGATGACGGGGGCCGGCACGTCGAGGTCGATCGCTTCCTTCACCGTCCATCGGCCCTCGCCGGAGTCGTCGACCCACGGTTCAATGTCGGACAACTCCTGATCGCCCTCCAGCGCGCGGGCCGTCAGATCGAGGAGCCACGAGCGGATGACGCTGCCGAAGCGCCAGGTCTCGGCCACCTGCTGCAGGTCGAGGTCGAACGCGCCTTTGTTCTTCAGGATGTCAAAGCCCTCGGCGTAGGCCTCCATGACGCCGTACTCGATGCCGTTGTGCACCATCTTGACGAAGTGGCCGGAGCCGGCCTCGCCCATGTGGCCCCAGCCCTTGTCCGGCCCCGGCGCGAGCGTCGTGAGGGCGGGACGGAGCTGATCGACCGCCTCGTCGGCCCCGCCCACCATCATGCTGTAGCCCTCCTCCAGCCCCCAGACGCCGCCGGAGGTGCCCACGTCGACGTAGTAGATTCCGGCCCCCTCCGCGCGGCCGGCGCGGCGGAGCGTGTCTTTGTAGTTCGAGTTGCCCCCGTCTACGACGATGTCGCCCTCGCCCAAGAGTGGGAGCAGGTCGCCCAAGGTCGCGTCTACGGCGTCGCCCGCGGGCACCATCATCCAGCAGACGCGCGGCGGGTCCAATTCGTCAACGAGGTCGTCGAGGGCGGTGGTCCCCTCGGCGCCGTCGTCTTCAAGTTCCTGCACGGCGCTCTCGTCGAGGTCGAAGCCCACGACCTCGTGGCCGTCCCGCATCAGGCGGCGGCTCATGTTCGCGCCCATCTTGCCGAGTCCAATCATTCCGAGTTTCATAGCAGAGAAGCAAAGCGGTTTTGGGAAGAGTGGTATGGGAGTCAAGTGCGTGCCGACTCGGACTCGGGACTTTCTTCGTCGAGCAGGCAGTCGACCGTCGCGACGAGCTCGTCCGGGCCGTCCACGATCCAGCGATCGTCGAGGGGCGAGTCGGCCCGGAGGCGCTCCTCCGTGAACGGCGTCCCGAAGGCGATACAGTGCAGGCCCGCTGCCAAGGCCGCCTCCGTGCCGGTGGGCGAATCCTCGATAGCGAGCATGTGCCCGGGGGCGATGCCAAGCTCCACGGCGCACATCCGGTAGATCTCGGGGTGCGGCTTGGTGCGCTCTACGTCGTCGGCCGTCGCCACGAAATCGAACGTGTCGTCGTGGCCGAGGACATCGAGGACGTAGCCCGCCTGCTTGCGGCGGGAGGTGGTGGCCAGGGCCACGGCGCACTGGTTCTCGCGGGCACGTTCGAGGAGCGAGAGTGTGTGGGGCCACCGGTTCTCGCGAAGGACCTCCGGGTCCTCCACGAGGTCGTGGTAGTAGTCAAGCCGCACCTGGACGAAGGCCTGCCAGGGCGTGTCCACGTCGACCTCGGTCATGCGCTCGGTGGAAGCGGCCTCCAGGTCGAAGCGCTGCATGAGCGTGGTGGCTACTGTCTGGCGCGACTCGCCAACGACATCCTTGTACGCCTCGATGACCTCCTCTTCGGTCACGTCCTCGGGGCAGAGCTCCACAGCGGCCTTTGCGTACGAGCGGGCCTTCAGCCGCTCGGTCTGCACGAGCGTGCCGTCGAGGTCAAACACCATCGCCTGTATCATCGGTCGCCGCAGGGTCGAGTCTGGAATCCACGTGATGAGTCGCGGGTTGCCGACTCAGGCAGTGCACTGCGTGACGGCCTTCCGCACCAATGCGAGATCCTCCACGTCCGCCCGAATCCGCAGCACGGTCCGGTCGGCCTCCCGGAGTGCCTGGTAGTCGCCCGTCGCCTGGGCCGCGATGAGCTCCTTGAAGGTGTAGTCGGTCTCCGGTACGGGGCCCTCCTCGGCCGGCGAATCGACGAGCTGCAGGAAGAGGCCGTTCGGCGGGCCGCCCTTGTGGAGCTGGCCGGTCGAGTGCAGGAAGCGGGGGCCGTACCCGAGCGTCGTGGCGAGCCCTGTGCCGTCGCGGAGCGCCGTGACGAGGTCGTGGAGCTTCTGGGTCGTGCCCTCGGACGGCGGCAGGTAGGCCTGCACGCCGATGTAGCTCGTCCCGTCGGCCGCGCCGAGCCAGTCGCCCAAGGCCTGCTCGAGGGCGCCCGTGTCGGCGGCGGCAATGGTGCGCGTCTCGCCCCCGGTGCCGCCTGAGGACTGCATGGCCTTGCGGGCGAGGCGCTTCGCCGCCTCCACGTTTGGCTGGTTGAAGGGATGGATGCCGAGCACGGCGCCCGCCGCGGCGACGCCCATCTCCCACCGGTACATCTCGCGGGCGAGGTCGTAGCGGTCATCGAGACGCACACTGATGACGGGATGACCGGCCTCGTCGAGGGCATCGAGCTTTCCGATCGTGGCCCGGTCCTGCTCGCCGTCGAGATAGAAGTAGACGAAGGCGCGATCGTCCCCATAGGCCTGGGGTCCTGTCAGGGGCTCGTCGGCCACCGGCACGATGCCGGTGTCGTCCTTGCCGGTGCTCTCGGCGATGAGCTGCTCCAACCACGCGGGGAAGCTGTCGAGCGTCGGCGAGGTCACGAACGTGACTTTATCACGTCCGGCCTCGGCCAGCTCGCCCAGCGCGGCGCCGAGCTCCAGCCCGGCGTTTTTCGGCGCCTCTACGCAGAAGGCCGACGCCTCCTCGGCCGACCACGCCCGGTCGAGCAGCCGCGGCAGGTCGATCCCCATCAGGGCCGCCGGGACGAGGCCAAACGGGGTGAACGCCGAGTAGCGCCCGCCCACGTCGGGCGGGGCGAGGAAGAACGCGCGGAAGTCCCGCTCGCGCGCCAGCTCCTCCAGATTCGAGCCCGGATCGGTGTTGGCCACGAAGTGGGCGCCGGGCGTATCGGTGACGCCCTCGACCCGGTCCCAGAAGTAGCGGAAGAACGAGAGCGTCTCGGTGGTCGTCCCTGACTTGCTCGCGACGACGAAGAGGGTGCGGTCGAGCGAGAGCTCGTCGGCGAGGGCCGTGACGGCCTCCGGGTGCGTGCTGTCGAGCACGGTGACCGACGGATCCCCCTCTGCGGGCTCAAACACCTGGCTGAAGACGTCCGGCGCCAGGCTGGAGCCGCCCATCCCGAGCACCACGACGTCGTCGAACTCGTCCTTCACCGCGTCGGCGAAGGCCTCGATCCGCTCGGCCTCTTCCTGCATCGTGTCGGGGAGGTCGAGCCAGCCGAGGCGATTGGTGATCTCGGGGGCATCCTCGTCGGCCCAGAGCGTCGGATCGCGGCGCCACATCCGGCACGCGAAGTCGTCGCTCCGCCAGGTCTGCAGGCGCCCTACGACTCGGCCCTCATAGCCTCCGAGGTGGAACGAGACCGGATCGGGCTCCTGCTCCTGAATCTCCGCGCGCTTCTCCTCGAGCGTCTCCATCAGGTCCTCGAAGGGCTCCACGAACTTCTCGACGCCCCGCTCCTGGAGGGCCTCGGTCACGTCGCCCAGGTCGATGCCGACCTCCTCGAGCCGGGCCAGCACCTCCTCGGCGCGGTCGAGCCCCGCCGAGACGGTCTGCCCGCGGACGGTGCCGTGATCGCGGAAGGCGTCGAGCGTGCCGGGCGGCACGGTGTTTACCGTCTGCTTCCCGACGAGCGACTCGACGTACAGCACGTCCGAGCGGGTCGGGTCCTTCGTGCTGGTCGACGCCCACAGCGGGCGCTGCGCGTTGGCGCCCTCCTCCCGCAGGCCGGCAAACGCCTCCCCGTGGAAGATCTCCCGGAACCGCTGGTAGGCCTTCTTGGCGTTGGCGATGGCCACGTCGCTGCCGTCAAAGCCCACCTCGTCGGTCAGCCCCCGCTCCTCGAGGCGATTGTCGACCTCCCGGGCCACGCGGCTCACGAAGAAGGAGGCCACCGAGACGATCCCGCGCGGGTCGTCGGCCCGGCGGAGGCCGTCGAGGTAGGCCTGGGCCACCTTCTCGTAGTGATCGAGCGAAAACATGAGGGTAACGTTGACATTGATCCCTTCGCTCAAGAGCCGAGAGATGGCCGGAATGCCGGCGTCGGTGGCCGGCACCTTGATCATGAGGTTGGGCCGGTCCACGGCGGTCCACAGGCGGCGCGCCTCCTCGACGGTGCCCTCGGTGTCGCGGGCGAGGTGGGGCGACACTTCCAGGCTTACCATCCCATCGTATCCCGTCTCGTCGTAGACCGGACGCAGCACGTCGGCCGCCCGCCGGATGTCCTCGACCGCCAGGCGCTCGTAGATCGTGCCGACGTCCATCGAGGGATCCTCTTCGAGAAAGGCCTCGATGGCCTGGTCGTACTCGTCGCTTCCGCCGATGGCCTTCTGGAAGATGGAGGGGTTCGAGGTGAGGCCCCGGAGGGCGTCCTCCTCGATCAGCCGTTCGAGCTGGCCGCTCGTCATGAGGCTGCGGCGGATGTAGTCGAGCCAGAGGGAC
>JBDGQP010000225.1:0-17047 GCA_042218975.1 Salinibacter sp.
GGAGGGGCCCGGTGTGGTTTCCGGTGAACTACCTCATGATCGAGTCGCTGCAGAAATTCGATTACTACTACGGCGACGATCTGATCGTAGAGATGCCGGAGTCCGACGGCCCCGAGCCGCTGTGGGACGTGGCGGCCCACCTGTCTCGACGGCTCATCCGCCTCTTCCGCAAGGACGAGACCGGCGAGCGCCCGGTCTTCGGCGGGGAGGAGTTGTTCCAGGAGGACCCGCATTGGCAGGACTACCCGCTTTTCTACGAGTACTTCCACGGCGACAACGGGGCGGGCATCGGCGCGAGCCACCAGACCGGCTGGACGGCCCTCGTGGCCAAGCTCCTGCAGCAGAGCGGCGGCCCATCTCAGGGATAGCGGTTACCTTGTCGTAGTGCGGTTCGACCGGAGGTTACGCTCCTTTCGGGCGATGATGTTGAAGGGGGAAGGTTGAAGGTTGGAAGGTCTTGGGACGGGGATGGTCTTCGTTGAGGCGCGGGCGTATCCTCGGTGGGATCTCGACATCGCAGACAGAATCCAGATCAGAGCGAAGAGCGGGAAACCAGACTCTCAACACCCACGCTCTCAACTCTCATACCCTCACACCCCCGCGCTCTCGAACTTCCACGCACCCACTCCCCCTCTCCCTCATACTCCCTTTCCTACCTCCACACGCCCAAACACAAAATGCTCGACTTCGGCCGTGATATTTGCAGCGACCTAGACACCGCCCAGGCCCGCGAGTGGCTCCTCACGAATGGGCTTGGCGGCTACGCGATGGGCACCGTCGGCGGCCCGCGCACCCGCGCCTACCACGGGCTCCTTATAGCGGCCCTCGACCCGCCCCTCGGGCGCACGCTGCTCGTCTCGCACGTCGACGACACGATCGAATACGACGGCCGCGACTACGACCTGGCGACCCACCACTGGGGCGACGGCACCGTCGATCCGCGCGGCGTCGTGCACCTCGATCGCTTCCATCTGGACGGCACCGTGCCGGTGTGGGCGTACACGCTCGGCGACGCGCTCCTGGAAAAGCGGGTGTGGATGGAGCAGGGCACGAACACGACGTACGTGCAGTACGCTCTTCCACGGGCCCAAGAACCCGTCACGCTGCGCGCGAAGGCATTCGTCACCCACCGCGACCACCATGCCCCAACCCAGGCCGACGACTGGCAGATGGACGTGTCGGCGACCGACGACGGCCTGCGCCCCGAGCGGAGCGCTGGGAGCGGATGCGACCGAGTGCTTTCAGAGTGCGAGGAAGTAGTCTCCGGGCTGCGCCCCGAACGGAGGGAGGAAGTAGTCTCCGGGCTGCGCGTAGATGCATACGAGGGGGCGACACCAATTGTCCTGCGCAGCGCCGACGCCGAGGTCACGCCCGCCCACACCTGGTACCGCGACTACGCGCTCCCCGTGGAGACGGATCGCGGCCTGCCGGACCGCGAGGACCTGCTCCACGCCGCCACGTTCGAGGCGACGCTTGCCCCGGAGGCATCGGTCACGCTCACCTTCAGCACCGAGGCCGACGCGTCTCTCGACAGGCACGCGTCCCTTTCGCGTCGACAGGAACGCGACGAAAAGCTGGTGACGCAGGCGGGCCTCGGCGACGCCCCCGCTGACGTCCAGCACCTCGCCTGCGCCGCCGACCAGTTTGTGGTCGACCGCTCCACGGCGGATGAGCCCGCCGGAAAGTCCGTCATCGCGGGATATCCGTGGTTCGGCGACTGGGGACGCGACACCATGATTGCCCTGCCCGGCCTCACGCTGGCGACCGGCCGCCCGGAGGTCGCCGCGCAAATCCTGCGCACCTTCGGGCGCTACGTAGACCGGGGCATGATTCCGAACCATTTCCCCGACCAGGGCGACACGCCCGAATACAACACCGTCGACGCCACGCTCTGGTACGTGGAAGCGATCCGCGCTTACGTCGACGCGACCGGCGATACCGAACTGCTCCGCGACCTCTTCCCGACACTGCGGGAGATCGTCGAGTGGCACGAGCGAGGGACGCGGTACGGCATCCAGGTGGACCCCGACGACGGGCTGCTCCGCGCCGGCGAGCCGGGCGTGCAGCTCACGTGGATGGACGCGAAGGTGGGCGACTGGGTCGTGACGCCCCGTATCGGCAAGCCGGTGGAGGTGAACGCGCTCTGGTACAACGCCCTGCGGAGCCTGGAGGCCTTCGCGGAGGCGCTGGGCGAATCGGCTGGCGCGTTCGACGAGCGGGCCGATCAGGTGGAGGCCCACTTCGATCGCTTCTGGGACGCCGACCGCGGGCACCTCCACGACGTCATCGACGGGCCGGACGGCGACGACCCGAGCCTGCGCCCGAACCAGCTTTTTGCCGTGTCGCTCCCCCACAGCCCGCTCTCCGCGGCGCGTCAGGAAGCGGTCGTGGACACGTGCGCCGCCCACCTCTACACGCCCCACGGCCTCCGCAGCCTGTCGCCCGAGCACCCGGACTACGTGGGCACGTATCGGGGCGACCGCGAGCAGCGGGACGGCGCGTACCACCAGGGTACGGTGTGGAGTTGGCTCATCGGGCCGTTCGTCAAGGCCCACCTGCGGGTGTACGACGATCCGGCGACGGCGCGCTCCTACCTCGCGCCCTTGCGTCGCTACCTGGAGGGTCACGGCGTCGGCAGTGTGAGCGAGATTTTCGACGGCGACGCGCCCTTCACGCCCCGCGGCACCCCGGCGCAGGCCTGGGGCGTGGCGCAGATCTTGGGGGCGTGGGCGGCCACACAACACGCTGCCTCCGTGTAACGTGCACGGGAGCGATGTCCCCCGATGAACCGGACGGTTCGGATTCTCCCTCGTCCTCACTGTCTTTCTCAACACGAATCCGTTTCAGAATGTCTCAACACGTCACCGATCCCGAGAGCTGGATTGCCGAGCACCTGTCGGGGCCGCAGGAAAAGTTTGCCCGCTTCGCCGAGCGGGTGTACGACGGCGACGCCCTCTCGCGCAAGACGAAGGAACTAATTGCCGCCGCGGCCTCTTCGGTCGCCCGATGTCCGCACTGTACGGACGGTCACCTTGACGCGGCGCAGGAGGAGGGCGCCACCGAAGAAGAAGTCGCCGAGGCGCTGGCGGTAGCCTGGGGGCAGGGCGGCGGCACGCAGGTCTTCTGGATGAAGGACGACTTCGCCGACGTGCTGGGGGAGGACTGGCGGGCCGAGTTCCTTCCCGAGGCCGACCGCGCCTTCTGGGACTTCAAGTCGTCCGTCTTCGAGAGCGACACGCTCCCCCGCACGACCAAGGAGCTGATCGCCGTGGCCGTCAGCACCATGCTTCGGTGCCGGCACTGCACGCGCTCCCACATGGAAAAGGCCCTGGAGGAAGGGGCGAGCAAGGCGGCCGTGGCCGAGGCCCTCGGCGTCGCGTGGGTGATCGGGAGCGGCACGCAGGTGGTGTGGAACAGGGACGGCTTCGAGACGCACCTCGGGGCCGATCCGGAGGATGGGAAGTAGTAATGCCTCTTCGGACCGCGAATAGACCCTGCGTACGCCCGCCCTCGGGGTCTACCGGCTAGAGCAGAGCCCGAGCGTTCTAGGAGGTGGCCATCGCCTCCGATGGATCGAACTCACACCGGAGCTCGTCGCAGAGCTGAGAGATCCGGGCCTCCGGGCCGTACACAATGACGCACCCGTCGGGGGGCACGCAGTCCTCCGCGCCCGGCGCGTAGTCCACCGCGCCATCCGGACGCTCGATGGCCAGCACGATAAGCCCCTCGGCTGGCAGGTTGACAGTGCGGAGCGTTTCGCCGGCGAGCCGGGACTCGGGATCCACCTCCATGCGGGTCACCATGTACCCGCCGCCCAAGTTCAGAATCGTGTGCATGTCTCGCACCTGAAAGCCCGCCACGCGGTCGAGGATCCACTCGATCAGGCGGGATAGATACCGGTCCACCTGGTCGCTGAGGGCGAGATAGGCCAGCACGCCCAGCCCCACTGCCAGGACGAGGCCGCGCTGGAGCGCCTCCGCGGCCGTGCCCGTGCTCGTAAACGAGAGGACGAACGTGGAGACGGCCGTCACGAGCCCCGCGTTGCCGATCAGCATCAGCGTGAGCGCAATGCGTCGCCGGACCGGATGGTTGACGATGTGGTCGGCCTCCTCGGTCGTAAAGCCGGTGCCCGTGATGATGGAGCGGGCCTGGAATCGGGCTGCCTCCTTCGAGAGCCCCGTGAGCGTGAACGCCCGCGTAGCGATCCGGGTCACGAGAATCGAGACGGCGACGACCGAAAGCAGGATGAGGAGCGCGGCCACGGCGGCGTCGGAAACGACGACTGAAGAGGCACAAGTGCAGGAGGTCTATCCTGCGTTTCGTATCTGAGATGAGCGTTACGAGGTCTCAGTCGTCGCCGGTGTCGCCCGGCTCCACGAGGAGGTGATAGAGCAGATTGTCGGTAAACATCGGATCGGCGGTCATTTCGACGTGGCTCTCGAACAGAAAGGTCACCTGCGACCACTCGATGGGCGATTGCAGCGTCGGGGCCCAGGGACCGCCCACGCGCTCGTCCATGATGGCGCTGCTCCGGAGCACCGTACCGTCGCCCGGGGCCTTGCCGAGTTCAGTGAGCGTGCCCGTCGAGCGATTGACTGCCATACGGGCCAGTGTCGGCTTCGCGTCGCCCGCCATGAGGAGGAGATCAAGCCCTTCGGGCGGGGAGGCAGGCACGTCCAGAGCCGCGTGGAATCGTCGGGCCCGGCGAAGAGACTTTTGAAGGTGATCCTGTGCGATGCGGCGGCGGGCCGCCGGAGAGTCAACGTTCGGAAGCAGTGTGCGGAGCATGGCCGCTTGGTCGGGGTCGGCCAATCCCCACTCCATGCGTCGCCAAAACGCAGGTTCGTAGAGCGAGTCGATGGTCACGGTCGTGTCCGACGCAGTGCGGAGCGCGCCGTGTCGGGGACGTGGTAGCAGCTGGTAGAGGGACGGCATCGTGCCGATGAGGGCCGGCGCGTAGTCGGGAGCGAAGCGGCCGAAGTCCCGCCCGTGCACGAGTTGGTCGAGGGCGTGGGTCGACCCTGCGTTGGGCGGTCCCACGAGCACGGCCTGGTCGACGTATCGGGCCCCCACCCATGTCACGTCCGAGGGAGACGCATCCGCTGGCAGACTGGCCGTCCCGTAGCGCAGGTAGTAGCGGGCGATGAGCCCGCCCATCGAGTGGGCCACAATGTCGAACTCCACGTCGTAGTCCTCGACCCCAAATCGGTTCTCGTACTGGCGTTGAACGTAGGCCCGCTTCTTCCGGAGGAAGGCGTGGAGACGGCGGGCATTCTCGACATTGTCACGCCGCCAGTCGTAGTCGAACTGGAAGCACGTGAAGTGGTCGCTTCCGTAGTCGATGTTCTGGAATTTGACGTCCTCGTCCCGGTACCCCCCGATGCCGAGCGCCCGGAGGATGTCGATGTAGGCGTCGAGGGCCACGGGAAGCCCCAGCACACTGGTTTTCACCTGTTCGAGGGCTCCGGCTGGCTGCACCGAGTCGCGGAGAGCCGAGAGCGAAGCCCCACGTCGCATCGGGAGGGCCACGAGCCGGGCGCCGCGAGGAGTTTCCGGATCGGCGTGCTTGCCCGTGAAAGCGCCCCAGACCGTCGTGTCCGAGGGGGCGTGGCGCAGTTTGGAGCCGAGGATACCGGGGATGAGAATGATCGGATCCCGCTCCACCCCGTGGTACTGGGCGGCCCGATCGTAGAGCCGCGAGAGGTCTGGCGTCGGGGCGCTGGAGGAACACCCGACGAGGCCCCACAGGAGCCCGCCGAGCAGAACTGCCCAGTCCACCGAACGGATCTTTGAAAACGGGGTCAGACACATGACACGACGGTCGGTATGGAGAAAGGAGTGACCAGTTTGGGTCCTACGAGTCCCCGTCGGACGCTGTCACGATTCCGTTCAACATTAATGCAGCCCTGCCTCGAACAGGAGGAGCCCGGCCGTAATAGTGAACAGGACGCCGAGCCCAATTTCCATCATCCGGTCCGGCACGCGTTCGGCGAGGAGGGGACCCAACTGAGCCCCGATGACGACGCCCGGCACCGTAAAGAGCAGGAGGTTGCCCATCGTGGCGAGATTGGTCAGGCCGGTCTGGGCGATCTCATAGACGTGTCCGGCGGAAGCAAGGAGCGCCGTGATGGCGACGACGAAGACACTCGTGGCCACGGCCACACTACTGGGCACGCGACAGCGCTGCAGGAGGAAGTAGTCGTTCAGTACCCCGAGGCCGGAGGACACCATGCCCATGAAAACGCCCCCGATGCCGGAGACGAGCCGTCCCTCGACGGTGTTGCAGACCGTATAGCAGATTTCCTCGTCCTCCGCCGTCACGAGGCACGTTTCAGCGGTCTCCGGATCTTCGTGGGCCATCTCGTTAAGTGCCGCCTTCGTCTCCTCGTCCGGGGCGCGCAAGAAACTCACGGCAATCGTAAAGAGGCCCATCCCGAGAATGAGCTTCAGAATGTCGGCGTCGGCGAAATGGGCAACGACGACGCCCGCAATGGCGGCCGGCAGGGTGGCGGATAGCAGCATGCCACCCACCCGGTAGTCAATAAGCTGTCGGCGGACGTACGCGTAGACGCCGCTCCCGAACCCGAAGACCTCTACGATGAGGCCCGAACCCACCGCCAGTTGCGGCGACAGCCCGAGCCCGAGGATAAACAACGGCGAGAAAAAGGTGGCGCCCCCCACGCCGGACCCCATCGCAATGGTCGCGATGACAATGCTGATCGGGAGCATGTACCAGAACTCGAGACTCATAGAGCGGGCAGAGGGATGGCTTTTGACGAATGTGCCGCGCATTCTTTCAGGGAGGCAGTCATGTGGGGTCTTCGGAGAAGGCCCCAGCGGGGTCCGGGTCAGGTGTGGATGTCTCCCCCGATGCTGTCTTTTTCCGTACGATTTGGACTGCCGAGTAGGCGCTGTCCCCATTGAGGCCCACCACGAGCGCGTGCTCCCAGTATGGCGGGCTTTCGGCTGCGATGAACAGGTAGAGAAACATGAACCCCTCACCATCGGGAGGCTGATATCCGCAGGCCTACGTCTGCGGAGTGCAGCCGTCGTTACAGGAGCGACCTTGAGCATGAGGGTGGGCAGGGGGCAAAGTGGGAGTGCAGAGAGATGCCCTTCGGTTCCTGGCTGTCGACTTCGTCGAGCGGACCACCAGCGGCCGCCCCGGCATGTCCCTGGCGCAGCTTCAAGGCGAACGTGTGAGGGCCGGTCGACCCTTCGACCACGGGTGGGGAAAGATGCATAGCGAGACCCCGTACTTGGTATAGTGCGCAAGGTCACTGGAGGACGTTGAGACATCGCCGTCGGTCTCCCCCCTACACGGGTCAGCGGGGATGAGGGACGATTCTTGCGAAGACCAGAAGGGGCCTAAGCGTTAGACTGCTCCGCTCTCTGTTCCACACGTGTGTCACACCCTGTGTCCCTTACATTCCTGCACCGTTCACCTGGCGCCGCTCTTCCTGTATTCCTTGTGCTCGGCGCAGTCCTCTCCGCCTGCCACTACGTCGGACCGTGGAGCCGGGCGCCGTTTCGTCCCGATTCTGCGGCGGTGCTCTGGGCGGGGGCCGTGACGGACTCCTCCGCCCGTGTTGTAGCCCGTCCTAATAATCCACGGGCTCGCACGCGCCTGGCAGTCAGACGGTCGGATAACTGGACCGATCCAACGTACGTCGAGGGGACGCGGTCGGCCACGAATCCAAACGTCCTGCACTTTCGACTCGAAGAGCTGGTCCCCCGGACCACCTACCACTACGCGCTCGCTCGGGGAGAACGGATCGACACTACCCAAAGCGGCCGCTTCCGGACGTTCGCCGACGGGCCCTTTTCGTTTCGCGTGGCCCTCGGAGGATGTGCCCGGACTGGCTCCGAGCATCCGGTCTTCACGGCAATCCGGAAGACCCGGCCGGATCTGTTTCTCCACCTTGGCGACATGCACTACGAAAACATCGACGCGACCACGCCGACGCCCTTTCACCGGGCGTACCAGAGGATTCACGCCTCGGCACGACAGTCGGCGCTGTACCGGTCGACGGCCTTGGCGTACGTCTGGGACGACCACGACTATGGCCCCGACAACAGCTCCCGCCAGGCGCCGGGGCAGGACGTGGCCCAGCGGGTGTATCGCGAATACGTGCCCCACTATGAGCTGGGCCCGGAAAAGCAGGCCCGACCCATCTACCAGGCCTTCACGGTCGGGCGCGTCCGGTTCCTTCTCACGGATCTTCGTTCAGCCCGGACGCGGAATGGGGCGCCGGATTCCCTAAAGACGATGATGGGGGACAACCAGAAGGCGTGGTTCAAGCGGCAGCTCGCCCAAGCTCGGGGTCGGTACCCCGTCATTGCCTGGGTGAGCACCGTTCCCTGGATCGGTGACGACCCCACCGCAGAGGATCGGTGGGCTGGGTTCGCGGCGGAGCGGCGCGAGTTGGCCACCTACATCGACTCCCTCGGGATCGCGGACCAGCTCGTCATCTTGTCGGGCGACGCCCACATGGTGGCCCTCGACGACGGCACGCACAACCACTACGGGCAGGAGGGAGGGGGCGGATTTCCGGTCGTCCAGGCGGCTGCGCTCGACCAGCTCGGGTCCGTCAAAGGCGGACCGTACACTCATGGGCCGTACCCAAATCCGTTTGAACACTTCGGTCGGACCGACGGACAGTTCGTCCTCATGGACGTGCGCGACAAGGGCGGGGACGAGGTCTGCATCACCTGGACCGGCAAACGCTACGAGGTGGACACAGGCCGTCTCGTCACCCTCCTGGAGTGGACGAAGTGCTTCTCGGCACCCTGACTTCCCGGGCGGCAGACGGCGGATGGCGGGCGGCAGACGGCGGACCGTAGAAGTCGGCATGTCCTCCCATTCTTCCCCACTTCCCATGCTTCCACGCTCCCTCACTTCCCAGCCTCCGAAGCCTCCACGCCCAAACGCCCTATATACCGGTCTGTACAACGCCCACACGCGACCTCACCCCACCACCTCCACGGTTGCCTCCTTGCGCGCTTCGTACTCCCGGCCCAGGAAGCGGATGACCGCGATCCACGCAATCAACAGGAGACCCACTGCGATCGACAGCCACCGCACGTCCGTAATGGCGAACGCCGTGAGGCCCAGGTTGAGAATGACGGCGAGGACCTTTCCGGCCCGCTGGATGAACATGTCGATGAACGACTTCGCCTTGTACTTCTCGTCCTGGCTCGTGGGGGTGTATAGCGACTCCTTGGCCGACTGATTGATGGAGTAGTTGAGCGCGTTGTCGCTCACAGACATGAAGCCGACGAATACCAGTGAGGGCAGAAGCACGAACCCGAGGGTTCCACCCAGAATCGCGACCGGTAGAAATAGCAGGGCCGCCTTCACGCTGTACCGCTTCATTACGAAGGAGGTGAGGAACAGCTGGACCCCGATCGAGACGAGGCTCGTGGCCTGACCCACGATGCCGAAGAAGGTGTCCCGCTCGGGGCCCGCCGTGATCTGCTGCTCGACGATGGCTGCCAGCTGGAAGTCGACGATGTTGGAGACCATCTCGTAGAGCCCCAGCACCGCGGCGATGCCGAGCAGATACTTCGACTGGAAGACCAGCTTCGCTCCCTCCAGGAACACGTTGTCTTCTTCCTCCAGCACCTCCTCCTCTTCCGGACAACAGGGCTCTTCCGCCTCGTGGTCCTGCTCGCGATGGTGGATCCACACGGCCAGTCCCGCAATCACGGCCGTCGGGGCCAGGCACGCGTAGACCAGGGTGGGCCGGCCCATCTGTTCCACGAGTCCGGCTACGACGGAGGAGCCGACAAATCCTCCCACGACCCCGCCCAGCCCGACAATACCATAGAGTCGCTCGGCCTCGTCCCCGCTGTTCAGGTCGTTGGCGAACGCCCAGAAGGTCGCCACCATGACGGTCGTCCAGATGTCCCCCGTCACATAGAATGACCACACCGCACTCTGGCCAAGCGTCTCGATGTGGTCAATCACGCTCCCGAACAACAGAAAGAGTCCGCCGAACACCGCACAGAAGATCACGATGAGGTAATGCCGGGCGAACCGTCGGACGAGCCACGTAAAGACGCCCACCACGGCAAACGCGACGAACATGTTGAGGACCTTGCCGATCTGCTCGGCCTGGGCGCCCGACAGTACCCAGCCAGCGAGGCGGAGCGGATTGTCGCCGAAGTAGCTGATGATGAGCCCCCGCTTCATGGGTTTGAGGACCCAGAACGTCGCGATGACGAGGAAAAAATACACCGACAGGCCGAGGGCCTTCGGCCATTCTCCGGGGCGAATGTCGAAAAACTCGTTGCGCAGGCGTTCGAGCATTGCGCGTCACACTGGTTGGGAGAAGGACGAACCTCGGCTGTTCGGATTCCTCCGACAAATCAGCGGAAGAGTTGCACCCGTTTCAGAAGCATATCACAAAGGTCCCGCAAGGACGTCGCTTTAGCGTGGACCCGGCCGGCAGGAGGTCCATTCGTTTCCCTCAGTGGCGCGTCGTTACGTCGGGGATCGCCGGGAGGCATGGGCGAAGGGAAGGGCTTCCCATACCGGGAAGGATGCAGTCGACGGCCGCGACGCTATTCGGGCACCGACGGGGACGATGGGATCGACTCGGGGGGCTCTGCATCCGGCTCATCCGGCGGGTCGTCAAGCGTCTCGACCTCCGCCCGGGTCGAGCCAAGCAAGGCGGTGAGCCGCGGATCGTCGACCTCGCGGAGGTAACGACGGGCCTCGTCGACCTGGCGAATCTGCTCGTCGAACGTGGCAGCGCCGATCTCGACGGCCTGTTCGAGGTTGGGGTCGTCCAGGAGCGGCAGCAGATACCGGCGCGTCTGGTAGTCGACGAGGTTGTCGACGAACTCGATGGCGCTGTCTCGAAGCTGCGGGTCGGAGCTTACGATGCCCAGGTACGCGTCGTAGATGTCGCGCTGATCGTACCGGATCCCCAGCAGGCGGAAAATGCGCTCGAGGCTCTCTTGGCGGAGCGACCGCAGTTGGGCACGATCAGCCGAGAGGGAGGCATCCGGGCCCAGGTGCAGAATTTGGCCGAGGAGGGCATAGTGCTCCGCCTCCCGCTCAATCGCCGTGTCTAAAACCTCCGGGTTGGGGGCGAAGGCCACGGACTGGTGCAGCTTGCTGAGGGCGCGCGTGATGGCGTGCCGCACGGGAATGGGGACCTTCCGGAGGCCGCGCACGAGGGTGGTCATGGCGAACGAGCCCGGGTGGTCCACGAACACGGCGGGAATGCGCCGGCGCGTCTGCAGGTCGGTCTCCGGGTCGACGAGGTAGTCGTACAGCGTCCCAAGCACGGGCGGATCGAACGAGGCGAGGGTCTGCCGGGCCGATGTCTCGAACGCATCCATCCCCAGCCGCTCCACCACCAGGGGCACAAACGAGCGCTCGCCCGTTCGGCCCGCCGCCTTCAGGGCGGCGCGCACGACCTGCGCCGAGTCGTCCTGCAGGAGGCGACGAAGGAGGTCGTTGCGGTAGGGACGGTCGAGCACGCCCAGAATGCGGGCCACCTGCGTGCGGGTTTGCTGGCCCTGCTCGCCGTCCAGCGCAACGAGACGGCGCAGGAGCGGCTCGGACACGAGGCGGTACTCCTCGGGGGATCCCTCCTTGGCGATCAGCCCCACCATCGCCGCCTGGATCTGCGGATCGTCGTGGTCGAGCCCCTGCTCAAGACGCTCTCTGCGGTGATCCGTCGCCTGGCAGTAAAGGTACCGTCCCGCCTCAAGCTGCACGTCGGGATCGGAGTCCCGGAGGGCCTCGGCGACCTCCTCGCCCACCCCCTCCACCTGCCGCACCCGAAGCACCCGGATCGTCTCCTCGCGGACGGCGGGCGCGGGGTGGTCCAATAGACACAGTAGGGCATCGACCGGGACAGGACCGGTCCCGGTCTCGATCTGCTCCAGGGCCCGGAGGGCGTCTGTCTCGGCGTGGCTGCAGAGAGAGTCGAGCAGCTCGTCGGCCGTCACCTCCGGCTCGTCCGACGCGTCCGTCTCGTCGGTGGTCTCGTAGGTCTCCTCCTGCTCGCGCAGCTGCGTCCGAAACTGATCGACGTACGAATAGCGGGCCCGGTACGCGAGCACGCCCCACCCCGCGATCAGGACCAGCGTGACGACGCTCAGCATCTGCACGCCCACGCCGAGACCGGTTGCGAGCAGGAGCAGGAGCACGCCGCCCAGGCCCTGCGCCCCCTGGTCCACGAAGACATCGATGAACACCTTCACGCGCTTCTTCTTCGGGAGGGGCACCGGCACGAACAGGAGCTCCCGGCCCGTCTTGTCGAGGGAGTGCTTCAGGCTCTGGCCCGATCCGCGCAGAAAGATGCCCGCCGCGAGCCCCGGCACCACGAGCATCCCCAGGCTGCCCAGGGCGAGCATGCCCGGAAGGACCGAGAGCGCGCCCCCGATGCCGACCACGCGCATCAGACGCGGGGCCACCCCAAACTGCACGAGAAGGGCCACGACACTGACTCCGCCGTAGAACTGTCCCATGAAGGACGTCAATCCCTCCGTGGTCGGGTAGGCGTGGGCCGCAACGGTCTTAAACTGGTAGTCCACGAACGTCGACACCAGGACCATGATCGTGATGATGCCAACGATCAGCTGGAGGTGACGCGATTGCCAGAGAATCGAGAGGGCGGGCTCGTCGCTTCTTGTTTCCTCCTCGTCGGGGGACGAACGGAGGGCCTCGGGGGATTGCTGGTGCAGACGGCGGATCCCGTGGGCGAGGGCGGTGGCGGCCAGCAGGACACCGCTCGCAATCCAGAGCAGGTTTTTGCTGGCCAGGCCCAGTCCCTCCACGAGCAGACTCGTCACCTCGCCCCCGACGATGGCCCCGACGATGGCCCCCGCGCTGAGCACCGTAAAGACGCGCTTCGACTGGGAGGAGGTAAACAGCGAATTCGCTAGGAGCCAGAACTGAGACGTTATTAGGAGGCCGTAGATGCTCACCCACGCGTAGAGCGCGTACGCCACCCACGCCCCCTCCATCGTCAGCAGCCCGCGGAGCCCGACGATACTCAGCACCAGCGTCACCGATCCCCCGTCGATGAGCGGACCGAGGGACAGCCGCTCTCCAGCTCGGGTGTGAAGCAGAGCCACGGGCACCACGACGATCGTGGTGAGAATGAACACGAACGGCAGTTCAGCGGGTCCCCGATTCGACAGGAAGAGGCTGTCCCGTACCGGTTTCAGCAGGTACAGCGTCACCAGAAGGAGGACGTGATAGGTCGCCATCAGGGACGCCATCCGGCGCTCATCCTCACGCAGGCCAAAGAGTGACCCCAACAGAGCTCCCATAATGCGGAGGTGGCGTTCGCAGTACAGTCTCGCGAGGGGCCGCCCGGATACTCCCTCTCGGAAAGCTCCTCCTGGAAAACTTCACCTGGAAAATGGGTCCCCGTCGGAAGAGAGCACAGGGAAGTGGGGACCGGTCTCTCCTTAAGTGCTCTTTCGGGCACACGTCCCCATTATTCAGTAATGAGTCTATGCGAGGGGCCCGAGGTTACACCCCATTTTTGGGACCGTTCGGCAACGGGACACAGGTCTCTGTGTAACGTCCTACTGCTTCCGCTGACTGTAACCCTGAACGCTTATTTGTAGGTATTTGTTGGAGGATGGAGGCGATGCCGAGGCATAGTGCACGAGACAGTCCGCCAAACAGACTCTGAGGCCCCCGGAAGGCGGAGGGTGCTCCCGTCTATAAGAGTGGAGGATCGCGAGATGCGTCCTCCCGGTTTCCTAAGGGGGTTCGCTGTACTTCTCGAGATCACAGGTTGTGTACATGTCACTCGGGCGTCTGCGCGTACCATTCTTAGAGGCGCGGAAAGGCCTCCGCGGCACAGCGATCGGAGGAGTGCTGCTCTGTGCATGCATCACCATGTGGGCTACTGGAAGCAAGGCGCAGCCGACATCGCCCCCTATGGCTCAGACGTCGGCGGCCGATTCGGTTCAGGGCCGCCGCGCTGCTCTCCGGGCCGCCCGGGCAAAGAAGGCTGAACGCCTCCATCCCCCACGACGGGCCCCACTTGAGCGCGTCTTCCTGTGGGTTGAGGAAAAACAGCTCCTACGGCGAATCACCAGCGTAACGGGCCGAAGAATCCGTATTCTTCCAGGGGGTCTCGGGCGAGGGTCGGGGCTCGGCCTGCGTCTGGCGTACGTCCCGTTTCCCCGGCGCGCCAACCTCGACGTGCGGTTCAGTGCTGGGGGGAGCGTATTTGGCTACTGGCTTTTTGGGGGGAGTATCGGGATTCGGCACAACGCCTGGTTCGGCTACGCCTACTCCCACGTTCAACGGCGCCCCGAGACCACCTACATCGCCCTGGAGGAAGCTCCCGGACCCAAGGAAATGCGAACGTTCGACGTCACCAACTGGACCTCTGGCGGCGTGCTCGGGGTCCGCCCCGTCCCCTCCCTTTCGATTGCCGCGAGTGCGGGGTACCTCCGGCAGGCCTCGGAGACCAAGACCTCGGAGATCGACCCCGCAAATCCAGCCATTCTCAATCCCGCCGCCACCACACGCTACGTGAGCATTGGGGGGCACGCCACGCTCGATCTTCGGGACGTGAAGTATGAACGGGAGTTCGGCACCCGCTACATCCCGTCGGCCGACGATTTGACCGACCGACCCCTCAATCCGGAGTCTGGTTCCCTGGTCTCCGTGGACGTAACACGGTTCATCGAGCAAGGCGGTCTCCGTGCCAGCTTTACGCAGGCAGAAATCGAAGGGCAGCAGTACGTGTCGTTCCTCAACGGGTACCACACGTTTGCTCTGCGGCACCGCTCGGTGTTCACCGACCCGGACGGAGAAGCGGCCGTGCCCTTCTATCAACTGCCGTACGTGGGAGGGAACTTTACCCTGCGCGGCTACGACGAATTTCGATTTCGGGGACCCCACCACGCCCTGTTGTATAATCTCGAATACCGGTACAAAGTGTGGCATCACATGGACGCGGTGCTCTTTGGGGACGCGGGAAAAGTGTTCGACCGCGTCGAGGAGTGGGGGTTTTCGAACCTGCGGTACAGCTACGGGGCGGGGCTCCGCTTCGTCATGCCGCGGACGACCCTCTTTCGGTTCGGCGTGGCCCTCGACGAAAATCAGAGGACGCAGCTCATCTTTGAATTCAGCAATGTCTTTTAGAGAGATGGTTCATTGTCTTCTTTCTCATCGGCATCCCGCTCTCACGCGGCGCCTCTCCGGCCTGGTGCAGAGAGTCAGTCGGGCGGGGGCGGTGGGCGTCCTATGGGGCAGTCTCCTGTTGGGCCTAGGCCTGGTCCCGTCCGGAGTACAGGCCCAGGTGTTTCAACCCGACGATCCAGTCTGGGTCGATCCCGACCGCCAGTCTCTCTCCTCCACGCCGGCAAATCGGCCGTTATCGACGTACTATGACTACCTCGAAAACGCCGCCGGCAAGCCAGGGCAGAAGGGGGAACACGCCATGAACATCAACACGCTTGGGGAGGTGCCCCGGTCTAGCTGGTACACGCCTCGTCACTTTTACGACCCGATGTCGAAGGCTGCGCTCCGGCAAGGGCCGAACCAAAACAATCCGCCCGACACCGCCTCGGTCTGGCGCGTCGTAGGAGGAAAGGCCCAGGGCAAGGCCGTTGGCTTTCAGATCGTCGACGGCGAGGGCGACCGGTATCTTTTGAAGTTCGATCCAAAAGGCCACATTGAGCTTGCCACGGGGGCCGAGGCCGTGTCGACGCGTCTGTTTTACGCCCTCGGCTACCACGTTCCTCAAAACTACGTCGTGCGCTTCCGTCGCAATCGTCTCAAGTCGGCGCCGGAAGCCACGTACGAAACCTCTACCGGGGACGAAAAACCGATTACCCCGACGGTCATTGATCGCTTTCTCGGTCAGGTTCCCCAGTACTCGGACGGTTCCTATCGAGCGCTCGCCAGCCTCTTTATTGAGGGCACGCCATTAGGGCCGTTCAAGTACTTTGGCACACGGCCCGACGATCCCAACGACATCTTTCCCCACGAAATGCGCCGCGAGCTCCGGGGCCTCCGGGTCTTTGCCGCCTGGGTGAATCACGACGACTCCCGTAGTGCCAATACGTTCACCGCGCTCGTGGAAGAAGACGGGCGCCGGTACGTGCGCCACTATCTGCTCGACTTCGGCACGACCTTCGGCGGAGGACCGGGGGGACCGAAGCCCCTCTGGCCGGGTCAGGAGCAGATCCTCGAACCGGAACCCATCCTGTTAAGCACCGTCACGTTAGGACTGGCTGGACGGCCGTGGCGGGCCGCCGAGGTCCCGGATCTGCCGGCCATTGGGACCTTCGACGCCGAGTACTTCGACCCGACGACCTGGCGCCCGCAGTACTACAACCCGGCCTTCCAGAACATGGACGCCGACGACGCCTTCTGGGCCGCCAAGCAGGTCGCTCATTTCACGCGCGAGGAGCTTCGGGTCATCGTCGAGTCGGGCCAATACACCACCCCCGCGACAGTCGACTACCTGACCGAAACGCTCGCCGCTCGGCGCAACAAGATTGCCCGGGCCTATCTCCCGCACGGCGGCGGGCTCGGGCGCTTTCAGGTGACGGACGGCGCCCTTGCGTTTGAGGACTTTCTGGAGCATCCGGCGTTCGAGGGGCGGTACGCCGACGCTACGACGACGGTCACCTGGCACCGCTTTGACAACCAAACGGGCCACCGGACCAAGGCCCTCGACACGACGGCCGCCGCGGACGGGCGCGTGCCGCTGCCCGACGCCCAGGCCTCCTACGTCGTGGCGGTCTTTCGCCGGCCCGACGTGGGCCCCGGGACGACGGAGGTGTTCCTGCGCCGCACCGGCGATGCCCGGCGCGTGGTCGGCATCCGGCGCAGCGCTGATGGTGTTCCCAGCACACCGCCGACGTGGACCGTCATTCCGAAAGACGTGCGTTCCCCATCCTCCCCTGCTCCGCAGAATCCCGCGCCTGCCTCGCCTAGCGGACGGTAGCCGCCCGGGCGTTGGGGGGCGTTCGTTTCTCACGATCCTTGCAGAGCAGAGGGCCTCGGAGTAACGCTCGGGGAGACCGCTTCACGGAGTGCCCGAGA
>JBDGQP010000226.1:0-19423 GCA_042218975.1 Salinibacter sp.
CGCCGCCACAACCACACGGAGCTCTCCACCCACGGCATCGGCGCCGACCGGTCGAAGGCCGAGTGGCGGTCCGTGATCCGGCAGCTCGTGGCCAAGGGCCTGATCGACGTGGACGTGACCGGGTACGGGGCCCTCACCCTTACCGAGGCGTGCCGCCCGGTGCTGCGGGGAGAAGAAACGGTGGCCTTTCGGGACCCCGAGACCAACCGTTCGGGCGGGGCCTCCACCACGAAGACGGGGAGCGACGGCGAGCTCCCGGCCGACGGCCCGGAGCGGGCCCTCTTCGAGCGGCTTCGGGAGCGGCGGCAGGCGCTGGCCCGGGAGCAGGAGGTGCCCCCGTACGTCATCTTCAACGACAAGACCCTCCGGGCCATGGTGGAGCACCGGCCGGAGACGGCGTCGGAGTTTCGGGCCCTCCACGGGGTCGGCGACGTGAAGCTGGACCGGTACGGGGCGACCTTCCTCGCGGTGCTTCAGAATTTCGAGGCGGAAGCGTAACGTTTCGGCCCTTGGCCGCGGCTTTTTACCCCGACACTTTCCCGAACCTTACTCTCTACAGCCCGTCATGCGTCGCGCTCTCGTCCTGTTCGCCGCGGTCCTTCTGCTCATGGGGGGAGCCCGTCCCGCCGGGGCCCAACAGGCGGACACGACCGGCCCGGCGGTTCGGGGGCAGGGGGATGGGCAGGTGGCGCTCACCGACTGGCCGGCCTCCCTCTCCGGGCTGCTGGACGAGATGGGCCGCAAGGCCCCGTACCTTCTGCCGAAGATCGATTCGCTGGCCCTCGACTACCGGTACGCGGCCGACGACTCGACCTCCCAGTGGTCGTTTGTCCTCGGGTGGCAGCCCGGGTCCCGGGTGTTGTACGAGGGAGAGATCCTGCCCGGTCGGCGCGCGCCCGCCGGAATTCGGATGACAAACGTGGAGCTCCGGGCCGAAGTGGTGGCCGACGGCGAGTATGTCGGCGACCTGATCGTGGCCGTCGACAGCATGGCCCTCGCGCCGATCCCGAGCATCTACTCCTTCGAGGTGACGGTGGGCCACGAGCGGCTCCTTCTCGACGCGTCCGGGGCCGCGGCCCGGAAGGCACTGCTGGAGGGGGCGAGGCTCGAGGACCTCGTCGTCGAGCGGATGGGGTTCGTGTCCGACGCCGCGTCGACCTCCGAGCGGCGCCGGCCGTCCGACGCGCGGGAGCGCCGGCCCGAGCCCCGACGGAGCCCGAGCGTCTACACGCCGAGCACGCGCATCTTCATCGGCTGGCGCGTGGCGCCGCGGCCCTACTACGTCGACGACCGCAACGGCACGCGGACGGTCCGCCCCCGCCGCGAGACGGTGGGGCGTGGGGGCACCGGGCCGGAAGAGGCCCCGCGCCGGACCGCCGAGCGGGACGATACGGAGAAGAGCGGGGGGAGGGCACGAGGGCGCGGCACGCGGGCCGGCTCGGACGACGACGATGAGGAGGACGAGGACGACGATACGAGCCTCCGCCTGCCGGCCCTCGGGGCGGCGGCCGCCGTGGGCCTGCTGGCCTACGCGGGCGGCACGGTGGGGCTGTACGGCCGGGGCGACACGCCCCTCGGGCTCGCCGCCGGGTACACGCAGCCGGGCGGCGGGGTTCACCTCCAGGCCGCCGTCAACAGTGCCGTCGTCGAGGGCGACGACGGTCAGAAGCTCACGGTGAAGGCCCTCGGCTTCTACGACGTCTTCTCGTCTCCCATCCAGCCCGCGGCCGGGCTCGGCGTTCAGATCGATCCCGCCCGCGACCGCGACGTGGCCCCGGCGGTGTCGCTCGGGCTCGCCGGCAACTTCGGGCGCATCGTGGTCTTTGGGGGCGTCGACCTCGTGCAGGTGACCCCCGAGGTCGGCCTGACCTACAATCTCCGGCATGGTCGGGGCCGCTCGTCGGACCAGAGCCCGACCCCGTGAACGAAAGAAGAGGCCGACCCGAACCGGGGCGGCCTCTCTTCCGATGCAGATCCGATTGCCAGTGGTGCCTACGGCTTTTCCGTGGCCACGAAATCCGCCCGCTCGCCGGACGGCGTGCTGATGACGTCGGTCACCTCGACGGAGAAGCTCTTCTCCCGCTCGCGGCTCCGGTCGTAGAGGATCCCCTCGAACGTGGCGTCGTCTTCGTCGTCGGCGAGCTGCTCAATCTCCTCCTCGTCCTCGCCGAAGAAGACGCCCTTGTAGGCTTTTCCGTACACCGTCTTTTCGGAGTAGGCAAAGCCTTCCCCGTCCATCTCGTTGAGCTTGGCGTTATGCAGGTCGTACAGGCTCATGGTCGTGTGTCGCAGGTTGAGTGGAAAGCGTTCGCAGGAGCAGTGCGCGACGGAGCGTCGCTCGTCGGCGTCGGACGGCGACGAAAGCGGTCCCCAATCGATCTCCTGGGGAGACGGCCGTCGACTCATTTTCAGACAGTGCAGCTATAGGAATATCAGTACTTGTACGGAACGAACGTGCGTCGGTTCTCATCTAGACACCAGTTGATTTCAGTCAAAAGTCCACCCCTTTCCGTATGCCCCGGGTGCGGGGTGTCGATCCACGGCCACTCGGGTCCCCTCACGTCCCCTGACCGCAGGCACATCGTTCATGGCTGACCCCTCACTCGATCCGGCCCAGGTTCGTCGTGCCCAGGATGGGGACCAGGAGGCCTGGAACGACCTGCTCCGCCGCCTCGAGCCCGTGCTGCGAGGATACTTCATCAACCGGATCGGGAAGGAGACCGACGTCGACGACCTAGTCCAGAACACCCTCATGCGGGTCCACAAGGGACTGGAGGACCTCCAGAAACCCGGGAGCCTCAAGTCCTTCGCCATGAAGGCCGCGCTCTTCGAGCTTCAGGACTACTATCGGGGGCGCTACGACATGAAGGAGACGCTCTATGATCCGGAGCTGCCGCCCAAGCGCACCACGGAGCCGGAAGACCGGAGCGCGCACGTCGACGTGGAGAAGGCCCTCGATGCCCTGACGCCCAAGGCCCGCCGCATCATGGAGCTCCGTGAGTACGGCTACCTGTACCGCGAAATTGCCCAGATGCTCGACACGACCGAGGCCGCCGTGAAAATGCAGGTAAAGCGGGCCTTCGAGACGATGCGGGACGCGCTCGGGATGATTTTGGCGCTACTGTGGCTCGGATTCTAGTCGTTGGTCTCCCGCTCGGCGCGGCGGCCCGCCCGGGCAACGGTCGTGTTACTTTCCCACCGGACACGGCGTCTAGACTCACACGACCCCCGTCTCGGCGACGACCGAGGCGACAGAACCCGCTTACGGACGCACCTGACCCGGAGACTCATGGAGGACCTGCTCGACGTACTCCTGTTCGATCCCGATCCCGCTCCCGACCGGCGGGAGGAGTTGGAGAAGCGGCTGGACGACGACCCTGAACTGGCGGCCGCCTGGACACAATGGTGCCGGGTCCGCACGCGCCTTCGGGAGCACCTGCAGGAGCGCCTGTCCGACCGTCGTCTCCTGGTGCTGTATGTGCTGGCGGAGGAGGGTCACACCGAGGCCCTGACCGCGGAGGAGCAGGCCGCCCTCGCCGCCGCCCGCGACGACATCGAGCGGGCCCTCAACGAACGTCCCGCCCTCGAGCACGTCGTCGAGCGCATCCGGGAGGAGCGGGCCGACTTCGAGGCGGCCTGGGCGGCCCACGCCGAGCCCCTCGGGGCGTCCGCCGACGGGACGCCCGCCGCCGACGGGGCCGCCGAATCGGAACCAGCGACGCGGCGGACCGACCGCGCTCCGCGCTCGCCCGGATCGCGGGACTCGTCGACGAGGGCCCGGTGGACGCGCCGCCTCGCCCTGGCCGCCCTCGTCGCCGGCGTCGCCGTCGTCGCGCTGCTGTTCTGGCCGGGGGGGGACTCTACGACCACCGTGACGGTGGCGGACGGGGCCACCCGCACCGTCACCCTCGCCGACGGCTCGACCGTCCGGCTCGCGGGGGCGGCCCGCCTCTCGTATCCGGCGTCCTGGCCCCAGGACGGGGCGCGACGCGTGTCGCTGCGGAAGGGCCGCGCCTTCTTCGACGTCCCGCGCCGCCCCGACGGAGCCTCGTTCGTCGTCGAGACGCCGACGGCCACGGCCACGGTGCTCGGCACGCAGTTCGGCGTCCGGGCCGCCGCCGACACGACGGAGGTCGTGCTCGCCAGCGGCTCGGTGCAGGTGCGTGGGACGAGCGACGAGCCCGTCGTTCTCAAACCGGGACAGAAGAGCTGGGTGGCACGGAGCGAGGCCCCTGCCCCACCGACGCGGACCGACCTGACCGAGGCCCTGGACTGGACGGGCCTCTTTGTCTTCCGGGCGGTGCGGCTCTCGTCCATCGCCGACCGCCTGAGCCGCCACTACGACGTGCAGATCACCGTCGCCGACGCCCTCGCCGACGAGCCCATCACCGGCACCTTCGAGCGCCAGCAGCCGGTTCGGCAGGTCCTCGACGCGCTGGCGGCGACCCTTGGCGCGAAGGTGGAGCGGGACGGAGACGAGTACCGCCTCGTGCCTCAGCCGTAGACCAGAGCCCGGTTCGGGGGGGCGTCCCCTCCGCGAACGTCGGTCGACCAGGCCCCGTCTCCGCGGCGTGAAGCGCGATTCCTGTCGCGGGTGCCCGCGGCCGCCCACCGGTTCTCGAACAGAACTGAGGGGGCGCATGTAGAACGGACTCCGGGTTCCGTTCTGGAATAAAAAGAGACCGTTGTGCCGCACCGACTTGCCGCGCTCATTGTTGTCCTGGCCGTGTGGGGCGTGGGGGGACCGGCGAGTCGGGGGCAGTCCGTGCAGATCGAGGTGAACGACGTGCCGCTGGAGCAGGCACTCGCCACCCTACGGGCCGAGACGGGCCTCGACCTCGTGTACGCCGAGCGGCTGGTGCGGGGACGGTCGGCATCCTGCCGCTACACGGGGACGAACCGGCGGGCGGCCCTTCGGTGCGTCCTCGACGGCACCGGGCTGCGGGCCGAGCGGGTGCGCCGTCGGCAGTACGTACTCGTGGGCACGTCGTCCCCCGACAACGCCCCTCGGCAACGGGCCGCGCTGACCGGCTACGTCATCGACGCCGAGACGGGAGAGCGGCTGCCGGGCGCCAACGTGTACCTCACGGACCTCCAGGCTGGGGCCACGACGAACACGGATGGCTACTTCGTCGTCTCCTCGCTGCCGGCCGAGCGCTACGCCGTCCGCCTCTCCTACCTCGGGTACGAGACGGTCGACACAACCCTCGCGGCCGGGGGATCGCCCCACCGAATTGCTCTGCGCCCGGCCCCGATCGAGTCCGAGGAGGTCGTCGTGGAGGCCGGCTCGACCACCGTCGAGGAGGAGTCACAGCAGCCGGGCATGACGTCGGTCGATCTCGCCCGGCTGGGCCGGCTGCCGTCGTTCACGGAGCCGGACCTGTTTCGGGTTCTGCGGTGGACGCCCGGCATCCGGAAGACCGGCATCGTCGGCGGCGGGCTCAGCGTCCGGGGCGCCGACCCCGACCAGAACCTCTACCTGCTCGATGGCGCGCCGGTCTATCACCCCTGGCACGCCTTCAGCCTCATCTCCACCTTCCAGACCGGTACGCTCAAGAACACGAACCTCTATCGGGGCAGCTTTCCGGTGGAGTACGGGGGGCGGCTCTCCTCGGTCGTCGACGCGCAGATGAAGGACGGGAGTCGCCGCCAGCCCTCCGCCAAGGTTGGGCTCGGCGTGCTCAGTGGGCGGTTCCGCATCGAGGCGCCGCTCACGTCCAGCACCTCCTTCATGCTCTCCGGGCGCCGTTCCTACATCGACAAGCTCGTCGGGCGCACCCATCCGGTGACCAACGAACGGGGGCGGCGCGACACCCTCCGGACCGGCTACTACTTCTACGACACGAGCGCAAAGGTGGCCCACCGATTCAACGACCAGCACCGCCTGTCCCTCAGCTACTACCACGGCCGCGACGACCTCGACCTCCGGCTGCCCTTCAACCTGTCGCTGGATTTTGACTCCTGGCTCCGGCCCGCCGACCTCTTCTTTGAGGTCGACCAGGACTGGTCGAACCGCGTCGTGAGCGCGCAGCACAAGTACCTGGTGAGCGACAACGTGTACGCCACGAGCACGGCCTATTACTCGGGGTACCGCGCCCAGGAGGCCTCCCTCGTGCAGCCCACCACCACGGCGCTGCTTACCTCCGACTACCGCGTGCGGCTGCATGACGCCGGGGTGAAGGTCGACGTCAACTACCACCACTCGGTGAGCCACGAGCTTACGGCCGGCTTCAAGGCCTCGACGCTCCAGTTCGAGAGCACCCTCGACAGCGAGATCCAACGCTCGACTGGGATGGTGCGCCGTCGCCAGCAGGAGAGTGCCCTCGGGGCCGTTCAGTTCAGCGGATATGTGCAGGACGTGTGGAGTCCGAGTCCCGAATGGACCCTTCAGCCGGGCCTCCGGTTCAGCTACTTCAGCGGAGGCGACTACGTTCGGGTGGCGCCCCGGATGAGTGCGCGCTACGCCGTGCATCCACGCTGGCTCGTGCTGCGGGGCAGCGCCGGGGTCCACGTTCAGTACCTGCACCGTCTGCGCGACCGGCAGTCCCTGGCCTACGACCTGGTGTCGAGTCGGTGGGTGCCGTCGAGCGACCGGGTGCGGCCGGCGACCGGGCTCCAGGTCGGGCTCGAAGCCCGTGCCCACCCCCAGCCGGGACTGACCCTCGAGGTCGATTCGTACCTGCGCGGCACCCGCAATCTCCTCGTGCCCTCGGACGTCTTCCAGGAGAAAGACGACATCGAGGGGCCCGGCATCAGCGTCGGGGCCCTCCTGGGCCAGTACACCCGGGGAGAGAAGCGGGCGGCCGGGGTCGAGCTGAGTGCGGTGTACGGGCGCGGGCCCTGGACCGGGCGGCTCGGGGTTAGCACGGGGCGGACCTTCGTGCGGGCGCCGGGCCGGGTCCAGTCGGGGCTGCGGTGGCGCCCCTCCGATCTCGACGTGCCCTACACGCTCCGCGGGGCACTCGGGTGGAAGGGGCGCTCGTGGAGCGCGACGGTCGCCACGGAGTGGCGAAGCGGGTATCCGATTTCCGCGCCCGTCGCGCGGTATCAGGTCGGCGACCCGGTCGACCGGTCGCCGGTCTCCTACCTGCACCGGCCCAAGATCAACAACGACCGCCTCGCGCCGTACTTCCGCGTCGACCTCACGTTCGGCTACAGCTTCCAGTTTCTGTCCGCCCGCTGGACGGCCACGCTCAACCTGTTTAACGCCACGAACCGGGAGAACGAGCTGAGCCGCACCTACGAACCGACCGAGACGGGCGTCAGCGTCTCTTCTCAGCGGGGCCTCCCGATCCTCCCGCTTCTGAAGATCGAGATGCAGCTCTGAGGTCCCCCCGATCCAGACCACAGTTCGACGCATGATCCGCTTCCTCTCGGCATCGGCGGTCGGGCGGGCCCTCCTGGCGGTGGGCCTCGTGCTCGGCCTGGCACGCTGCGACTGGTCCACCACGCCGGTCGAGGAGGAATCCCTCGTCGTCGAGGCCTTCCTGGAGACGGGGCGGCCCCTGCCCCCCGTCCTTCTGCGGCGGACACGGCCCCTCCGCGCGGGGAGCGACTCCCTTGCGGACCGGGTGTCCGGGGCGCAGGTCACCGTCCAGCTCGACGGCACCCGCTACCCCTACGAAGAGGCGCCGGGCACACCGGGACGGTACCGGTCGCCGGCCGAGGCGGTCGTGCCGCCCGGGACGCCCTGGCGACTGACGGTCCGATGGGAGGGCAACACGGCCCGGGCGCGGGGCAAGACCCCCGCGCCCATCGACATCCGCACGGTGTGTGTGGACGTGCCGGACGCGCCGGCCCGGGCGGTGCAGGTCGACTCGCTCCGCCGCGACTCGCTCGACATCCCGGCCGACCTCGGCTACATCTACCCGATGGACGTGACAGTGCGATGGACGGGGCCGCGCGGGGCCCCGCGAGCCGACACGAGCACATGGGTCCGGGCCCAGCTCCGACCGGATGCCACCCCGTTCCCGTCGGAGGTCGTCGAGTTTTTCCTGCAGCCCGCCCAGGTCCGCCGCGAGGACACCTACACGCGGCGCAACGGGGCGTACCAGTGGCGGGGCGTCTACGCCGTGCCGGTCGACAGCGCCGAGGCCCCGCTGCCGCCCCACAACGTCACCACGGCGCTCGTGCGAGGGGACACGGCGTTTGCGGCGTTCGCCCGGACCCGCACGGACCCCGGTCGGCGCGAGCCCATCTCGAACGTCGAGGGCGGACTGGGCATTGCGGTGGCCGTGTCCGTCGACTCGCTCGTGCGCTCCGTCGAGCCCGGCATGGTCCGCTGCCAGCCGGCGCCGGAGCCGGGCGGGTCGTGAATCCCGGCACGGCCCGGGCTGTACGAACAAAGCATTCGCTTCTAGCCAACTTGCCCCCAACCATGTCCGAGGAACCGGACGCCGGCACCATCACGGCACTTGAGACCCAGACGCACGACACGAACCGAACCTCCGTCTTCCTGGACGGGGAGTTTGCCTTTGGGGTCCACCAGGACCTCGTGGTCAAGCACGGGCTCCACGTCGGGGCCACCCTCACGCCCGAGGAACGACGCACGATCGAGCAGGACGAGCAGTACGTCCAGGCCAAGCAGCGGGCCCTCGACTACCTCGCCCACAAGCCCCGCACCGAGGAGGAAGTACGCCGCAAGCTCCGGCGCCAGGATGCGCCTGAGTCCGTGGTCGAGGACGTGGTGGCCCGGCTCCGCGAGCTCGGGTATCTCGACGACGAGGCCTACGCGAGCGACTACGTGCGCAACCGATTTGCGAGCAAAAAGTACGGCCCTGTGCGGATCCAGCGGGAGTTGGTCGAGCGGGGGGTCGACCGGCACGTGGCGGAGCGGGCCGTCGCCGAACTCTTCGAGGACGAAGACCCCGTCGCCGCGGCCCGCGAGCACGCCGAGAAGCGCTGGGCCCGGCTCGCCGACGAGGACGATCCCCGCCGCCGAAGGCAGAAGCTATACCGCTACCTTCGTCGACGCGGCTTCACCTCCGACACGATCTATCCCCTTCTGGACGAACTGGAGCGGACGGAACAGACCCGGTAGCAACTGAGGGCCCCGACCTCCGCCGCGCCGCCCGGCACCACCCTTCGCTTCCCGTCTTTGCCCATGGCCGACGCCCCCGACGCCTCGCCGTCTTCCCCCGACCCCAGCGCCCGGGGCGACCGGCACGCCGTCGCCCGGGACGACCCGTCGAGTGAAGAGCCGCCCCCCCCGTCCACAATTGGGCGTCCGGCCCAGACCCTGTCCCCGCTCTCGACCGGCTCGGAGGCGTCGACCGTTACCCTCGACCGGATCGTGCGCTTCCTGCTGGGGGCGGCGGCCGTCGCCCTAACGGGATGGGTGCTGTGGTACTTCGCGGGCCTGGTGCTGTACCTTGCCGTGGGGGGGGTGTTGGCCTACCTGCTCCGCCCCATCGTCGACTGGCTGCAGAGCGTGGGCCTGAACCGCGTGTCGGCCATCTTCGTCACCTTCGTGCTCGTGCTGGGCGGCCTGGCGGTCCTCGTCACCTCCGTCGTGCCATTCGTGGGGCAACAGGTGCGAGAGCTCGGTCAGCTCATCAGCGTCGACGTGGCGGCCGACGCGGCCGCGTACATCGAGAATCGGGTGCGTCCGATCGTGCCGATCGAGAAGGGCGTGCTGGTGGACAACGTCGAACGGATGGGGCAGGCGCTCATGCAGGGGGACCTCGTGAAGGGAGACCAGGTCGCCCAAACGGTGAGCTCGGTCGTCGCGGTCTTCACCAACATCGTCTACGCCGTCGTCATCATTCCGTTCGTGACGTTCTTCCTACTGAAGGACGGCCTGCAGATCCGCCGGACCCTGATGGGGCTGGTGCCGAACCGCTACGTCGAGGTCACCCTCGCGATTGCCGACAAGGTGGAGGGCAACATTGGGCGGTACTTCCGCGCCCTGCTGGTTCAATGTACCTCCATCGCCGTCATCGCCTCGGTGCTTCTCTGGATCGTGGGCTTGCAGAACGCGATCGCCATCGGCATCTTCACGGGGCTGGCCAACACAATTCCGTACTTCGGGCCGTTCCTGGGCTTCCTATGCGGGACGCTGGTGGGCATCGCGCAGACCGGCAACCTGGTGCTGGTGCCGTGGGTGGCCCTCGCCATGGCCCTCACGCAGCTGGCCGACAACGTGCTGCTGCAGCCCCTCATCTTCTCGCGGGCGGCGCAGGCCCATCCGCTCGTCATCCTGTTCGTCGTGCTGATTGGGGCCCGGCTCGGGGGCATTCTGGGAATGCTCGTCGCGATCCCCCTCACCACCACCATCCGCGTCGTGGTGGAGCAGCTGCTGTGGAGCCTCCGCAACTACCGCATCCTGCGCAGTCCGTCGTAGAACGCGGGCCCGGTGGCCCTCGCTCCCCGCCTTCCCGTCCTGTGCGTGCCCATGAACTTCAAGTCCGCCCCCGACGCCCTCGAAGACGACCTGCAGCCCGCCGTGGAGGCGGTGCGCGACCGGGTGTCCCTCACGCCGCGGGTGGCCCTCATTCTGGGCTCCGGCCTGGGGGTGCTGGCCGAGGCGGCGCGCGACACGACCGCCGTCCCGGCGGCGGCCCTTCCGGGCTACCCGGCCTCGACGGTCGAGGGGCACGAGGGGCGGCTCATCTTCGGGACGCTGGAGGGCACGCCCGTCGTGTTCGTGCAGGGCCGGGTGCACCTGTACGAGGGCTACCCGGTCCAGCGGCTGGCCTTTCCCGTGCGGCTCGCCGACGCCCTCGGGGCCGAGCGCATGGTCGTCACCAACTCCGCCGGGGGCATCAACCGCACCTTCCGGCCCGGGACGCTGATGTTTCTCACGAGCCACCTCAATCTGGCGTTCGTAAGTCCCGGCGCGGGCACCGGGCGCCCCTCGGCGGCCGACGGGGCCGCCCCGCCCGAGCGCGACCGGCCGTACTACGACGCGGCCTGGACCGACCGCGCCGAGGCCCGCGCCCTCGACCTGGGCCTGGACGTGCGGCGCGGTGTCTACGCCTGGGTAATGGGCCCCAACTACGAGACCAAGGCCGAGGTGCGCGCCCTGGAGCGCCTCGGGGCCGACGCCGTGGGCATGAGCACGGTCCCGGAGGTCATTCAGGCCCACATGCTCGGGATGGATGTGGTCGGTCTCTCGACCATCACGAACCCGGCCGCCGGCCTCGCCGACGGGGCGCTCGACCACGACGAGGTGCTCGAGGTCGGCCAGCGGGTGCGCGGGGAGCTGATGACCCTGGTGCGCGGCATCGTTCAGGTGGCCGAGGGCCCACAGTGACGCGTCTCGGAGACCGGCTCGTCTCGGAGACGGCAGCCTGGACGTCGAATATTCCAACCTTTCAACGGCCCGCAACGAACACGCCCTCGCTCGCGGAATAGGGAGACGTAGATTCTTCCCGACACCGTACCGCCTCGTCCCCCGCACGTCTCGACGTCTGTGCCCGATGATTCCCGTTATCACCCCCGACGACACCGCCCGCCTCGAGGCCATCCTGGGCCGCGACGCCACGTTCAGCGACGAGGTCGACGCGGCGGTCGACGACATCCTCGAGCAGGTGCGCGGGGACGGCGACGCCGGGCTGCTGGCCCTCACCGAGCAGTACGACGGCGTGCGCCCCGATCCGGTGAAGGTCCCCCCGTCGATGCTCGCGGCGGCCGCCGACGCCCTGGAGGGCGACCTGCACGACGCCATCGCCGCCGCGGCCGAAAACATCCGGCGCTTTCACGAGAAGCAGGTGCGCGAGTCCTGGTTCACCGACGACGGCGACGGGGTCATCCTCGGCCAGCGCGTGGTGCCGATGGAGCGGGTGGGCCTCTACGTGCCCGGCGGCACGGCCTTCTACCCGTCGAGCCTCCTCATGAACGCGCTTCCCGCCCAGGTGGCGCCCGCATCCGCTCGTGATGGCCACCGCCGCGTTCCTCGGGCTTGAGCACGTCTACGCCGTGGGGGGCGCGCAGGCCGTCGGGGCCCTCGCCTTCGGCACCGACACGGTCCCGGCCGTCGACAAGATCGTCGGGCCCGGCAACGCCTACGTCGCCGCCGCCAAGAAGAAGGTGTTCGGACGAGTGGGGATCGATTCGGTCGCAGGCCCCAGCGAGATCGGCGTACTGGCCGACGAGACGGCGACCCCCGAGTTCGTGGCGTCCGACCTCCTCTCGCAGGCTGAACACGACGTCCGTGCGTCCGCGATTCTCGTTACGCCCCATCGTCCGCTGGCCGAGGCCGTGGCGGCGGAGGTCGAGGCCCGCGTGCCCGCTCTCCCGCGGGCCGACGTCATCGAGGAGGCGCTCTCCAGCTACGGGGCCTGCGTGGTCACCGACACGATCGCGGAGGCGGTGGCCCTGATGAACGAGCTTGCTGTCGAGCACCTGGAGCTGCACGTCGAGGCCCCCTGGCAGACGATGACCCGCATCCGGCACGCCGGGGCCCTCTTCCTGGGAGAATACTCCTCGGAACCGGTGGGCGACTACTTCGCCGGGCCCAACCACGTCCTGCCCACGGGGGGAACCGCCCGCCACGCCTCCGCGCTCGGCGTGGGCGACTTCGTGCGCACCCAGTCCGTGCTGTCCTACACCCGCGAGCGTCTCGAACAGACGGGCGACCAGATCACGACCCTCGCCGAGGCGGAGGACCTCCAGGCCCACGCCGAGGCCATCCGCGCCCGGCTGGACCGGGCCGAGGCGGCTCCGCCCACCGCGGCGAACGGCGCCGGTTCGAAAAAGTCGTGACGGAGAAGACATTCGGCCCGGCTGCCCCTACCTTCGATCAATGCCGGAATGGCCCCGCCCCCCTGGGGCTCCGACGTTCTCGCTCAACCCGCCCCTACCCATGGCCACAGACACCTCCTCGACCTCAATCGACGACGTGGTAGAGCTGATCCGTCCCGCCGTGCGGGAGCAGAGCGAGTACGTCGTAGACACGCCCCCCGACATCGAGGTCAAGCTTAACCAGAACGAGAGCCCCTACGACCTCCCGGATGCCCTGAAGGGGGAGCTGCTGGACGCCTTCGGCGAAGTGGCGTTCAACCGGTACCCGAGCGAGCAGCCACGAGAGCTGCGCCGGGCGCTGGCGGCCCACGAGGAGGTGCCGCCCGAGAGCATCATCGTCGGCAATGGCTCGAACGAGATCACCTACACCTTCGGGCTGGCCTTCCTTGACCCCGGCACGCCGATGGTGCTGCCGCGCCCGCTCTTCTCCCTCTACGAGAAAGTGGCGCGCCTCCAGGACGCGGCCCTCACGAGCGTACCGCCACGCGAGGACCTGCGGTTCGACACGGACGGCCTCGTGGCCGCGGTGCGGTCGACGGGGGCCCGCCTGACGGTGTTGGCCACGCCCAACAACCCGACCGGGCGGGCCATGACCCTGGCCGAGATCGAGCGGGTGGCCGCCGCGTCGCCGGGCGTCGTGGTGGTCGACGAGGCCTACGTCGAGTTCAACACCGAGCCGAGCGCCGTGCAACTGATGGACGAGCACCCGAACATCATGGTGCTCCGCACCCTCTCGAAGGGGTTTGGCCTGGCTGGGGCCCGGCTGGGATACCTCGTGGCCCGGCCGCCGGTGGTGCGCGAACTGATGAAGGCCCGTCTCCCGTTCGTGGTAGACCGGTTCGCGGAGCAGACGGCCCTGGCGGTCCTGGAGCGTCCGGGCCTCATCGAGGAGCGGGTCCGCCGGATGCAGGTCTCTATCACGGAGCTCACCGAAGCCCTCCGGGCCCTCGACGGCGTCGAGGTCGTGCCGACCGAGGCAAATTTCGCAATCTTCACGACCCCGATGCCCGCCGACCAGTTGCACAATCGCTTAGCCGACCGCGGAATCCTTATTCGTAACATGGGGGGGTACCCCGAACTGGAGGGGTATTTGCGTGTGAACGCAGGGACGCGAGCGGAGAACAAGGCGTTTCTGACTGCGTTGGATGAGATGCTTTCTACAGACGCTCCGAACGGCAACGCGTAGCGGCGATCGGGTGCCTCTGCTGCCCCCCCTGGTTCGAGAAGAGTCCCCGTTGTTCTTTGAGTGTCGGATGCTTCTTCTGAATACACTGCGATCGCGATGGATTTTACCCGGGTTGATATCATCGGTCTCTCGACGAGTCCCTCCAGCGGCGGCGCCTACGCGCTTGTGCTGGGCGAGGTAGAGGGCAATCGTCGCCTGCCGATCATTATCGGTGCGTTCGAGGCACAGGCGATCGCGCTGGAGTTGGAGAAAATCCAGCCCCCGCGGCCGATGACGCACGACCTGCTGCGCGACACCTTCGAGGAGCTGGAGGTTGAGGTGACGGAGGTCGTGATCGACGAGCTCCGTGAGGGCACCTTCTTCGCGAAGGTCCGCTACCGTCACAACGGCGACGAGCACCAGCTCGACTCCCGGCCCAGCGACGCCGTGGCGCTTGCCGTTCGGGTCGACGCCCCAATCTACGTGGCGCCGATGGTCCTCGACGAGGCCGGCATCGTCGCCGAGGACGAGTCCGGCATCTCCTCCATCACCCAGCAGGCCGAAGAGGCCTCGGCGGGGGAGGAAGAAGAAACCGGCGGCACCGAGCTCGAGCGAAAACAGAAGCAGCTTGAGGAAGCCGTCGAGGAGGAGGACTACGAACGCGCCGCCGAACTGCGGGACGAAATCCAGCAGCTCGAGCAGGATGAAGAGCAGGAGCAAAACAAAAACTAGCGCCGATCCGACGCGTCCCCGTCGATGGCTAGCTGATCGACCCCGCCCATGCGCCCGGCGAAGCCGCGAGGGTTTGTCCCTCTGGCTTCGCCTTTTTTGTTGGCCGGAGGAAAGGCCCCTGCCCCGCCCGTTTCACCTGATTCCCCGTGTCCCGCATGTCCACCGCCGTCCGCGCCGCCGCCCGTCGATGTTCGCCCGCCGACCTGGGGGCGTTCCCGGACCTCTTCGTCGACTACTGCACCAACTACGAGGCGGTGGCCGACTTCTACCCCGGCGACTGGCGGAAGACGCCCGTTCGTCACGAACGGGCCGAACAGGCCGCGGCCCGGCCGGTCGACCGCGAGGCCCTCGCCGACGTCCTCGCGGAGCAGAACGAGCACTGGGGCGGTGGAACCGCCACGCAGCGCAACGTCGACGCGCTCCGGGATCCGGAGACCATCGCCATCACCACCGGGCAGCAGGTCGGCCTCTTCACCGGCCCGCTCTACACCATCTACAAGACGATCACGACGCTCCAGCTGGCCGAGGAGTGGGCCGAGCAGACCGGCCGGCCCGTGGTGCCGGTTTTCTGGGTCGAGGGGGAGGACCACGACTTCGAAGAGATTGCCACGACCCACGTTCTGCGCCGCAACGACGTCGTCTCGCTGTCCTACGACCCGGGCGTCGACGACAACCCGGGCGCAGTGGGCCGCATCGAGCTCACCGGCGCCATCGACGGCCTCCTCGACCGCCTCGACGACACGCTGCCCCCGTCGGACTTCAAGCCGGCGGTCATGGAGCGGGTGCGGGCGGCCTACCGGCCCGGCACGCCCCTCGAAGACGCCTTCGCCCACCTCTTTCGTTCCCTGTTTGAGGACGAGGGCCTCGTCTTCATCAACCCCGACGACGCGCGCCTCAAGGCCCTCACGCGCCCCCTCTTCCGGCGGGAACTAGAGGACCCGGCGGCCCCGGCGGCCCGCATCGAAGCCACCAGTCAGGCCCTCCGGGACCGGGGCTACCACGCGCAGGTCCACGCCCGGCCCACGAACCTCTTCTGGCTGGAGGAGGACGGGCGCTACCCGATCGACCGGGCCGACGACGGCGGCTTCGTGTTCCGGCACGACGGTCGGCGCGTCTCGCGGGCCGATCTGCTCGACCGCCTCGACACCGCCCCCGAGCGCTTCAGCCCGAACGTCGTGCTGCGTCCCCTCATGCAGGATCTTCTTCTGCCCACGGCCGCCTACGTGGCGGGGCCCGGCGAGGTGTCCTATTTCGCGCAGTACGGCGACGTCTACAACTGGGCCGGGCTCGACATGCCCCTCATCCATCCCCGCGCCAGCGTGAGCCTCGTGGAGGGCAAGGTGCAGAAGGTGCTCGATAAGTACGACCTCACGGTGTGCGACTTCCGCGCCCGGCTCGACGCGCTCTTTCAGGAGGTGGTCGTCAACACGATGGAGGTCGACATCGACGCCGTCTTCCGGGACGCGACGACCCAGATGCACCAGGCCCTCAACGCCCTGAAGCCGGAGGTGGGGGCGGTCGATCAGACGCTCACCTCCTCGGCGGAGGCCGCCCGCGCCGCCATCGTCGAGGAGATGGAGGACCTGAAGCAGCGGACCGTGCGGGCCGAAAAGCGCCACCACGACGAGGTGCGGGCGCAGCTCGCGAAGGCCCAGGCCAACCTCCGGCCACAGGCCACGCTTCAGGAGCGACACATCAACGTTCTGTACTACCTCAACAAGTACAGCCTCGACCTGCTCGGCGACCTCCGGGCCGCGCTCGACACCGATACGTCCGCCCACCAGATCGTCGAACTTTAGCGACGCCTTCGCCCCGATGGAGTCCCCCGCCTCCCCCGACGCCCTCTTCAGTCCCCTCCTCGAGCACGCCATCGAGCTGTCGGCCCAGTGGCACGACGGCACCTACCGCAAGAGCGCGTGGCGCGACCCGGCCTTCGAGGTGCCGGAGGACGACGACATCCAGATTCCAGTGATGTCTCACCTGGCGACCGTCGCGTCGATCGTGCGCCGGGCCGGATGGGACGAGGTCACGGCCGCCGCCGCGTACCTGCACGACACGATCGAGGACATGAATCAGCACGGGCAGCGCCTGCGGCGCAAGCAGCTGCGCGAGGCCGTGGGGGCCGAGGTGGCGCGCCTCGTGGCCCGGGTGTCCGAGCAAAAGCTCGACGACGAGGGCGCGATGCGCCCCTGGCGTGCCCGCAAAGAAGACTATCTGGAGAGCATCCGCACCGGGACGCCGGAGGCCGCGGCCATCAGCCTGGCCGACAAGATTCATAATCTGTGGTCGATCAATCAGAGCCTGGCGGCGGACGAGCCGATCTTCTCTGCGCTCAGCGAAGGACCGGAGGCCCAGCACTGGTTTCATCGGGCCGTGCTGGAGGCGTCCACCCACCACGACGACCCGCGCCTGGCGCCGATGCGGGAGCGGCTGCAACAGGAGATCGAGCGCCTTGAGGAGCACATCGAGGCGACCGACCCGACATAGTGGGCCTGCCCCACTGCGTGGACGGAGATCGCAGAATCCGGAACGGGGTCGCCCCTGCTTCCTCTCCGACGCGTCGGTCCGTCCGCCTGCTCACCGCGTCCCCCCGACCAGAGCGGCCCCGAGACGGGTGCCCTCGTGTCGGGGTCGCTGGGCAACGCCGTCGGCACGAGGCCCGTCCCGGATTCGACGTCGGTTGCCCCGCTGGACCGTCTGCCCGAAGAGCCTGCCCGTCTCTCCATGACCGACGACGAGGTCCTGCCCCACCTCCGGGAGCGTCTGCCGGACTTTACGCCCACCGCCGAGCCCGAGCGGCTGCCGGAGGGGCACCTGAACGTCGTGTGGCGCGTGCCGGGGGAAGAGAGGGCCCTGATCGTGAAGCACGCCCCGCCCCACATCGCCGCCGACCCGTCGGTGCCGCTCGACCCGTCGCGCATCCTCATCGAGGCCCGCTGCCTCAACGCGCTGGACCCGGACGGGGCGCTGGCGGGCGTGCGGTCGGCGGCGGTGCGCGCCCCGCGTCTCCGCGACGTCGACGAGGAGGCGTTCGTGGTCGTGATGGAGGACCTAGGCGACCGGCCCTCGCTGGGGGAGTGGCTTCGCCGCGTCGACGAGGCGACGCTGCGGGCCACGGCGCCGACCCTCGGGACCCACCTCGGACACTTCATCGGGCGCCTCCACGCCGCCACGCACGACCGGCCGGCCTGCGCGACGGTGTTCGACAACCGGCCGATGCAGGAGACCCGGCAGGCGGTCCAGTACCGGGCGGTGGCCGACATGCTGGCGCAGGGCGGCGTGCCGGACGCCGAGGCGCTGGGCGAGCGGGCGGCGGCACTGGGGGAGGCCCTCCTCGACCCGGGCCGCTGCCTCACGATGGGTGATCTCTGGCCGTCGTCGGTCCTGGTGGCGGGGACCGAGCCCCGCCTCATCGACTGGGAGCTGGCCCACTACGGCCGCCCGCTCCAGGACGTGGCGCACTGGGCGGCACACCTCTGGATGCAGCGGCACCGGGCCCCCTCCCCGGCCGTGGCCGACGCCGCCGAGACGGCGTGGACCTCGTTCCGGACGGCCTACCGCGAGGCGCTGGGGGAGACCGAGGATGCCCTCTGGACGGACGCAGAGCGTCGGGACGCCGCCGTGCACTTCGGCGCCGAAATTCTGGTGCGGGCCGTCGGGCCCTTCCGGGACGGCTACGTCTACGCCGGACTCGAGGCCGACGCCCCGGCGGTGCAGGAGGCCGTCGCCGTGGCGGCCCGATCCCTCCGGGCGCCGGACGAGCACGCCCTGTTCGACGTGTAGTTCAGCGCAGGCCCAGGTCCGGAACGGGCACCGTCTCGCTGCCCTCCACGCTGACCCACACGAGGACCGCCGTGCCGGTGGCCACCCGCTCGGCGGTGTCGGCCCGCGTCGCGTCGTAGACCGTCTTCAGGCTCGACCGGCCGGGTGGCGTCGCGTAGACGTCGATCGACAGCCGGGCCGGGTACGTGAGCGGCCGTCTGAAGTCGCAGGTGGCCTCGGCGAGCACGGGGCCGGACTCCGCGAAGAGAGGGCCCGGGAGCGCCGCCTCCAGCCAGCCGACGCGTGCCTGCTCGAAGTAGGTGAAAAACCGGCTGTTGTTGACGTGTCCCCCGGCGTCCATGTCGCCCCAGCGGACGGAGACCTCTTCGGTGTGTACGGGCCGGGCCGCGTCGGGCAGCCCCTCCAACTGGGTAGCCATGGGCATTCGGGCGTGAGACCAAAGGGCGAAGCACGGGGACGCCAATCCCCACTCCACAATCCCCACTCCAAACCCCAAACTTAGTACAGCGCCATGTCGAACGTGCGGCGGTGCTCCTGCGTGGTGGGGTGCTTCTCGCCGAGCAGGGTGAAGAGCGCGACGCAGGCCTTGCGGGCGCCGTCGTCGTCGTAGTCGCGGTCGGTGCGCACCACGTCGATGAAGTGGCTGAGCGCCGCGTCGAAGTCCCGGTCGGCCAGCGCCTCGATGCCGGCCCGGTAGTCCGCCCGGCTGTCGCCCTCGGGCAGGTCGGACGGGTCGTCCGCCCACTCCAGCAGGCGGGCGAGCGTCCGGACGGCGTCGCGCACCTGGCGCAGCGTGGGGGCGGCCACCTCGGCGGCCTCGGCCAGCGCCTGGGCCCGCGTCGGGTCCTTGAAGGCGAGGGCGCGGGCCATGAGCACCTGCGCCTCGTCGTGGTCCGGGTCGTCCTCGACGGCGCGCTTCATGGAGTCGCGGCGGGCCTTGGCGTCGCGGCCGGTGGCTTCGAGCAGGAAGTCGTTCTTGATGTCCACCGCGTCGGCGGC
>JBDGQP010000227.1:0-18414 GCA_042218975.1 Salinibacter sp.
GAGTCTCAGCGCCACCCTGCCCGACGCCCGGGCCACCGGCAACATGACCCTCGAGTGTGACAGCATCGTTCACAGCGTCAAGTACGACGCCGAGCAGGACCGGGCCACCGGCGTCCGCGTGATCGACCGGAAGACGAACGAGGCCCGCGAGTACGACGGGCGCCTCGTCTTCCTGTGCGCCTCGACGCTCGGGTCGACCCAAATCCTCCTCAACTCCGCCACGTCCCGTCACCCCAACGGCCTCGCCAACTCGAGCGGGGCGCTGGGTCACTACCTGATGGACCATCCCTACCAGGCCGGCGCCAGCGGGCGCGTGGAGGGCCTCGCGGACCGCTATACGCACGGCCACCGGCCGAACGGCATTTACTTCCCCCGCTTCCGCAACTTGGGGCCGGAGCCGGACTCCGACGTCGACTTTCTGCGGGGCTGGGGCAGTCAGGGGGGCGCCTCCCGAGAGGGATGGGGCCGCGCGATCGGGGAACCGGGCTTCGGCGCCGACCTCAAGCACAAGATCCGCGACCCCGGGCCCTGGCGCATGGGCGCCGGCGGCTGGGGCGAGATGCTGCCGCGCGAGGAGAACTACGTCGAGCTCGACGACGAGAAGACCGACGCCTGGGGCATTCCGCAGCTCCGCGTCAACTGCTCCTTCGGCGAGAACGAAAAGAAGATGCGGCAGGACATGGCCACCCAGCTCGCCCAGATGCTGGAGGCGGCCGGCTGCACCGACGTCGAGCCCTACGTCAACGAGGACGCCGCCCCGGGCCTCTGCATCCACGAGATGGGCACGGCCCGCATGGGGCGCGACCCGGACACCTCGGTCCTCAACAAGTGGAACCAGGCGCACGACGTCGAGAATCTCTTCGTGACCGACGGGGCCTGCATGGCGAGCTCCGCCTGCCAGAACCCGTCGATCACGTACATGGCCCTTACGGCCCGCGCCTGCGACTACGCCGTGAAGGAGATGAAGCGGGGCAACCTCTAGCGGGCCCCTCCCCCCGACCGTTTCCCGACATTCGTTCCCAACCGACCTTCCCGACCATGGACCGGCGTCATTTTCTTCGGCGGAGCGCCCTGGCCGGCGGCACGCTCCTCGGCACGGCAGGGATGAGCGAGGCCTCCTCGGCGTCCCTGCTCGAAGCCGGACCGGCCCCCGACTTTCACCTCCACTATGCCCCCCATCTGGGCATGTTTGCGAACCATGCCGGGAGTGATCCGGTCGACCAGATCGCCTTCATGGCCGAGCAGGGCTTCACGGCGTTCGAGGACAACGGCATGCGCGGCCGTTCGAAACAGGAGCAGACGCGCATCGCCGACGCCCTCCGCGAGCACGACATGCAGATGGGGGTCTTTGTGGCCCACTCGATCAGCTGGCAGGAGCCGGCCCTGGTGACCGGCGAAGACGAGCCGCGCCGAAAATTCCTGGACGAGATCCGGGGCTCCGTCGAGGTAGCCCAGCGCGTCGGCGCGACCTGGATGACGGTGGTGCCCGGGGCGCGGGACCTGCGCCTCGATCCGGGATTTCAGCGTGCCAATCTCATCGAGACGCTCCGCGAGGCCGCCGCCATCCTCGAGCCCCACGACCTGGTGATGGTCCTCGAGCCACTCAACAACCGACGGGACCACCCGAACCAGTTCCTCACCCGCACCGCCCAGGCCTACGAGATCTGCCGGGCGGTGGACAGCCCGTCCTGCAAGATCCTGTACGACGTATACCACCAGCAGATTACCGAGGGAAACCTCATTCCCAACTTCGACGCGGCGCGGGAAGAGATTGCCTACGTCCAGGTGGGCGACAATCCGGGCCGCAACGAGCCGACCACCGGCGAAATCAACTTCCGCAACGTGTTTGCCCACCTCTACGAGAAGGGCTATGAGGGCGTCGTGGGGATGGAGCACGGCGTTTCCGGGGAGGGAACGGCGGGAGAGAAGGCCGTCATCGAGGCCTACCGGACCTGCGACTCGTTCGAGACCTGATGCCCGGCCCCGCGACGGGACCGTTCCGGATCCTACGCTCCAGCCTCCGCCCTGCCATGACCCCCTGCGGCGTTCCTCTCCGCCCGACCAGCCGGCATTCAGTCCGACGCGCCGCCCTCCCGACCGGCCCGGCGGAGGTATGCGGTGACGGAGGGGTAGTGGGCCTCCAGGAACGACCGTCCGTCCTCGCGGCCGAGCACCCCGACCGTCGTGGCCAGGCCGTCGGCCACCACGCCCCGGTCGGCGACGACGGTGACCAGGAGGCGGTGGGTGAGACCGATTCCGGTGCGGGGGTCCACGACGTGCGAGTAGCGCGTGCCGTCGATCTCGACGAACTGCTCGGTGTCGCCCGAGGTGGCAACGGCGGCGTGGTGGACGCGCACCGTACGCGCCTCGCCCCGTGGCCCGGCCGCCGGCAGGCGAACCTGCCAGCCGTCCGTGCCGGGCGGCGGCCCGCTCGTCACCAGGTCCCCCCCGGCCTCGATCAAGGCCCGCGAGATGCCCGTGGCGGCCAGGGTGTCGAGGGCCCGGTCGAGGATGAATCCCTTCGCGATGCCCCCTACATTCAATTGCATACCTTCTGTCCGGAGGCGAACGGTGCGGCGCCGCTCGTTCAACTCGACGCGGCGCCAGCCCACGCGGGCCGCGGCGCGTTGGAGGGCCGACGAATCCGGCAGCGTGCCGCGCCGGCGCGCCTCCGACCAGAGGGTGAGGAGGGGCCCCGCGGTTGCGTCGAAGGCGCCCCCGGATCGGCGGGCAAGCCGCTGGGCATGCCGGAGCACCGTGAAGAGCGGCTCGCTGACCGGCACGGGCCCGGTGCCCGCTCGCCGGGACAGACGGTTGAGCTCACTCGAATCCCGATAACTGCTTAGAATGGACTCCAGAGCCGCCATTTTTCGGAACGCGGCGTGCCCGGCCCGCCGGGCCGCCGAGTCGGTCGGCGCGTAGAGCACGACCCGGACGGCCATGCCCATCCGGGTCTGCCGGTACTCGTACCGCTCCGGCGGCGCCTGTGCCCGCACCGACGGCACGAGGGCCCCGCCGACTCCCCCAATCCACAGCACGAGAGCGACGATCCGCCGGAGCCGGCGGGTAGAGTCGCGATCGCATGCACGCAGACGATTCACAGACACCGATGCGCTTCCTCTTTGTGAGTAGCCTTTTCGCCGTCCTTCTGGGAACCGCCCTGTTCGGCCCGGTTCAGGGAGAAGCCCCCGGACGCCCCGCCGAGACCTCTCCGGTCGAGGCGACCAACGATACGACGGACATCTACACCGAGACCATCCCCGAGACGCTCGTCGAGTTCGATATGGTGCGCGTTCCGGGCGGTTCCGTCACCATCGACGGGACCGAACAGGCCGTCGATCCCTTCTGGATCGCGAGGGCAGAGGTCCAGTGGGACGCCTTCGACACCTACCGGCTCGACGAGGAGAAGAAGGGCCTCGGGCCCGAGGAGGCCGACGCCATTTCCCTGCCGAGCAAGCCCTACGGCTTCGGCAACGAGATTCCGGGCTTCGGGCAGGAGAAGTACCCGGTCCTTTCCGTGACCCGCAACGCCGCCCGGCAGTACGCCCGCTGGCTCTCGGCCCGGACGGACCGCACCTACCGCCTCCCGACCGCCGCGCAGTGGAAGCACGCCTGCAAGCTCGGCTACGGCACCCCGAGCGAGTGGAGCGCCCAGCAGCTAGCCAAGTACGCCTGGTTCGGGGGGAACGCGGGGAAGACGACCCACCCGTCCGGGAAGCGGGCGGCCAACGACCTCGGGGTCTACGACCAGCTCGGGAACGCCGCGGAGCTGGTGGCCCCGCCCGACGGCGAGACCGAGCAGCCGACGGCGGTGTGGGGCGGGTCCTACCAGAGCGCGGCGGACGACGTCCACTGCTCGGCCCGTCGGCAGAAGACGCCGGCGTGGCAGGAGTCGGATCCCCAGTTGCCGAAGAGCAAGTGGTGGCTCTCCGACGCCCAGTTCGTCGGGTTTCGGGTCGTGCGGGCGGCTGGGGGCTCGTGAGCGCCGGGCACTACCTCGGGCCCCATAGCATTCACCACTGCCGATCTCTCTTTTCCTGTCAACACATTTCCTGTCAACACACCTAAGACCATGAGTGACGATCAGACGCAGAACTTCGACGGCATTTCTCGGCGGGACTTCGTGAAGCGAAGCACCGTCGCCACGGCGGGGGTCTCCGCGGGCCTGATGGCGTCGGGCGACTTCGCCCACGCCGACGGCACCGACACTATCCGGCTCGGCCTGGTGGGCTGTGGCGGCCGCGGCACCGGAGCCGCCAATGACTGCTACCGCTCCTCGGACGGCATCGAGCTCGTCGCGATGGGCGACCTCTTTCAGGACCGGATGGAGGAGTCGAAGAAGCAGCTCCGGAAGCGGCTCGGCGATCAGTTTAAGGTGACCCAGGACCGCACCTTCCTCGGGTTCGACGCCTACAAGCGCGTGATTGATGCGGGTGTGGACCTCGTGATCTTCGCGACACCGCCGGCGTTCCGGCCCATTCACCTGCGGGCGGCGGTGGAGGCCGGGAAACACGTCTTCATCGAGAAGCCCGTGGCTACCGACCCGATCGGCATCCGGTCGGTGATGGAGTCGGCCGAGATGGCCGAGCAGAAGAATCTCGCGATCGTCGCGGGCACGCAGCGGCGGCACGACCCCGGCTACCGGGCGGCGATGAAGCGGATCCACGACGGGGCCATCGGCGAGGTGAAAACCGCACAGGTCTACTGGAATCAGGGCGGGCTCTGGCACCACGAGCGGAAGCCGGGGATGAGCGACATGGAGTGGCAGATTCGGAACTGGCTTTACTTCACGTGGCTCTCCGGCGACCACATCGTCGAGCAGCACGTCCACAACATCGACGTGGCCAACTGGGCGCTGCAGGATCACCCGGTCAAGGCGATCGGCGTCGGCGGCCGACAGTCGCGCACCGACCCGTCCTACGGCCACATCTTCGACCACTTTGGCATCGAGTTCCGGTATGAAAGCGGCGCGCGCGTCTATAGCATGTGCCGCCAGCAGGAGGGCACCCCCTCGCGGGTCGGAGAGCACATCATCGGGACGAAGGGCACGAGCGACGGCCATTCGACGATCGAGGGGGAGACCAACTGGACCTACGAGGGCGAGGACGTCAACCCCTACGTGCAGGAGCACGCCGACCTGGTGGCGAGCATCCGCGCGGGGGAGCCGCTCAACGAAGGCCAGCGCGTGGCCGAGAGCGTCCTCACGGCCATCATGGGGCGGGAGGCGGCCTACACGGGACAGGAGATCACGTGGGACCAGATCCGCAACGCCAATCTGGACCTCGTGCCCGGGAGCTTCGAGTTTGGGTCGATGCCGATTCCCGAGGTCGCCGAGCCGGGACAGACGGCGCTGGCCCGGGGCATGGAGCAGGAGAAGACGGCCGCCGCCGACGGGTAGAGGACCCTCAGCCGTCCGGCGTCTTCCGCACTAGGGACCCTTCGAATGAATCCCGCGTCCGATCCCACGACCGACGACGAGCGCCGCGGTGCCCCCGGCCCCCGCGGGAAGGAGAGCGGGACGCGGCCGTCCCCGCACCTTGAGGCCGCGGACATCTGTGCCTCGGCCCCGGGACGGGTAGAGTTTATCGGCAACCATACCGACTACAACGGCGGATGGGTACTCGGAGCCACCCTCGACCGGCGGGTGGCGGTGGGCCTCACGCGGCGCGACGACGAGTGGGTCGAGCTGAGGAGCGCCGGCGACGTGCCGGCGGTGCGCATCTCGCTCGGGGCGGTGACGGCCCAGTCCGGCCCGCGGGCCTGGGCCAACTACGCCCTGGGCGTGCTCGCCGTCCTCCGGACCGAGGGGCTGCCGGTCGACCGTGGGTTCAACCTGCGGGTGGAGAGCACCCTGCCGGTCGGGGCGGGCCTCAGCAGCAGTGCGGCCCTGGAGCTGGCCGTTGCGTTTGCCCTGGTGGAGGCGTACGGCGGCACCTTCGACCGTAAGGCCCTCGCGCGCCTCGCCCGGCGGGCCGAGAACGAGTTTGTAGGGGTGCCCTGCGGCCTGCTCGACCAGGCCGTCGTCGCGTTCGGGGCCGAAGACCGGCTGGTGCGCGTCGACGCCCGAACCGAAGAGGTCGGCACCGTGCCCTTTCCGTCGAGCACACGCCTCTGGATCTTCCGCACCCACGAGACCCATGCCCTCGCCGACGCCCACTACCAGGAGCGGCACGACGAGGCCCACGCCGTCCGCGACCGCCTCGACGCCCTCATCGGGCCGGTCGAGCACCTGGTGGACGTGTCGCCGTCGCAGCTCGAGTCCGTCAAAGAGAAGCTGGAGGCCCCGCTCTACCGCCGGGCCCGGCACGTCGTCACCGAGCACCGCCGCGTGGAGCGGGCCGTCCATTTGCTCGAACGGGGACGCCACGAGGAGGTCGGCGAGCTGCTGTATGCCTCACACGCGAGCTCCCGCACCGACTACGAGAACAGCACGCCGGCGCTCGACTTCGTCGTCGACCGCCTGGAGGCAACCGACCACGTGCTGGGGGCCCGCCTCACGGGGGCCGGCTTCGGCGGGGCGGTCATGGCGTGGACGGGCACGGCGTTCGGGGAGGCGGAGGCGCGGGCCGTCGCCGAGGCCTACGCCGACCGGTTCGGGCACGAGCTGGAGGTGATCCAGGGGCACCCGGCCCCGGGAGCGATCGTTCACGCCTGACTGCCCCCTGCCCCCCGAAGGACTCCGCATCCCGAAGATGAGACCCTGCTTCCCATGATCTCGTCCGCCCCGTCCGTGCGCTGGGGGCTGCACTCGTTCTTCTGTGTCTGGCGCCGGTGCCGACCCTCGCCCAGAGCGGGGCGTGGCCGCCGGCCGACACCCCGCTGATGACCCGTTGGGCCGACGACGTCGACCCGGAGGCGCCCCTGCCGAAGTCCCCGCGACCCAAGGCGGCGGGACGGGTGGACGAACCTGAACGGCCTCTGGGACTTTCAGATCAGCGGCAAGCGGGGGAAGGGCAAGTACGAGGGGCCGATCCCGGTGCCGTAGCCGGTCGAGTCGGCCCTCTCGGGCGTCAAAAAGACCGTCGACGCCCAGAACCGCGTCTGGTACCGCCACACCTACGACCGGGCCGTCGTCAAATTCGATGAGGCCCGCACGCGGGAGATGCACCAGGTCCTCATCAAGGAGTAGAGGCCGCGTCCCGCTGGAGGCGGGGCGCACGCGTTGCGCTGTTGCACAACCCACCTGACCGACATGTCCGACGACCGAAGTGGAATCGACCGACGTGAAGCGATGCGACGCATGGGCGCCGCGGGAGTGGGCGGGGCCCTCGGCCTCTCGGCGCTCGACGCGGCCGGCGGAACCGAGAACCGATCGGCCTGGCCGTTCCCGCGGGCGACCGGACGACGGCTCACCCGCGCCCCGCTGGCGGACGTGCCCTACGACCGGCTCCCGCTCGGGGACGTGCGGCCGTCCGGCTGGCTCGAAGAGCAGCTCCGGCGCATGGGCGAGGGGATGGCCGGTCGCCTCGACGAACTCTACGTGGGGGTGGGCGACGACAACGCCTGGCTCGGCGGCCGCGGCGACAACTGGGAGCGCGGCCCCTACTGGGCCGACGGCCTCGTGCCGCTGGCCTACCTGCTGGAGGATGAGGCCCTGATCGAAGAGGCCAATCGGTGGGTCGAGTGGTCGCTGCAGAGTCAGCGCGCGGACGGCTACTTTGGGCCCTCGCCGGACAAAGAGTACGCGGACGACCCGTCGGGGCGGTCGGACTACTTCTTCCAGACGGACAACCCCGGCGACTGGTGGCCGCGGATGGTGATGCTGAAGGCCCTCCGCTCCTACCACGAGGCCACCGGGGACGAACGGGTGCTTGAGCTGATGACCAATTATTTCCGGTACCAGCTCGAGACGCTCCCCGAGACCCCGCTGGACCACTGGACCTGGTGGGCCGAGATGCGGGGCGGGGAGAATCAGGCCAGCGTCTACTGGCTCTACAACCGCACTGGCGACGACTTCCTGCTGGAGCTGGCGCCGCTTGTGTTCGAGCAGACCGCCGACTGGACCGGGGGCTTCCTGGGCGGCGACCTCCCGTCGCGGCACGGGGTCAACGTGGCGATGGGGCTCAAGCAGCCCGCCCTCAACTACTTGCAGGCCCGGGAGGAGCGGTTCCTCCGGGCCCCCGAGCAGGGCCTTCAGGTTCTGACCGAGGAGCACGGCCAGCCGCAGGGCATGTTCTCCGGCGACGAGCTGCTCCACGGCACCGCCCCGACGCAGGGCACCGAGCTGTGCACGGTTGTGGAGCTGATGTACAGCCTGCAGACGCTGAGCCGCATCACCGGCCGGGTCCAGTACATGGACCGCCTCGAGACGGTGGCCTACAACGCCCTGCCCACCCAGCACCGCGACGACTACATGGGCCGGCAGTACTACCAGCAGCCCAACCAGATTCGCATCGACCGCGGCCCGAAGAACTTCATCACCGGCCCCGACGGCATCCGGATCTGCTACGGCGTGACCAGCGGATATCCCTGCTGCACCACCAACATGCATCAGGGCTGGCCCAAGCACGTGCGCACCCTCTGGATGAAGGCGCAGGACGGCGGGCTAGCCGCGCTCCAGTACGGCCCCTGCGTCCTCGACACGACGGTTGCCGACGGGCACCCCGTGCGGATCGAGGAGAACACCGACTACCCCTTCGACGACGAGGTGAGCTTCGAGATGTCGACGGACACCCCGGTTCAGTTTCCGCTGCACCTCCGCGTGCCGGGCTGGGTCGACGGCCGCGCCACAATCGACGTCAACGGCACCGAGTACTCGACGCCGGCGTCCGGCCAGATCGTGCAGGTGGGCCGCCGGTGGACCGACGGCGACACGGTGACGCTCCGGCTCCCGGCGGCCATCGAGACGTCGCGGGGGCACGAGAACGCGGCCCGTGTGAAGCGCGGGCCGCTCGTGTACGCCCTGCCGGTGGACGGGGAGTGGCGCGAGCTGGGCGACGACTACGAGCCGACCTGGGAGCTCAAAGACGAGGTGCCGACCTGGGCCGTCGAGCCGACCGAGCCCTGGAACTACAGCGTCGTGCTCGCGGAGGACGAGCCGAGTCGCAGCCTCGAGATGGAGAAGGACGAGGACGTGCCCGCGTATCCGTGGACGGCGGACGCGGCGCCGATCCGCCTCAAGGCGACCGGCAAGCGGCTCCCGCAGTGGAACGAGTACCACGGCGGGACGGGCCCGCTGCCGCCGAGCCCGGTCCGCTCCGATGAGCCCGCCGAGGACATCGAGCTCATTCCCTACGGGGCCACCACCCTGCGCGTGGCTGCACTGCCGGTGTCCCCGGCCGGCTAGGGGACCCGTCCCCGTCCGGTGCCAACCCCGCACGTTCCGTGTTGGGGAGGCGTGAGACATACGTGTCCCGGCTCCTGTCGGGATGGAGGTATGTCAAGATGGAGGGGGGGACGCCCCTCGCCTCCATCCGCCGGCTTCCCTTCTGTCCGATCCCCAAATCCGGCGGGCGGGACCGGGATGAACCCATTGCGACGGCGCCGCGTAAGGGTAGGCTATTCTTAGGACCTTCCCTACTGAGCGCCGGAGGCGACGCATGCTCGATGATGTATTGACGCTGGTTCGAGATCACGATCGATTTCTCTTGACGACCCACCTCGGCCCGGACGGCGATGCCCTCGGGTCGCAGATTGCCCTCGGCCGGTTTCTGCGGAAGCTCGGCAAGTCGGTGGCGATGATCAACAGCGACGAGGCCGACCAAAACCTCGACTGGATGCCGGAGAGTGAGGACGTGGAGGTCTTCGACGGGGCCATGGACCAGCGGGAGGCGCTCGCCGAGGCCGACGTCGTGTTCGTGCTCGACACCAACGACGAGGAGCGCCTCGGCAAAATGGGATCGATGGTGCGGGACGCCACGGCCACCACGGTGCTCATCGATCACCACCTCCAGCCCGAGCCGTGGTTCGACGTGAAGTTTGTGCGGGACACCGCCGCGGCCACCGGTGAGCTCGTCTACGAGATGATCGACGCCACGGACCCGGCCCTCATCGACGCCGAGGTGGCGACGGCCCTCTACACCGCCATCATGACGGACACCGGGTCCTTCCGGTACAGCAGCGTCACGCCCCGGCTCCACCGCATCGTCGCGGAGATTCTGGAGCGGGGCGGCATCGAACCGGCGCCCATCCACGAGACGATCTACGACCGTAAGTCCATGCCGGGCCTGCGCCTGCTCGGGCGCATGCTCAACCGCATTCGGCTCCGCTACGACGGCCAACTCGGCTACTCGGTCGTTACGCAGCGGATGGTGGAGGACACTAACGCGAGCTGGGACGACAAGCAGGGCTTCGTCAACTACGTTCTCTCCATCGAGGGCGTGAAGGCCGCGCTCCTCTTCTCCGAGGTCGACGACGGCTCCAAGATCAGCTTCCGCTCCGAGGCCGACGTGCGGGTCGACGAGTGGGCCCGCCACTTCGGGGGCGGGGGGCACCGCAACGCCGCCGGGGCCTACGTGAAACGCCCTACGTTCGAAAAAGTGATCGAGGACGTCATCGACGTCGCCTCGCGCTTCATCGACTTCGAGGCGTCCTACGCGCCGGGCGACGACCTGTCGCCGGAGGACGAGGCCTATCTGGAAACGCTGCTCGGCCGTCAGTCGGAGTAGGAGGGCCGTCCGGGGAGGGAGCGGGTGGGCCATTCATTGCGTGTGAAGTGCCCTCCACAGTCCGGTGTGGGGTTGACGAGATCGGCGGTGGGAATTAACGTGACGAGCGAAGGGCCGCGGCCAGTCGGGCCGAATCCGCCGGCGCACCGGGCCCCGTTGCGTCCACTTTCCGTCCCTACCGCCCCCGATCGATGACCGTCACCACCACGACGACCGCCCCCGTCGACCTCGACGTCGACCTGCTGCTCCTGCCGTTCACCGCGCCCCCGGCCGAGCCGCTGGTCGACGCCCTTGCGGGCACGCTGGGGGCGGCCGTGGCCCGTGCGGCCGAGGACTTCGGGGCCGACGAGGGCGACGTGCGCGTGGCCTACCCGGAGCACAGCGTCGCCCCCCGCGTGGGGCTCCTCGGTTTGGGCCCGGCGGCCGACCTCGACGCAGAGGGGGTGCGAACGGCCGCCGCGGCGGCCAGCGACGCGGCCCACGACCACGACGCCGACGCGGTGGCGGCCCTGCTGCCCGCCGAGGGCGGCCTCACGGACGAGGCGGCGGCCCAGGCGCTCGTCGAGGGCTTCGTGCTGGGGGGCTACCGGTACCGGACGTACAAGACGGACGATGGGGACGCCGGCCCCGCGTCGATTGTCGTGCACGTGGGGGAGGAGCACGACGGCGACGCCGTAGCGGCGGGGGCCCGGCGGGGCGACCGCCTGGCGGCGGCGACCGCCACGGCCCGCGACCTCGTCAACCGCTCCCCCCACGACAAGACGGCGGAGGCCTTCGCCGGGCTCGTGGCCGACTCCGGGGCCGAGCACGGCTACGACGTGGAGACCTGGGCCGAAGACCGCATCCGCGCCGAGGGGATGGGTGGGCTCCTGGCCGTCAATCGGGGCAGCTTCGACCCACCCACGGTGTCGGTGCTGACCTGGGCCCCGGACGAGGCCGTCAACGACCGGCCCGTCGTGGTCGTCGGCAAGGGCGTGATGTTCGACACCGGCGGCCTGTCGCTGAAAGACACGAAGGGGTCGATGGACAAGATGAAGTCCGACATGGGCGGGGCGGCCGCCGTCGTCGGGCTGTTCGAGGCGCTGGCGGACCTGGACGTGCCGCTCCACGTGGTTGGGCTCCTGCCGGCGACGGACAACCGGCCGGGGCACCGTGCCTACGTGCCCGGCGACGTCGTCGAGATGCACTCCGGCACCACCGTCGAGGTGATGAACACCGACGCGGAGGGGCGCCTGCTTCTGGCCGACGCCCTCTCCTACGCGTCGGCCACCTACGACCCCTCCCTGCTCGTCGACGTGGCGACCCTCACCGGGAGCTGCATTGTCGCGCTCGGCTCGCAGGCCGCGGGCGTCATGGCCAGTGAGACCGACGCGGCCGCCGAGCGGCTCTATACCCTCCAGCGGGCCGGGGAGCGGACCGGGGAGCGCGTCCACCCCCTGCCCATGTACGACGAATACGAAGAGGCCTTGGACAGCGACGTGGCCGACCGGACCAACGTCGGGGGACGGGCGGCGGGGGCCATCACCGCCGGCAAGTTTCTGGAGCACTTCGTGGACGCGCCCTGGCTGCACCTCGACATTGCCGGACCGGCCTTCCTCGACACATCTGAAGGATACCACCCGAGGGGCGGGACCGGCTTTGGCGTGCGCCTGCTTGCGGCGTACCTTCGCAACTACGTCGCCGTGCGCAAACAGGCATGACGCTTGCGCGTTTGAATACTGGTCACCACTCGATTGAACCCGTCGGCACCTACCATGCGCATCCAGCGACCCACGTTCCAACGCCCTGAACCGCCCGCCCCGGACGGCGGCGCCACCCGCGTGGCCATCACGCTCGGCGACCCGAACGGCATCGGGCCGGAGGTCGTGCTCAAGAGCCTCCACGACCCGAGCCTGGTGCCGTCGATGACGCCGGTGCTGATCGGGTCCGCCCACGTGCTGCGGGTGCACGCCGACGTGCTCGGGTTCTCGGACCTCGACATCCACGTGGTCGACGAGGTGCCCGACGAGGTGCCGCACGGAGACGTGGCGCTGCTCGACGTGGCCGAGGCGGACGACCCGCCCGTGACTTTCGGCGCCACCACCGCCGAGGCCGGCCGCCTCGCGATGCGCGCCGTCGAGCGCGCCGTCGACGAGTGCCTGGAGGGGACGGTCGACGCCATGGCGACGGCTCCCATCTCGAAGGCGGCCATCAACAAGGCCGGGTACGACGTGCCGGGCCACACCGAGTTTGTCGCCCGGCGTACCGGGTCCGCCAAGCCGACGATGATGATGGTGGCTGGGGGGCTGCGCGTGGGGCTCGTCACCGGGCACGTCTCCGTGGCCGAGGTGCCGTCGCTGGTTACCGAGGAGGCCATCCTCGAAAAGCTGCGCGTGCTGGACGCGTCCCTGCGTCGCGACTTTGCGATCGAGGACCCGAAGGTGGCCGTTCTTAGCCTCAACCCCCACGCCGGCGAGGGCGGGGCCTTCGGGCCGCAGGAGGACGAGGTGATCGTGCCGGCCCTGGAGGCGGCCCGGCAGGAGGGCTTTCGGGTCGAAGGGCCGCTCGCGGCCGACGGCTTCTTCGCCACGCAGCTCGACGCGGACTACGACGCGGTCCTGGCGATGTACCACGACCAGGGCCTCGTCCCGTTTAAGGCCCTCGCCTTCGACCACGGCGTCAACTACACCGCGGGCCTGCCCATCGTCCGCACGTCGCCGGATCACGGCACGGCCCACGGCATCGCGGGCAAGGGCATGGCCCTGCCCGGCAGCATGCGCAGCGCCCTGGAGCTGGCCGTGGCCGTGTCGCGGCACCGTCAGCAGACCGAAGCTCCCGCGTAGGAGAGGAAGGCCTGGCGGTCGGGCCGTCGCCGTGCGCAGTGCCTGATTGATCATGTCCGACGATCCCTACAGCGCCCTGGCGGCCGGCTACGACTTCGTGATGTCGCACGTCGACTACGACGCCTGGGCCGCCTACCTCTTTGCCCTGCTGCGTCGGCACGGAGGGGACGTCCAGACGGTTGTGGAACTCGGGGGGGGCACCGGCACCCTCGCCCGGCGCCTCCAGCCCCTCGGCGAGTACGACTACGTGCTCACGGACGCGTCGGCCGCCATGCTGGATCGGGCCCGCGGCAAGTTCCGGGCCGACGGTGCGCCCGTCCGCTGCGTGCAGGCCGACTTCACGACGGCCGCCCCCGACGACCTCGGACCGGAGGCCCCGGCCGACGCCGTCATTCTCGTGTACGACGGGCTGAACTACCTGCTCGACGAGGCGGACGTGGCGGCGCTCTTCCGTTGCGTGCACCGGCTGCTCCGCCCCGGTGGGGTCGCCATCGTCGACCAGAGCACGCCCGCCAATTCGCAGACGCACCACGACGAGTTCGTGGATGAGGGGGCGACCGACGGGTTCGCCTACGTGCGGGAGAACCGGTACGACCCGGAGACGCGCCGGCACGAGACGGTCTTCGAGCTCACGGTCGACGGCGAGCACCACACCGAGCGGCACGTGCAGCGCGCCTATTCGCGCCACGAAGTGCGGAGGCTGCTGGCGAACGCCCCCCTCACGGTGGAGGCCGCCTACGACGAATTCACCACCGAGCCCGCCCACGACGACAGCTACCGCATGCACTGGGTCCTGCGCCGCCCGCCGGCGTAGGGCGCCGCCCGGCGAGGTCCCGGTGCCGCTTGACGCTTCCCCGACGGTCCCGGAGCTTGTACGAGCTCCGACTCACGACGCCGCCGTGCTAGAACGCTTCGGCATCTCGAATCGATAAAGCCGTTCCGAAAACGTGTGACGTTAAAACGTTGAACGTTATAAGGTTGCGGAGAAATAAATCCCGTAGAAAGACGTCGTTCCGCCCTCACTTGAGGACGACATTCATACCTGGAAACGGCATTAGTCCATCGACCCGGCCCCGCAGTCTCCTCCGTCTCCGTGATCGACCTCAAGGACGTCTCCGTCTCTTTCCACCTGCCCAACGGGCGGCAGCGCACCGTCCTGGAGAACGTCTCGCTGCACCTCGACCAGTCGGACATGGCGTACCTGGTCGGGCCCACCGGCAGCGGCAAGAGCACGATCCTGCGGCTGCTCTACATGGACCTCTACCCGGACTCCGGGGTCGCCCAGATCGGCGACTATCGGTCCGACATGATCGAGGAGAACGAAATCCCGTACCTGCGCCGCTCGATCGGGGTCGTCTTTCAGGACTTCCAGCTGTTGCCCGACCGGAGTGCCTACGAGAACGTGGCGTTCGCCCTGTACGCGACCGGCAAGAAGCCCTCGCAGGTCAAGAGCACGGTGCTCAAGTCCCTTGCCCGGGTCGGGCTCAGCCACAAGCGGAACAGCTACCCCCACGAGCTGTCCGGCGGCGAGCAGCAGCGCGTGGTGATTGCCCGGGCCATCGCGAACGACCCGTGGGTCCTGCTGGCCGACGAGCCGACCGGCAACCTCGACCCCGTCGTGGCCGACGAGATTCAGGAGCTGCTCGTCGGGTTGCACCAGCAGGGCATGACCCTCCTCACCGCCACCCACGACTACCGGCTGGTGAAGGCCTACCCGGCCCCGACGTACGCGCTCATGAACGGGCAGGTCGTCGAGATCGACCCCGAAACCCTGTAGCCGCCCGGACTGTGAACGTAGTGGGAGGTCTACAGCCGCGCCCGAACTGCCCGGTCCCACTGCACTCGGGGCCTTCCCGTCCCTCTGGGCTAACGTCACACCGTCATGCGTGCCCTGTACCGCTGGAGCAACCGCGTCTTCGACGCCTTCGAATCCTGGTGGGAAGGACCCGAGGCGCGCCGTGTGGTCGCCTACGTGCTGGTGAGCGGATTCCTGACGTCGCTGGTGCTCATCGAGGCGGCCCGGCGGGGCCTGCTCCCGCCGCCGCTCGACGCCACGATCGCCACCAATCACTTCGTGGCGATCGACGTGGCGTTTACGCTCTTCCTGGTCGTCGAGCTGGTCGGCCTGGTCGCGGGGCTGACCACCAGCGTCGCGGACACGGCGGGCAAGCAGTTCGAGGTCTTCTCGCTCATTCTGCTCCGGCGCTCCTTCAAAGAGCTCGTCGAGTTCAACGAGGAACCCATCCAGTGGACGTTCGAGGCCGGCCGGGAGGCCGTGCAGTACGTGGTCGTGGACGCCACGGGGGCGCTCCTCATCTTCGGCACGCTCGGGGTTTTCTATACGCTGCAGCGGCACCAGACCCTTACCCAGACGGAGGCGGAACAGCGCCACTTCGTGTCCCAGAAGAAGCTGCTGGCCAACGTCCTGCTGCTCGTCCTCGCGGGCCTCGGCGTGTACAGCGTCGTCAAGCCCCTCACGGTGGGGGAGACGGTGCCCTTCTTCAACGCGTTCTACACCGTCCTCATCTTCAGCGACGTCCTCATCGTGCTCCTCTCTCTCCGGTACAGCGCCACCTACCACGTGGTCTTCCGGAACTCGGGCTTCGCGGCGGCGACGGTTATGATCCGGCTCGCGCTCGCCGGGCCGCGCTACCTGGGCACGGCCCTCGGCGTGGTGGCGGCCCTCTTCAACCTGGGCGTGGCGGCGGCCTACAGCTACGTGGCCCCGGCCGCTCAGCAGTCGCGGGAGCGAAAGCGAGGCCGCACCCCGCAGCCCAAGGCCGGGCCCGCCCCGAACGCCTCGACGGAAGAGGAGGCGAGCACACCGCTGTGAGGAATGAAAAACATGTAACCCTCCGTCGTCAGGGCGCGCGAGTCGAAATATACCGCGGACGAGCACCGGTTCGCACGGGGCGCTGTTTGCGCACATCGGCTCCGCCTCCTATATTCGTCGGTGTTCGGAGTATTGCGGAGTGCCGAATGCGTTTTCGACACCGGGCGAGTCCCGACGACTGTTGTGGATGGGACGGGCACGACGGAACGGCTGGCTCTCCGGCCCGACGGCCTTTCTGCGTCCCGGATCGGAAGCAGCGGACCCTGAACGCGTTCTCTCGTACAGGCTTCTGGCTCTATGACGTCCTTTCTGAGTACGCTCGCCGACGGCGTCGACTTTCTCGTCGAGTTCGTCTGGGGGTTTGGCATCCCCACCGGGACGGGGAACGACATTCCGGTCGTCGTCATCCTGCTCCTCGGAGCGGGGCTCTACTTGACCCTGCGTCTCGGCTTCGTGCAGTTCCGCCGGCTCGTCCACGGCTTTGCGGTCACGACCGGCATCTACGACGACCCGGACGAACCCGGCGACATCCCGCACTACCAGGCGCTCACGACGGCCCTCTCCGCGACGGTCGGGATTGGCAACATCGCCGGGGTGGCCCTGGCCATCCACTACGGCGGGCCGGGGGCGCTGCTCTGGATGTGGGTCACCGCCATCCTGGGGATGGCGACCAAATTCAGCGAGGTGACCCTGGCCCAGTACTACCGCGACGTCGAGCTGGCCGGGGAGGGCGACGAGCCGAGCTGGCTGGGGACGGTCTCCGGCGGGCCCATGTACTACATCGAGAAAGGGCTCGGGTCGAACTGGACCTGGATGGCAGTCCTCTCGGCGGGGCTGCTGGGCATCACATCCTTCCTGACCGGCAACGCCAACCAGGCCAACACGGTCACCGACACGCTGGAGACGTATAGCGGCCTCTTCGGCCTCGACCCGTTCGTGATGAGCGTCGTCGTCGCGGCCCTCGTCGCCGGCCTCGTCGGGGTCGTCATCATCGGGGGAGTCACCCGGATCGGCCGGGTCACCAGCATCATTGCGCCCGTCATGGCGGCCATCTACGTCCTCGGTGGGCTCACCATTCTCGGCCTCAATGCCAGCGAGGTGCCGGCAGCCTTCGGTCGCATCTTCACGGAGGCGTTTAACCCGCAGTCCGGGGTGGCCGGCACGGGCGCCGGCATCTTCCTGCTCACCATGATCTACGGCGTGCAGCGGGGCCTCTTCTCGAACGAGGCGGGCATGGGATCGGCCCCGATCGCCCACTCCGCCGCGCAGACCGACGAGCCGGTCTCGGAGGGCGTGGTGGCCCTTCTGGAGCCGCTGATCGATACCATCATCGTCTGCACCATCACCGGCCTCGCGATCGTCGTGACCGGCGTGTGGGACGACACGGTGCCCACGCAGCTCGACCTCGACGGCGGGGCCCACAGCTACCGCGTCGAGGGCGAAGGCGGCATCATCACGGACGCGAATCCGCCCGCGGAGATCCGCATCGTAAACGGCGCCCCGCAGGTGCAGGAGGGAACCCCCGAGTTTGCCTGGAACCAGGCGGTCGTCGACAGCTTCTACGTCGAGTGCGCGGGCGACTGCGCGGACCCGGGCGACCTCCGGCAGCCGTTCACGGGCACGCTCAACACCCGGCAGAACGTCGCCGTCGCGGAGGACGGAACCGAGTACGCGACGCTTTACGGACCGGCGGTCGAGAGCGGGGCGCCGCTCACGCAGCTGGCCTTCACCCGCGGCCTGTCGCCGCTCGGCGACTGGGGCGGCCTCATCGTGGTCTTCAGCGTGCTGCTCTTCGCGATCTCGACGTCGATCTCGTGGAGCTACTACGGAGATCGGTGCGCCATCTACCTCTTCGGCGAACAGGCCGTGCTCCCGTACAAGGTGGCGTTCGTGACCATCAACTTCCTCGGGGGCATCGCGCCGCTGGCGACCGTGTGGGCCATCGGGGACATCGCACTCGGGCTCGTCATTATCCCGAACCTCGTCGCCGTCGTTCTCCTCTCCGACAAGCTGAAGGAGATCACCGACGACTACTTTGACCGGGAGGCGTGGCTCGACAACGTGGAGCCCGCCTCGCAGGCACGGGAGCGTGAGCAGAGCTAAGGGACTGTTTTGATGTTTCGGTCGGTCACAGACCGCGTCGCCCCCTTCC
>JBDGQP010000228.1:0-2277 GCA_042218975.1 Salinibacter sp.
CTCGATGCACCAGTAGAAGTCGTCGGTGTCGAGGCCGTGCCAGGCGTAGATTTCGGTGCCGCCGTTGGCGAGGGCGGCGGCGATGTCGTCCTGCGTCGAGAGCGGGTTGCAACCGCTCCAGGCCACCTCGGCGCCGCAGGCCTGCAGGGTCTCGACGAGCACGGCCGTCTCCTTCGTGACGTGCAGACAGCCGGCGATCTTGTAGCCCTCAAACGGCTTCGAGTCCGAAAATTCCTCGCGCAGTTGCATGAGCACGGGCATGCGGCTCTCGGCCCACTCGATGCGCTTGCGGCCCTCGTCGGCCAGGCTGAGGTCGCGTACTTTGTACTGTCCTTCCTTGTGGTCCATGTGGGGTCCGGGTCGTGTTGCGGAAACGGTGTCGAAGCGGCGTGCGGTGGGCCCGAGCAAACCGGGCGCACATCAGGCAATAGGCCACGATGAGCGTGCCTGTGGATCGGTCAACCCCTGCTACATATCACGGGGGGAACGGTTTATCAGTTTGGGGTAAATTTCTCGCCCGTCACGTTCGGGGCCCGACCGCAACGGGGATTCAGACGAAGAGCGCCACCATCAGCGTGTACGCAACGATGGCGAGCCCGCCCGCCACGCTCGCGAGTGGGAGCTGGGTGTAGACGTGGTCCATAAGGTCCGATCCTGTGGCCAGCGAGGAGAGGACCGTCGTGTCGGAGATCGGGGAGCACTGGTCCCCGAACACCGCCCCTCCGATCACGGCTCCGAAGCACAGGGTAATGAAGAAGGGGTCCTGCGAGACGCTCCACGCCAGGGGCATCGCCACCGGAAAGACGACGGCGTAGGTGCCCCAGGACGTGCCCGTCGAGAAGGCAATAATCAGACACAGCACCACCAGGAGGCCCGGCAGCACCGTCGGGGCGATGACGTCCCCGACCGTGGCCACGACGTACTCCGCGGTGCCCACGGCGGTGGTAACCTGCTCGAGGCTCACGGCGAGCGCGAGGATGATGGCCCCGATGGTAACGCCCTTGCACCCGTCGATAAACCCGTCCATGATCGTCGTGAAGTTCATGCCCTTCACCAGCGCGACGGCCATCCCGACGAGCACCGCCAGAACGAAGGCCTCGGCAATCAGGAGGAGCGGGTCGTTGTTCACGCCGGTCCACCCGAGGTAGAAGTAGGTGTAGAGGTACGGCAGGATGGCCACGCCCAGCAGGGTCCCGATGGGCACCAGAAAGTCGACCAGTCCAGGCGCGTAATCCTCCGGCACGTCCATCTCCGTCAGCTCACGGGACGTCAGCGGCGTCGCGCCGTCCCGATCGAGCTTGCCGGTGGACCGGGCCCGGTCGATGGCCTCCCGCATCTGACGCCCCGGAACGAAGGGCAGCACCTCCCACGCGAAGAGGAGCGTCAGGATCACCGCGAAGATCGCGTAGAAGTTGAACGGGAGCGCGGAGAAGAAGAATTGGATGCCGTCCTGGGCCGTCTCGAAGAGCGGGATCGTGCCGGCCACCAGCCCGCCCACGTAGATGGGCCACACGTTGAACGGAATGAGGGTGGCGGCGGGCGAGGCCGTCGAGTCGACGACGTAGGACAGCTCCTCGTGCGCGATGTCGTGCTGGTCGCCGATGGGGCGGGCCGTAGCGCCGGTCAGCACTGTGGAGATGGTCCCGCCCTGGTGAAAGACCAGCCCCATGATCCAGGCAAACAGCTTGGCCGTCTTCGGCCCGCGCACCATCCGTTCGCCGGCCCACCGGGCAAACTGGAGCGCCCCGCCGGTGCGGGTCCAGAGGCCAATCAGCCCGCCCAGGGCCCACAGGTAGACGAGGAGGATTAGGGCGAAGTCCGCGGTCCCGATCGCGGGGATGAGAAAGGCGTCGATGATGTTGAGCTGGCCGGCGATCAGGCCGCCGGTCGCGATGCCGATGAACAGGGCACTGACCACCTCCCGGAGCCAGAACGCCAGCACGATCGCGATGAGCGGCGGGAGGATCGAGAACCATCCGGGCAACGCCCAGGTGCTGGCCGACCGGAGCACCGTTCCGTCCGCCACAACCTCGAAGTTTACGGTGCCGCTTTCGGCGACAGTTAGGCCCTCGGCCCGCCACTGCCCCTGGTCGGCGTCGTAGGTGAGGGGATGGGTGGTGCCGTTGATGCGGACGGCGGGCGAGTCGGCCGCCGCGACGACCGAGTCCGCGACCGTGACCGAGAAGTCGAGCCCGGTCAGGATGCGGGCGGGCACCTTCAGGCCCTCATCTTGGGCCCGCACCTGGGGGACGAGAAGGATCCCACCGAGAAGCACGA
>JBDGQP010000228.1:2287-23171 GCA_042218975.1 Salinibacter sp.
CGCGAGGGACCGCAGTTCTGCCCCGGCCCAGATCCGGCGGGGGCCTCGGCAAGGACAGTCGCTGGCTCGTCGGTCATGAGGTCGGCGTCGCTTTTTGGCCAGAAAATCCAGCCCCCAAGTAAGGCACTGACGAGCACGGACACCAACTCTTCCGATGCCCCATCTCAACCCCCAACGACCCGGTCCACAGCCCCGGCCCGCCCCGCAGCGAGACCGAGACACTCGTCCCCCCTGCCCACGTCCCGGGAAGCGGTTCAATTTCGCCCGTCGTGTTCTTGCCGGTTCGAGGCGACGTCGGTCGCCTTTCTCCACACCGCGGTTGGGCACCCCCGCCGCGATTCGCGGCACGCGGCCCAGAGTGATGGGCTGCGAGTGCCCCTCGACCGTACACTGAACCCGGTTCCAGTGCGCATGCCCTGCGCGGGAGCGGGAGGCTTCCGTGTCGGCGCCTGCCGGACTCCGACTAGAGAAATTCCGTCTCCACAGCGAGCGCCGTGCGGGTGCCGTTCACAAATTCGTACTCGACCTCCACGCGATCCCCCACGCTGAGGTCCCCGAGGCCCCCGACGTCGAACGCCGTGTTGCTCGAAACCCGAACGGGCACCCCGAGGATCTGGAAGCGCCCGTCCTGCTTCGACTCGACGAAGGCGGTAATCGAGCGGGTGGCGCCCTCGGTCCCCTCGATCTCCCGGGCCCGAAGACGCCCGCCCTCCAGGATCGTCGCCTCCACCTCGAGGGCCTGCCCCTCAGAGAGCCCGGCGAGGGAAGCGCCCCCCCCCGCCCCGTCGAAGACCGTCCTGTCCGTCGTGGAGAAGGGCAGATTGTCGACCGCCACGCGGCCCGAGTCCGCGTCGACGCTCGTGACACGCCCCTTCACGGAGACGGTCGGCACGGAGCGACCATTCACGGAGAGCGCCTCGAGACGAACGGCCGGGTCCAACTGGTACTCGCCGGACGCAGGCTGCCGGACCGAGTCCTCGACGTCAAAGTCGAGGGTAAGGTCGAGCCGGTCCTCATCGGTCTCGATGCTCAGCTCCGGCAGGACGACCCGGGGCCGGGGCTGCGTGTCGCTCGGGAGGCTCAGGGGGACTTTTTCCCCGTCCACCACTACGTAGTTGGTTCCGCCGATCGTGAGCCGAAGCTCCGTGTACGTCCCCTCGACCACCCCGACGCGATCGGCAAGGATCGCCATGGCCCCATCCTGGAGCCGGAGCAGGTCGAGCGTTCGCGGCTCTTCACTCAGGGGAACAGCGACGTCTTCCCCGTCGTCGGTCCTGCCCATGAGGGTCGCGCGGTCGACGGTGACCACCGCGCTGTCGAGGCTCGCCGAGGCGCCGGTGAGGCGGAGCGTAAGCGTGCCCTCCACCGGGCCGGTCTGCTGCCCCGAGGAATCGCAGCCCCCTACGAAAAGCGCGCCTGTTATGAGTACGAGGAGAGCCGGCAGAAGCGAGTGTCGAATCATCGCTGACTTGCAAAAGGCGCGAGTAAAATCGTGCGGGCCGACGTGGCACGTCGGAGATAGACGTTCATTCCAAGCTACGCCCACGAATCTATCGAACGATGGTTACGTGCCACGATGGTGGTTTCCCTTTGCTGGCCCGAAAAGACGTCGTTGCTCCGAAGATTTTCACGATTCGCCCGGTCCGGCCCTGGATTCTCTCGACCCATCCGTCCCCCCGCCCATGCGTGAATATCCCATCGACGGCGAGCTTGACCTCCACGTCTTCGACCCGGCCGACGTAGGCGACCTCGTGCCGGAGTACCTGCGGGCGTGCCGGACCCGGGAGATCCTGCAGGTGCGCATCGTTCACGGCAAGGGCACCGGCACCCTGCGCCGCCAGGTCCGCCAGATTCTGGAGAACCACCCGCACGTGGCCCGTTACAACAAGGCGACCGACGCCAGCGGATGGGGCGCCACGATCGCCCACCTTGTGCCGCCCAAGGACGAGACGACCACGTAAGACGCGCGCGTCGCCCGTCTGCCCATCGGTGTTGCTCGTCGATCCGCCGGAGGTTTGTCCTCCGAAGGACGCGTTGGTCCCCACCGGAAGCGCGGCCGTGGTGATTCGAGCGTCCACGCCAATGTAGAGGGGGTCATCGGCGAAGTCACCGACCGGGATTTTCAGCCGAGGACCGACCTTGACGCTCGTTTGGGGCCTCGGCGGTCGCGGGAACCAGGCGGCCAAGACCGAGAATCAGAGGCGCTGAGAACGGCGAATCGCTGCACGGCGATACCAAGATGTGTGAGTAGGGGAAGCACAAACGGTTATCCCCGGCGCCGGGGACGACGCCCCCGACGGGGGCCGACACGGGGGCTGGCACGCGCCCGTGGAGCGGAGCGAGGGGCGGCCCGAGTACTCCGGCGGACGGATCGCCCCCATTGCATCGTCAATAGACGCCCCCTGTCTCGTGCGCACCTGCTTCTTCGTACACACCGGTCCGCCCATCCGCCGATGACTCGCCAATCGACCCGCCTCGCGTTCGCCGTCGTCGCGCTGGCGGTGGTTCTGCCCTTTTCCGGCGGCGGCCCGGCCCACACGACCTCGGCGGCGGGCCGTCCGCTTCTCTCCCCGGCCGACAGCACAATTCAGGGGGTCGTCTGGCATCCCTCCCGTGCGCAGGGACCCGCCCTGCGGCAGCTCCGTCGCATCGCCGCCACCGGAGTGACCGCCGTGCGCCTCGTGGGGCCGCTCCCCGCGGACACGGTCTTCGGCCGGGCCGACACCCTCGGCCTGGCCCTCTTCGTCGACCTCCCGGTCGCCTACGTCCCGGCCCCGGCCCTGCGCGACTCCCTCGAGGCAGCGCGTCCCACCCTGCAGCGGCTCCGGCGCCTGGCCGGGCAGCACCCGTCAATCCGGGCCATCGGCCTGGCACGGGGGGCCAACACGAGCGTCCCGGCCGCCTGTGCCCCGTTGCGGGCGTGGACGCGGAAAATCCAGAACTGGTCCTCGTCGCCGTCGACCTACTACGTGACGCCGTTCACGGCGTCGGCCGACCGGTGCGGCGCCGCGGTCGACCGAGTGCTCCTCAACACGCGGGCCCATCCGGATCCGGTCGCCCGCCGGGCCCAGTGGCGGGGCGCCGACGCGGCTGTAGGGTTCGGCGCGCTGGGCACCTGGGTGCGCCCCGGCGCCGACACCGGTCTCCGCGTGCCGCACTCTCCCGAGCGGCAGGCCCGCTACCTCGAGACAGCCCTTGGCGACGTCGTCGGGCGCGCCTCCTCTTCCACTCCGGTATTCGTGTACCGCTGGCGAGATCGGGCCCGTCCCACCCTGCCCACCCGCCGCTACGGCCTTCGGGCCTCCGACGGCACCGCCCGCCCCGCCGCCCACGTCCTCGAGGGATTTTACCGAGGGACCCAGCGCGTTTTTGCCTTCCCCGACGGAACGGCTCCCAGCCGCACCCCCCTCGTCCCTCTTCTGCTCGGCTGGGGCATCCTGGGCTTGCTGGGCGGCCTCTACGCCAACAACGCGTTCGTCCGCGAAACGCTCAGTCGATATTTCGCCGCGCACGGCTTTTACCGCGACGCCGTCCGGAAGGGGCGCGAGGTCGGCCGCGTCGAGAACCTTCTGCTTCTCGGCGCCGTCGGGGCCGCCGTGGGCATCATCGGGGCGTTGGCCGCCCGCCTCGCCGCCGACCGGGCGGCCACCGGATTGTTCGTGGAGGCGCTTCCGCGGGCCCTCCGGTCCCCCCTCGCGGCGGCCCTCACCCAACCGGCCACGGCGGGGATCGTGTTCGGAGGCGGCTCGGCGGCGCTCCTGCTCGGGTGGGGCCTGCTGCTGGTAGGGGTGGGACGGCTGGAGGGGCGGTTCACGGCGGCGCAGGGCGTTATGCTCGTGACCTGGCCCTGCTGGCCCGCCGTCCCGGGGATGATGGTCGCGCTCGTGGCGGCCACGGACCCGCCGGTGGCCCCCGGCCTCCTCGGGCTCGGCCTGTTCGTCGGCGGACTGGCGACGACGACCGCCGTGAGTGTCCGCGTCCTCCGCGACTTCTGGGCCGTGAGTGGGGTCGAGCGCCCGTGGATCGCCGTGCTGACCCTTCCGAGTCCCCTCGTCCTTCTCGGCGTCGTGACGACGGTCCTCATCCTCGAGTACGAGGTGCCCCTTCGACTGCTGTGGCACCTCCTCACCCGCACCTGATCCGGCGAGCCTCCACCCTGCGCCGCTACAGGGCCCAGGTCACCATCTCCGGATAGAGCATCATGAGGATGAGGCCCACAACCTGGATGGCGATGAAGGGCACGGCTCCCCGGTAGATCTGAGTCGTGTCCACCTCGTCGGGCGCCACCCCCCGCAGGTAGAAGAGCGCGAAGCCGAAGGGGGGGGTCAGGAAGGAGGTCTGCAGGTTCATGCCCACCATGACCCCGAACCAGACCAGGGCCGCACTGGCCGTGCCCCCGAACTCCGGCGGAAGGAGCTCGGCGGCCGGGGCCTTCAGCAGCGGGATGATGATGAACGCGATCTCGAAGAAGTCGATGAAGAAGCCCAGCAGGAAGATCGAGAGGTTCGCTACGATCAGAAAGCCGACGACGCCCCCTGGCAGGTTGGTGAGCAGATCTTCGATCCAGAAGTCCCCCCCGAGCCCCCGAAAGACGAGCGAGAAGGCCGTCGACCCCACCAGTAGAAACATCACCATGGAGGTGAGGCGCATCGTCTCGTCCATCGTCTCGCGCAGGGCCTCGAGGGAGAGGCGCCCGTTCGCGGCGGCAAGCAGGATGGCGCCCACCGCCCCGAGCGCCCCGGCCTCGGTCGGCGTGGCGATGCCCTGGAAGATGCTGCCGAGCACCAGCACGATCAGAACGAGCGGGGGGAGCATGACCAGTAGCACGCGCCGGAGCAAACGGGTCGGGGCGATGTCGCGGGCCTCTTCGGGCAGGGCCGGCGCGCTGGCGGGCCAGACGAGGGCCACCCCGGCGGCGTACAGGGCGTAGAGGCAGGCCAGGGCGACGCCCGGCACGAGCGCGCCGACGAAGAGATCGCCCACGCTGATGCCGAGTTGATCGGCCAGCACAATAAGGACGATGCTCGGGGGAATGATTTGCCCGAGGGTCCCGGAGGCCGTGATGACCCCCGACGAGAGCTCCCCGGAGTAGCCGTACTTGAGCATCACCGGCATCGAGATGAGCCCCATGGCCACCACGGAGGCCCCCACGACGCCGGTGGCGGCCGCGAGCAGGGCCCCGACGAAGACGACCGCGATGGCCAGCCCGCCCCGCACCGCGCCAAAGAGCTGGCCGATGGTGGTCAGCAGGTCTTCGGCCAGCCGCGACTTTTCGAGCATGGTGCCCATGAAGATGAAGAAGGGCACCGCCAGGAGGATGAAGTTCGACATGATGCCGAAGATGCGGGACGGCAGGGCCTGGAGCAGCGACCAGCTCAACATGCCGACCTCGACCCCAACGCCCGCAAAGATCAGGGCCGTGCCCCCGAGCGCAAAGGCGACCGGGTACCCGGTGAAGATCAACAGCAGGGCCCCGGCGAACATGAGCGGAGCGAGAATCTCGACACTCATCTCAACGTCACCTTCGCACCTTGTTCGAGGAACGCTGTGTAGAGCCCACCGGTGGACCTATCCAATCCGGGGCCAGGCGTCTTTCTTGTAGAACTCCTCTAGGTCGGCGCCCAGAAGCACCGCCGTCTCGCGGATGAGCACGGAAATCCCCTGAACCATGACCAGGACGAGGGCCAGGGGGATGACCGTCTTGATCGGGTACCGAGGCAGGCCGCCCGGGTCCGGCGACCCCTCCAGGGTGGCCCAGGAGTTCACGACGAAGGGGATTGACATCCACAAAATAACCGCGCAGAAGGGCAGCAGGAAGAGCACGGTGCCGCCCACGTTGATCCAGGCCTGTCCCCGCCGCGAGAGCTGGCTGTAGAGGACGTCGACCCGGACATGGTCGTCGTACTTCAGCGTGTAGGCGGCCCCGAGCAAAAACATCAGGCTAAACAGGTACCACTGGAGCTCAATCCACATGTTGGAGCTGAGCCCCAGCCCCGTGTAGCGGTCGAGGTATCGGGCGATGGCGTTGAACGCTCCGATCATCACCATCCCGAGCGTTAGCCAGTAGAGGCCCCGGCCGAGCCGCTCGCTGCAGCGGTCGATCCAGCGGGCGATGCGAAGCCAACGGTCCATGGGGCGAGGTACACCGATTGATTCTCGGGCCAACGCGATGCACAGCAAGGGTACGGCTCGGATCTCGAATCCTCAAGCCGGGGCCGCAGTCCCAGGAGACCGCTGCGCGCCTGTCGACCCATCCGGCACGCGCGCTGGGGATGGAGGCGGGCCATCGCCTCCCCGGCGCACGTCGACCGGGGCCGCGCACGGCCTCGCCCCACAGGGCCCCACCACAAAAACCGCCCCGGAGGAGCGTCCCCCGGGGCGGTTAAGCGGTCGGGCGTCCACGCCGGTGCGGCTACGCATTCGGGTCCTCGCCCGTCTCGATGGGAACGCCCACGAGGTTGCCCCACTCGGTCCACGATCCGTCGTAGTTGCGGACGTTGGGGTGACCGAGGAGCTGCGAAAGCACGAACCAGCTGTGACTGGACCGCTCGCCGATGCGGCAGTACGCGATCGTTTCCTTGTCGGGCGTGATGCCCCGTTCCTCGTAGATGTCCGTCAGCTCGTCGGTGGTCTTGAAGGTGCCGTCCTCGTTGACCGCCTCGCTCCAGCTGATGTTGTGGGCCCCGGGGATATGGCCGCCGCGCTGGGCGCCTTCGTTCAGGCCTTCGGGCCCGAGCTTCTCGCCGCTAAACTCCTCCGGCGACCGGACGTCCACCAGCTCGACGTCGTCACGGTCGAGGGCCTCCTGCACGTACCCGGAGAAGGCGCGGATGGAGTTGTCGGGCGCCTGGGCCGTCCAGTTGCCGCGGGGGTAGTCCGGCTCGTCGGTCGACAGGGGCCGATCCTCGGCCAGCCACTTCTTGCGGCCTCCATTCAGGATTTTGACGTCGTCGTGGCCGTAGTACCGCAGTTGCCAGAAGGCCCAGGTGGCAAACCAGTTGTCGTTGTCGCCGTAGAGGATGATGGTGGTATCGTCGTCGATGCCGGACGCCCGAAGCAGGTCCTGAAAGTCCGCCTTCGACGCCAGGTCGCGCGTCTGGGTGTCGGCCAGCTGCGTTTGCCAGTTCCACCCGACGGCGCCGGGAATGTGGCCGTCCTGGTAGGCCGAGGTGTCAACGTCAACCTCGACGAAGCGAAGGGAGTCGGTGTCGTCGTAATGATCGGCCGCCCAGTCGGTCGAGACCAGGACGTCCGGGTGTGCGTAGCTGCTCATGGGGATCACAAACGTTGATGGATGGAAAACGCGATGCGGAAAAGGGCCCGCCGCTCCGACCGGCCTGGGGGCCGGGGTCCGGAGCGGCATTCTCGTCGGTGTGTTTCGATCGAGAGCGACTAGGGAGCGCGATCCGACGGGGCGACCCGTTCGGCCACCCCGTCGATGAGGGCGGGGAGCGTTGGCTCGTCGGGAACGTAGTGCACCGGGAGGTCGTGCCCGCGAAGGGCCGCCGCCGTGGAGGCATCCTGCGCCGCCACCACGGCGTCCTGAAGCGCGCGGCGGAGGGAGCGGACCCACCCGCGGCGGGCCGCCGCCGTCTGCATGCGGTCGACCGGAGCGGGGCCGACGAAGACGGCCGCCGGCGCCTCCTTCCCGATCAGGGCCCGAATGCCGTTCATGAGCGGCTGCCGGGCCTCGGGGCCGCTCTCCCGGCCCGGGGCGACGAGGGGCCGGCCGCCGTGCGCCGCGATCTGGTCCGCGGTGGGACCTGCCCGACGGCCCACGAACGCCACGACCCGCAATCCTCCCAGCGACGTAGGCCTCATGGGCACGATTGGCGGCGAGGGAGGGCGCGTGCAGGGGAGAACCCGGACCCGGCGTCCGGTGGAGAAGCGCCGTCGATTAGCCCTCGACCGTCCAGGTGTCGGGGCCCCGCAGCAGGTCGCCGAGGTCGGCGGCGTCGCCCGCCTTTGCCTCGTCGATCTGCGACTGCACCTGCGCCTCGTAGGTGGGCCGGTCCTCCTGGTAGATCACGCCGAACGGGCGCGGCAGGTCGGGGTCCCAGAACAGCTCCCCCAGAATACGCGCCAGCTGCGGGTTTCCGGGGTCGTGTACGTGACAGTCCCCGATCCCGTAGGCGCCGTCCTCCAGCGCAATTACCTCGGGGGATAGGCTGACCGGATCGATGCGGAGGCCCTTCCGGCCCTGGTCGAAGACGAGGGGTTCGCCGTCTTCGAGGGTCAGGGTCCGGAGCGGCCGGGTGTCCTTGTCGGTGAATTCAGCGAAGGCCCCGTCGTTGAAGACGTGACAGTTCTGGTAGATCTCGACGAAGGCGGTGCCGTCGTGGCCGTGGGCGGCCCGCATCATCTCGGTAAGGTGGGTCGGCTCCTGGTCCATGGTCCGTGCCACGAAGCTTGCGTCGGCCCCGAGGGCGAGGCCCACGGGGTTCACCGGGCGGTCCACGGAGCCCTGCGGCGTGCTTTTCGTAACGGTCCCCTGCTCGGAGGTCGGGCTGTACTGGCCCTTCGTGAGGCCGTAGATCTCGTTGTTGAAGAGCAGGATCTGCGTGTCCAGATTCCGACGCAGCACGTGGACGAAGTGGTTCCCGCCGATGGAGAGGGCATCCCCATCCCCCGTCACGATCCACACGTCCAGTTCCGGGCGGGCCGTCTTGAGGCCCGTCGCGAAGGCCGGGGCCCGGCCGTGGATGGAGTGGACGCCGTAGGTGTTCATGTAGTAGGGGAAGCGGCCGGCGCAGCCGATGCCGCTCACAAACACGATGTTCTCCTTGTCCACGTCCAGTTCGGGGAGGAGGCGCTGGACCTGCGCGAGGACCACGTAGTCGCCGCAGCCCGGACACCAGCGCACCTCCTGGTCGGTCTGAAAGTCTTTTCGGGTCAGGGACGGGTCCTCGGCCGTGGCGCCGTCGCCGCCCATCCCGGGCGGAAGGGTGGGGCCGTCCCCGTCGTCGCCGGATCCGACCGCGGTGGTCGCATCCGTCCCCGATCCGTCCTCCTCGGCGAGACCGGGCGGCAGATCGGGTTTGCGGGTGCCGGCCTCCTCGGAGGCGTCGCCGCTTTTTTCCTCGTCGAAACGGGACGGCAGGTCCGGCTTGCGGGTCCCCTCGGGGATGTCGTCGCTCATAAGGGCGTGTGGTGCGTGAACAAGATGTAGTCGCGTGGAAGGTGTCCAGAAACCTCAGACGTCCCAGGTCAAGATGTCCTGCTCGGACTTCTCTTTGTCTTCCCACTCCTCCGCGTTCTCCGGGGGGTCCTTCTTCTCGGTGATGTTGTAGCCCATTTCCTTCCACTGCCGGGAAAGGTAGTCATTCCACTGGAAGTAGTGCTCGTACTCCTCCGGCACCTGGTCGTCGGCGTAGATGGCCTCGACCGGGCAGGTCGGCACGCAGGCATTGCAATCGATGCACTCGTCGGGGTGGATGGCCAGAAAGTTGGGGCCCTCATAGAAGCAGTCCACCGGGCAGACCTCTACGCAGTCGGTATACTTGCAGTTGACACAGGGCTCGGTGACGATGTAGGTCATGCGTCAGACTGTGCTGGGAAGGGTCGGCCTACGCGTCGAGCAGCGTCTGCACCCGCGCCTCGATCTCCCGGGCCTGGAAGGGCTGCCCCTGCACCTTGCTCAGGCCGTCGAACGGCCGGGCGTACCGGTCCCGCAGGACACGCACGAGCTGGCCGTTGTTGAGTTCGGGGACGAGCACCCGGTCAAAGTTCTCGACGAGGGCGTCGAGGTCGGACGGCAGCGGGTGGAGGTGCCGGAGGTGGACGCTGCTCACGGCCGCGCCCTCGGCCTGCAGGCGCCCGACCGCGGTGTCGATGGCGCCCTTCGTAGAGCCCCAGCCCACGACGAGCACCTCCCCGCGCTCGGGGCCGTTCACGTCCGTCGGCGGGAGGTCCTGCGCAATCCGCGCGATTTTTGCCGCCCGGAGTTCCGTCATCTTCTGGTGGTTATCGGGGTCGTAGCTCACGTGTCCCGTCTCGGCCTCCTTCTCCAGCCCGCCGATCTGGTGCTCCAGGTTCGGCGTGCCGGGGGGCGCCCACCCGCGGGCCAGCGTCTCCTCGTCGCGCACGTAGGGGTGGAATGTGTCGCGCCCCCGGCCGTCGACGCCGTTGGTCTCGGCCGCGAACTCGACGTCGATAACCGGGAGGTCGGCCGGGTCGGGCACGCGCCAGGGCTCGGCGCCCTGCCCCAGGTAGCCGTCGGCCAGCACGAAGACCGGCGTCATGTACGTCATCGCCAGCCGACACGCCTCGAAGGCGACCGCGAAGCAGTCGGACGGGCTGTGGGGCGCCAGGACCGCCGCGGGGGCGTCCCCGTTGCGCCCGTACAGGGCCTGCAGGAGATCGCTCTGCTCCGGCTTCGTGGGGAGGCCGGTGGACGGCCCGCCCCGCTGCATGTCGATCACGACCAGCGGGAGCTCGGTCATCACCGCGAGGCCGATGGCCTCGGTCTTGAGGGCCAGGCCCGGCCCGCTCGTGGCGGTGACGCCGATGTGCCCGCCGTAGGAGGCCCCGAGCGCGGAGGTTACCGCCGCGATCTCGTCCTCGGCCTGCACGGTGCGCACCCCGTGCTCCTTGTAGTCGCTCATTTCATGAAGGATGTCGGAGGCCGGCGTGATCGGGTACGACGAGTAGTAGACGTCGCGCCCGCTCTTCTGCCCCGCCGCCACGAGGCCCATGGACAGGGCCTCCGCTCCGGTAATTGTCCGGTAGGTACCCGGCGGCAGGTCGGCCTCCCGCACCTCGTACCGGGTGGCAAAGAGATCCGTCGTCTCGCCGAAGTGGTAGCCCTTGCGGAGGACGTGGAGGTTGGCCTCCAAAATGTCGGGCTGGTCCTCGAACTTCTTGCGGATCCAGCGGATCGCCGGGGCGAGGGGACGAGAGTAGAGCCAGGCCGCCAGCCCGAGGGCGAACATGTTCTTCGACCGGTCCTTCTGGTCCGTCTTGAGCGGAGCGTCCTCCAGTGCGGACCGGGTGATTCGGGTCAACTCAACCGGAATGACCTGATACGGGTCGAGGCGACCGTCCTCCAACGGGTTGGCGTCGTAGCCCGCCCGCTCGAAGTTTCGCTCGGTGAAGGCGTTCTCGTTGACGAGAATCGTTCCGCCCTCCGCCACGCGGTCGCCGTGCACCTTGAGCGCGGCGGGGTTCATGGCCACCAGCATGTCGATCTGCTCGCCGGGGGTGCGCACCTCGCCGGCCCCGAACTGGATCTGAAACGCGCTCACGCCGAAGGTGGTGCCCGCAGGGGCCCGGATCTCGGCCGGGTAGTCGGGGAGGGTCGCCAGGTCGTTGCGGGCGTGGGCCGTGGCGCGGGTGAACTGCGCCCCCGTCAGCTGCATGCCGTCCCCCGAGTCCCCCGCAAACAGCACCGTGGCGTCGCGGATGGCCTCGGGCTCGGTCGCCTCGTCGTCGCTCAGGACAGGAAGATCCAGTTCCATAAAGGTCAAACATTTGGTCAGTCCATGTGACGGGACGGGTTTCGCTCGCCCCGGTGGATGCCCCGCGGCCCCCCCCCGGCCAGGGATCGGGCTCTCCTCCCCATCGGACACAGGCACGATGCCGCGCAGGCTAATCGGCCGGTGCGGACTCCAGGTGAAGGCCGCACTCCCGCTTCTGGGAGTTGGACCATCGTCCGGCCCGCGGGTCGTCGGTATCGCCCCCGACGCGCTCGGTGCAGGGCATGCACCCGATGCTCGGGTAGCCGTCGTCGTGGAGCGGATTGTATGGCAGGTCGTGCCGCTCGACGTGGGCCCATACTTCGTCTTCGGTCCAGTCGACCAGCGGATTGACCTTCACGACCTCGTTTGCGCCGCTCCACTCAACGACGCCAGCCTCGGCCCGGGTGGGCGACTGGTCCCGCCGGATGGCCGTGAGCCACACCGATTTGTCCGCCAGGTAGTCCCGAAGGGGCTTCACCTTGCGGAGAAAACAGCAACGGTCGGGGTCGTCGTTCCACAGTTGGTGCCCGTGCCGGTCCGCTTGCTCATCCAGGGTCAGGTCGGACTGTACTCGAACGACCTCGAGGTCGAATCGAGCCGCCAGTCGGTCCCGCAGATTATACGTTTCCGGAAAAAGAACGTCGGTGTCGAGGTAGAAAACCGTGGCGTCGGGCTGGACGTCTTCCAGATAGTGCATCAGCACCACGCCGGAGGCGCCGAACCCCGTCCCCATTACGACCCGGGGCGCGTCGAACGCCCCGAACACCCAGCTAAGTCGAGCGCTGGGAGAGGCCGACTCGAGCCGGGCGTCGAGGGCCGATAGCTCGCCCTCGGCCCAGGAGGTCGGTGGACTCATAATGTGTGAACGGTCGGTTTGGGAGTACGGGCGGACCACCCGGGCGGCCGGGCGGCACGGTCTCGTCTAGACTGCTCGGTGCGCGCAGGCCCTACTCCGATCGTCGGTACCGGGCGCGCGGGCCTGTCCCGGCGGGATGCCCCGCACGCAGGAGGACCGCTCACGGGGCCGCACGCCCTCCGGCAAATTCCCGTGCCTCCCCCGAAAGAAGTATTTTCGCGGCGGCCGTCTGACGCGGGAGGGGCACTCTCCTGCTCGAAACCGTCTCCAGCGGAGCGTCGACCCGGGCGTGCCGTCGGGGCACGCCCAGTGCGCAGGCCCAGGGTAGCACTGGGCCCGGCGCGGCCCCAAACAGACGAGAGGCAGACCTCACGGATGGTTCATGAGGAGGGGAACCGCGTTGTGACGCGGGGTCGGGGCGCGCGGCTACCCACGAGGCGACGACGTGAAAGGGACGGGCGTCAGACAAATCTCCATTGACGCGGCGGCGGCCGAGGTGGACGTGAGCACGGAGAAGCCGAGAGACCGCTCGAAGCGACGTCGCATGAGGGGCGGGGACGTTGGTGGACGATGACACCCGACTTCCCCATCTCCGCCGAACCCGAAGGCGCTGCGGCCGGGTGCCTCCTTTCTCCCGGGCATCGTGGGACGAGGCTTCGGCGTTCGGGAAGGTGGGGGAGCTAAAAACATCAGTATGAAATAGCCGGAGAAGGGCAGCATTTCAACTCCGGCCTCGCCCCCGCAGTACGTCTTCATTCGTTCTTCCAGGGACGCGGCTCCCTCTTCCCGTCGCCTTCCAGGTCCGACTCGGCGTATTTTTGGGCCCGCTTCACGACATTCTCGTCGAAGTCGCGCTCCCGCCAGTCGGTCAGACGCCGCGCTACCTCCGATTCGTACCCCTGGTCGGTGGGGGCGTAGAAGTAGGTGCCCTGCATCTCGTTCGGAAGGTACTGTTGCGGGGTGTAGTGCTCGCGGTAGGCGTGCGGGTACTTGTACCCCTCTCCATGGCCGAGGGCGTCCTTATCGCGGTTTGCGTCCTTGAGGTGGTCGGGGATGTTCTCCGTCTGCTCCTCGCGGACGTGGTCGAGGGCGTCGAAGTACGAGAAGGTGGTGTTGCTTTTCGGCGCCGTGGCGAGGTAGAGGCAGCACTCGGCGATCAGGAACTGCCCCTCCGGCATCCCGACGTAGTCGAAGGCGGCCGCTGCGCTCTGGGCCACCTGGAGGGCCCGCGGGTCGGCCAGTCCCACGTCCTCGGCGGCAAAGATGAGCAGGCGGCGCAGAATGAAGCGCGGCTCCTCGCCGGCGTACAGCATGCGCGCCAGCCAGTAAAGGGCGGCGTCGGGATCGGAGCCCCGAAGGCTCTTGATGAAGGCACTGATCGTGTCGAAGTGGGCGTCCCCCTCCTTGTCGTAGAGCACGGCCCGCTGCTGGATCGAATCTTCCGCGACGGCAAGATCGATCTGGACGGTGCCGTCCACGTCCGGCTCGGTGGTCTCGACGGCCAGCTCCAGGGCATTGAGGACCGAACGGGCGTCCCCGTTGGCGGTGTCGATGATGTGGTCGAGCGCCTCCTCGGTGACCTGCACGTCGCGGGCTCCGTAGCCGCGGTCGGGGTCGGTCAGGGCCATCGCCGCCACCCGTCGCAGGTCCTCCGCGCCCAGCGGCTCCAGTTCGAAGACGCGGGACCGGCTCACGAGGGCGTCGTTGACCTCGAAGTAGGGATTCTCCGTCGTGGCGCCAACGAGGGTGACCGTGCCGTCCTCGACGTGCGGCAGCAGGGCGTCCTGCTGGGCGGTGTTGAAGCGATGGACCTCGTCGACGAAGAGAATGGTCCGAGTCTGGTGGTGCTTGAGGCGGTTTTTGGCCATCTGCACCGCCTCCCGGAGATCGGCGACGCCGGAGAGCACCGCGTTCAGTGAGGTGAAGTGGGCCTCGGTCGTGTTCGCGATAATCTCCGCGAGCGTAGTTTTGCCCGTACCCGGCGGGCCATAGAACAGGACCGAGGTCACCCGGTCCGCCTCGATGGCCCGCCGCAGGAGCTTCCCCTCCCCCACGAAGTGTTCCTGCCCGACAAACTCCTCTAGGGTCCGAGGACGCATCCGGTCGGCGAGGGGGGCTTGCTCGTCTCGGTGGCGGTCGGCCTGCTCGTCGAAGAGATCCGGCATGATCGGACGGGGAATTCGAGGACGACTCGTGACGTCAACCTCCCAGCGCTCGCTTGGTTTTGCGCGGCTCCGCCGGGTCCGGGGACGGAGGCGCCGTCGCACTCGCAGGTGTCCTGTAACGCTACCGGCGCCGATACATCGAAGGGCCCCATCCCTCGTTTCCGCTTTATTTCAACCGACCCCGCTTTGAGTCATGAAATGGTTCAAGGCCGCCGTCATCGGCGCGCTCGGGAGCCTCGTCATGTTCGCGCTCATGATGCTCGGCATTCACGGGACCGGCATCGCGCCGTTTAACCTTCCCCCCTCCGCCGCCTTTCTCGAACAGCTCGGGCTGAGGGTGGGCCCCCTTCCATTGCTCGTGCACTTCGGCTACGGGGCCACCTGGTCGATGGTCCTGATCGCCCTCTATGGGGCCGATACCGACGTCCGGGCCGGGCTCACGCTGGCCACTGTGCTCTGGCTGTTCATGATGCTGGTCTACTCCCCCCTCATCGGGTGGGGCGTGTTCGGCTTCGGGGGGGCAGGGCACACCCTTTCCCCGAGTGCTCCGCTCTACCTGGGGTCCCCGATCAAATACATCGGCGCGACGTTGCTGCTCCACCTGATCTACGGATCGATCATCGGGGGCCTAAATCCGGCGTGGATCGAACTGGGGGCTGCCGAGGGGGCGTCGGCGTAGCGGCGGAGGCCTCCGCGGGGGCAGCCGGGTCGCGGGCACGGCACCTCATCGGGGCCCTATCCACATCGGGGGCCTTTCCGTTCCCTGGAGGGCGGCTCACTCGCCCCGCAGGTCAATGTAGAGGCCGAGCGCCGTGGACATCAACATGACGGCCAGCGCCGACGGGACCACCCCGATCGCGTAGAAGGTCCATCCCGTCAACCCCCAAACCGGCGCCATCCAGAGCATGGTCAGGCCCCACGCGTAGAGGGCGCCGGACGTCCACAGGGAAACCCGGAAGAATTGTTCTTTCTGTGAACGCGTCATCGGCGCAGAGAGGAGAAGCTTGGGGGAGTTAGGTCGGGGACGTCGGTGGGACGCACGTCGGCCAGGCACAGGAAGGGCGTCCCGGTCAGGCCTGCGTCGCCTGTCGGTCGACTTTTTCGATGTAGGCCTCCGGGTCGGCCTTGCGCTCGAGGCCCCCGCGACTCATGTAGCGGACCTTTCCATAGACGGGGCGCTCCTTCCAGCCCCGATCGTGCAGCCCAAAGATCCAGGCCACGTTTGCAAAGGAGTTCGGATCTCGGCCGTCCAAGAAGTATCGATTGTTGAGGCGAAGGGTCCGCTCAAAGGCCGTGTGCGGGTCCGGCGACCATTCCAGAATTTTCTTTCCCCAGTACATGCGCATGTAGTTGTGCATGTACCCGGTCGCCCGCATTTCCTTCATGGCCGCGTTCCAGTAGGGATCGTGGGTCTGGCCCTGCACGAGGTCCGCCTCCGAGTAGGTATGTTGGCGCTCGTCGTCGGCGTGTTGGTCGAGGGTGTCCCGGGCCCAATCCGGCAGGCACTCGTAGCGGTCGTACGTGTCCGGCCGAAAGTGGACGTGGTTCACGGCCAGTTCGCGGCGGACGACGAGTTCTTCGAGGTAGGCGTCGACGTCGTCGTCCGGGGCCGGGGTGTCTTGAATGTGGAGGGCCAGTGCGACCGGCGAGATTTGCCCGAAGTGGAGGTATTTGCTCATGTGGGAGACGGCCTGGGACTGCACCTGATTCCGGTTGTCGTCGTAGCCCTCGAGGTGCGCCGAGCGGAACCCCTCCAACACTGCCCGCGCCTCGGAGGCGCCGCCGCGGTAGAGCGAGGAGACCGGCGGCACGCCGTCGTCCACGTCGAGCCGGTCGGTCAGGCCCTGAATGTCGTCCAGCGACACACCCGTCGGCCCGTCCATCCCAAGCGATGGACGGTCGAGGGCGACGCGGTCCGGGCGCGTGAGAAACCGGTCGAGGTGCTCGTGGATCTTCGGGCGAAGGGTGCGGGCGGCGTACTCGGCCTTGTCGCTGGCGGTCTCGACCGGGACGACGACGTCCCCTTCGACCTGGGTGACGCGACAGGAGGCCGCTTTCGCCACCCGTCGGCGCCAGCGCGTCTGGTGGCGCAGGTATCCGCGGTCGGTGACCACTTCGATGGCCTCCTCGGCCCACGACAACGCCACGTCGTCGGGGGGACCCGGCTGCACCACCAGGCGGATGCCCCGATCCGCGAGGGCCGCCTTCGTCTCGCGGAGGCCCTCCAGCATGAAGGTGAGGTGCCGCCGATTGACCGAGGGGACGTCGGCCGTCAGTCCGTAGACGACGAGCACCGGGGCCGCCGCGTCGTTGGCGCGGGCGATCGCGTGCTCCAGGGCGGGGTTGTCGTCGGCCCGTCGGGACTGCTCCATCCAGTAGAGGATGTAGTCGCCCTCCGCTCGTCGGGACGCCTCGTTCAGGGTCTGGATCCGGGCAGGGTCGATCGGGGACATCGGGGAAGTAAGGGCGCTTCGAGAGAACAGTGCGTCCTGAACGCCTCCGTTCCCCCACATTTCCCGGGAGCAGTTCTTTTCTCCGGACGTGACGGAATCGTTTCGGCCCCCCTTTGCCCTACGCGGGTTCCTCCCGCGCCGCCCCCTGCACGTCCGCCGTTTCAAGTTGCACCCCATCGGTCGGGAAGCGGAGCTGGCCCTCCGACTCGGCGATGACGGAGGCCACCATCGTGTCGCCCGTCACGTTGTTGGTCGTCCGGAGCATGTCGAGCGGCCGGTCGGCGGCCCAGATCAGGGCGATCCCCGCGCTCGGGACCCCAATCGACTCCAGGATCACGACGAGCATCACGGTCCCGGCACTCGGCACGGCCGCCGCCCCAACCGAGGCCAGAACGGCGAGCAGAATGATGTTCAGTTGCTGCGTCAGCGCGAGGCCAATCCCGAGCACCTGGGCGATGAACACCGCCGCCACGGACTGGTAGAGCGCGGTTCCGTCCATGTTGATGGTGGCGCCCAGCGGCAGCACGAAGGAGGACACCTCCTCGGAGACCCCGAGGTTTTTCTGCGACACCTCCATGGTCACCGGCAGCGTCCCACCACTCGAGGAGGTGGAAAAGGCCACGAGCTGCGCCGGGGCAATGGCCCGAAAGTAATCGCCCACCGAGATGGACGTAAATAGCCTCATGAAGATGGGATAGACCACGAACACCATGATCGCGAGCCCGAGCACCACGGTCAGGCAGTAGTACCCCAGGGCCCCCAGCAGGCTCACGATGCTCCCCCCACCGCCGGTAGCGATCGAGGTAATGGCGTCCGCGAGGAGGCCGAAGACTCCGATGGGTGCCGTATACATGATCAGGTCAATGAGCCGGATGACCAGCTCGTTGAGGCTCCGGAAGACAGATAAGAGCGGCTCCGCGTCCTCCTTAGGGATCAGAAGGAGCCCGATCCCGACAAAGATTGCGACGAAGACGACCTGGAGCATATTTCCGTTGTCCGACGCCGAGCTGAAGAAGTTGGTCGGCACCAGGTCGACCAGTGGCTGGAGCGGTCCCCGGTTGCGGGCATCCGAGGCCATTTTCCGACTCATCTTGACCTCGTCCTGGTAGGTCTTTTCGAGCCGAGCCTGGGTCTCGGCGGAGACGGTGTTGCCGGGCTGCAGGGTGTTGACGAGGGTGAGCCCGATGAGGAGTGCGATGGTCGTCGTGAGCAAATAGAGGCCGAGGGTCTTTCCCCCGATCCGGGAGAGTTTCTCAAGGTCCCGGAGCGACGCGACCCCTACCACCAGCGACGCTAGGATGAGGGGGACCGCAATCAGCTTCAGCAGATTCAGGAAAATGGTGCCAAACGGGGCGATCCAGTCGCTCGTGAACGAGCCCCAGCCAGCCGCGGCGGCGATCACGCCGTACGCGAGCCCCAGCACCAACCCGAGGATGATCTGCCAGTGCAGCTTCTTATACCAGGCCATGGACACAGGTCATTTCGGTGGAATCGCGAGCAGCGGGACGTCATTTGCCCAAAGTAAAGAGAGAGGACCACGGCATACAACCACGAACGACGCGGATCTTGTAACCGCCCCCCTGCCCTCTGCGTCTCAGGCTCGTCAATCCGGTCAGAGCGCCCAGAAACACGCCGACACCGCGGCGCCACCGAGCGTGCCGAGAAGGTTGACCGCATCGTTGTCGACCGCGGCCCAGCCCTGCACAGGGCGCTCTCCGGGAGTCGAGGGATACTCGGGGGGCTCCCCGCGACCCGCCGCCCGGTACCGCGCCTGTATCGTTGCGCCGGCGAGGCTGTCGAGGCCCATCCCTGCGAGGCCCGCCCCCCCGATCGCCCACACGGAGGACGGGGCCCCGAACGCGGGCGGGATGGTCGCCCCGGCCCCCGCCGCCACGGTGGCGGCCCCCCCGAGCGCGGCCACGGTCCCTCCAAACGTGACGGCCCCGGAGGTGCCCCGGGCGACCCGGCCGAGGTGCCGGAGCGAGTAGGGCCGGCCGGCGTACCGGATCCCGATCTCCGTCGCCCACGTGTCGGCCGCGGCGGCGGCCAGGGCCCCACCGAACCCGGCGTAGCACGCGGCCCGTTCCGCCAGGGCCCCCGGGGGCAGCAAAGCCGCCGCAAGCAAACATCCCCAGGCGACTGCCCCGTTGGCCAGCACCTGGCGCAGCGTACGGCGCGAGGGGTCGGCCGTGGCGCCGGACGGAGACGGGAGGCGCGAGAGCGCGGCGGACGGGACGAAGAAGGCGAGCGCGGGTCCCACCCAGCCGACGCCGCCAACCCCCACGAGGGACGCGGCCAGGAGCCCGCCCCCAGCGGCCCCGGGGCCATCCAGGACCCCCGCCCGGTACGTGAGCCCCCAGAATCCTATCCCGGCTGCGAGGGCTCCGCCCAGGTCGAGCGGCGAGACGGTCCCGGCCCGCAGCGGCACCAGTACACCCAGCACCCCGAGGACGACAAAGAGATTGTCCCAGCCCCAGCGGCTGAGCGCCTCCACGACGGCGGCTACCCCCCCCGTGATGCCGGCGACAAAGAGCGCGGCGGCGGGCGGCTCCCCAACCGCGACGAGGACAAGGGCAACCACGAGTCCGGCCGCGCCCCCAAACGCGACGGTGCCCCGAACGGTGGCGGTGGCCGTGAGCCAACGGCCCCCGAACTCGTTCCCGACCCATGACGCCACCGGATCCGCGACGCCGAGCACAAGGAAGGCGGCCTGGACGGCCACGACGCGGTCTGGGGATACGCTCCAGGTGGCCGCGACGGCCGGCAGGACGGCCAGGGGCAGGGCGACGGTTCCCCAGCTCGTCGGCCGGGCCGCGTGGAGGCTGGGCCACGAGTCCAGGGCGTAGGCCGTCCCGTTCAGGACGACGAAGACACCCGCCAGGAGGTACACCGGGCCGGGCCCTGAAAACAGCAGTGGGGTCGCCGCCACTGTCAGGCACACTCCGACGTGGACGAGCCGCCGCGTCCAGGCCGGCGAGACGCCCCACCGGTGGAGGACCTCCCCGCCCGCCACCAGGCCCCTGAGTCCAAGAATCGAGGCGAGCAGGAGGAGGCCGTCGGCCGTTGAGGGACACATGATGAGGGGGGCGGGAAGGGCGAATCGAGGACCGACGCTGCGTGGGGGCGAGGATCAGAGAAGAACGCTTCGATCATCGCGTCGCTCATCTCCGAGCCCACAGGACCACCGGAGGACGACCACGTCGGGTCCGGATCCGAGCGCAGTCCGGAAGGCCCGGCGTCCGCCGCCGTACACCACGAAAGCCCCGCCTCCGGAGGGGAGACGGGGCTCGGGTTCCCAGTTGTAGAGGCTCGATCTAGCCGTCGGACTCGGAGGCCTCGATCTGCTCGACCTCTTCCTCGCTCGGGGCGCCGTCGCCGGCCGCGCCGTCGCCCGAAGGGGCCTCGCCGTCGCCCCCAATTGCGGCCTGCAGCTCCTCGAGCTCGGACTTCGAGCCGACCACGAGGTCGCGGTACTCCTTCTGGCCGGTGCCCGCCGGAATGGAGTGGCCCACGACGACGTTCTCCTTGAGCCCGTCGAGCGGGTCGGTCTTCGCCTCGATCGCTGCGTTGGTCAGGACCTTGGTGGTCTCCTGGAACGAGGCCGCCGAAATGAAGGAGTCGGTCGCGAGTGAGGCCTTCGTGATGCCGAGGAGCACCGGCTCGCCGACCGCGGGGCGCGCCTCCCGGACCTGAATCTCGTCCTTGTCCTCGCGCTTGAGGTCGGAGTTGAGCTCCCGGAGACGCCGCCGGCTGATGATCTCGCCGATCTTGACGTCCGCGTCGCTCGGGTCGGTGACGACGAACTTGTCGTAGAGCTCGTCGTTGGCCTCGGCCATCTTCTGGCGGTCGATCACGTCCTCCTCGAGGAAGTTCGTGTCCCCCGGCGAGGTGATGTTGACGCGCTTCATCATCTGCCGGATCACGACCTCGAAGTGCTTGTCGTCGATGTCGACG
>JBDGQP010000229.1:0-33318 GCA_042218975.1 Salinibacter sp.
CGTGTTCATCAGGTTCTCCAGGATCTGCCGCGAGGTCGGATTGACGTCGAACGACACGCGGTCGTGGACCTGGTGGCCGTCGACGATTTCGGCGGCGCTGGCGAAGTCGCGGAAGCCGGGGTTGGCCGAGGACCCGACGTACGACTGGTAAATCTCCTGCCCCTCGACCTCGCGCACCGGAACGACGTTGCCCGGACTGCTGGGCTTGGCAATCTTCGGCTCCAGGGTCGAGAGGTTGATCTCCTCGTGCTCGTCGTAGGTGGCGTCCTCATCGGCCGTGAGCTCGCGGTAGGCCTCCTCGCGGCCCTGTCGCTCGAGAAAACGACGCACCTCCTCGTCGGACGGAAAGACCGTGCTGGTGGCCCCCAGCTCCGTGCCCATGTTGGCGATGACGTGGCGGTCCATGCAACTGAGGTTGTCGAGGCCCGGCCCGTAGTACTCGATAATCTGGCCGACGCCTCCGTCCACGTCGTGGCGCTCGAGCATCGTGAGGATGACGTCCTTGGCGCTGACCCAGTCCGGCAACTCGCCGGTCAGCTTCACGCCCCAGACCTCCGGCATGTTGATCGTGTAGGGCTTGCCGGCCATCGCCATGGCGACGTCGAGGCCGCCGGCCCCGATGGCGAGCATGCCGATCGCCCCCGCGGCGGGCGAATGGCTGTCCGACCCGATGAGCGTCTTGCCCGGCTCGCCGAAGCGCTCCTGGTGCACCGGGTGGCTCACGCCGTTGCCCGGACGGCTGTACCACGCGCCGTACTTCTTGCAGGCGCTGCGCAGGAAGAGGTGGTCGTCCGGGTTCTTGAAGTCGGACTGAATGAGGTTGTGGTCCACGTACTGGGCGGAGAGCTCGGTCTGGACGCGGGGGATCCCCATTGCCTCAAACTCGAGCATCACCATTGTGCCGGTGGCATCCTGGGTGAGGGTCTGGTCCATCTCAAGCTCAATCTCCTCCCCCACCTCCATCGTGCCGTCGACGAGGTGGCTGTCAATTAGTTTCTCTGCAACGTTCTTGCCCATGATGGTCGGTCTGCTGTTGGTAGCGGAATCGGAAAAGCGGCCCGTGACTTTTCTAATGTACCGACTACGGACGGAAGATGGTAGCGATTCGCATAAAGATTGTATATTCGAAACGTCTCCACACGGTCGGATCTCGTCGGTCCAAGCCGGGGGATCTGTTCCCAACAGGGGGCACATCAAGTGGTTAGGAGGCGGCCCACGGCGGATTGTCGTCGTTTAGGAACGCCTCGATACCGGCCTGGCAGTCCTCGGTGCTCCGGGCGAACGCGTTCATCTGAACGGCGTGGTCGAGCGCCTCCTCCAGCCCCATGCCCGGCACCTGGGCCAGCATGCGCTTGGTGAGGGCGACGGCCGTGCCGCTCGTGGTCGTCGCGAGTTCGTGGGCCAGGGCCTGCGCCTCGTCCGCGAGGTGGTCGGCGGGCACGGCCCGCGTCACGAGGCCGAGGGTGGCCGCCTCCGTCCCGTCCACCAGGCGGCCCCGCAGCAACAGGTCACGGGCGGCCGTCTCCCCGAGCTTCCGCCGCACGAACACCATCACGATGGCGGGGACAAACCCGATGCGCACCTCGCTGAAGCCGATCTTCGCCTCTTCGGCCACGAGCGAAAAGTCACAAACGGCCGCGAGCCCCGCCCCGCCCCCGACGGCCGGGCCATGAACCTGGGCGATGATCGGCAGCGGATGCTGGTAGATCTGTCGGAAGAGGTCGGCGAGGTGCCGGGAGTCCCGCTCATTCTCGCGGGGGGAGGCGTCCTGCAGGGCCCGCAGGGAGGCGAGGTCCGCCCCCGCCGAGAAGGCACTCCCCGTCCCGCTGAGGATCGCCACCCGGATCTCATCGTCCGCCTCGAGGGCGTCGAGGGCCTCTTTGAGCACCGTGACGAGCGCGCCGTTGAGGGCGTTCCGTTTGTCGGGTCGATTCAGCCGCAGGGTGCGGACGGCGCCGTCGGTTTCGGTCTCGAGGAGCGTCGACATGGGCGGGGGGCAACAGGAAGGAGAGGAGGCGAGAACGACCTTATCCGCGGTCCTCGGCGAGGTAGAACCGGTAGATCGGCCAGACGTCGAAGACGAGGTCCAGCGCCCGGTCTACCAGCTCCGGCCCGAGCGCAAGGGTTTCGTCCCGGTCGATGTAATGGCGCACATGGATGCCGTCCGCCGCCTCCACCGCGTCCGGGACCGCGTCGAGGGGGTCGGTGTACACAGGTGTCCGCTTGTCGTCACCGGACCCGCTGTGGGTATGGAAACGCCAGTCGTCCTGCTCGAGCAAGGGATTCACCCGGTCAAGGTAGGTCGCTGGGGCCGACTGAATTCGGTCTTTCGCCTGTCGCAGTAGGTCCGTGGCGTAGGCCCCCACGTACAGGCCCACGGCAAAGCCGTCCGGCGAGACGCGGTGTGTGATCTGCACGTCCTCGAGCCGGCGTGTCTCCGGCCGGTAGAACGACATCCAGAGGTTGTCGTGGCAGCCCCCGGCCCCAAAATCGTTCTTCAGCAGACGGCTGAAGACGTATCGTTCCGTCTCGAAGTCCAGCCGGTTCGGCAGCACCCAGTTCACCACCAGGTCGTCGCGGTAGCGGCGAAACGGGTCCTTCAGGTGGGTCGTGACCCCGGGCTTCTCCTGCTTGTACTGGTCGATGTGCGGCTCGGCGCGGAGCCGGTCGAGCAGAGCGAAGACCTCCGGGGTCCAGCCTTCGAAGGACCGCTCCGGCGACGCCGGGCGGTGCATCTCTTCGACCGGACACGCCGGGGGGGCGAGGGCCGTCGGGCCCGCATCGTCGAGCATCGGGGGCAGGGACGTGGGACGTTCGGGGTGTAGCGTCGACGGGACGGGCGTCTACGGAGACCCCCCGTGTTCGTTCAGTCCTTCAGGGTCTGCTCGCCGCGCAGGAATCGTTCGGCGGCGTTTACCGCCGGCGCGCTTCCGATAAAGAGCGGGGTCCGCCGGTGCAGGGAGGTCGGCTCGAGGTCCAGGACGCGGCGCCGGCCGTCGGAGGCGCGGCCGCCCGCCTCCTCCACGAGGAAGGCCATCGGGTTCGCCTCGTACATGAGCCGAAGCTTGCCGTCCGGGTAGTCGGCGGTAGCCGGATACAGGTACAGCCCCCCGCTCAGAAGGTTGCGGTGGAAGTCCGAAACGAAGGAGCCGATGTAGCGGGCCCGGATCCGCCCGCCGTCGTCCGGGGCCTCGCGCTTCAGCCACCGCAGGAAGTCCTGCACCTCCGGGGCGAAGTCGTCCACGTCGGCCTCGTTCACCGAGTAGATGGTGGCCGTGTCCGGGATCTGGAGGTCGGGGTGCGAGAGCAGGAACTCGCCAATCGAGGGGTCCAGCGTGAAGCCGTTCACGCCGCTGCCGGTGGTGTACACGAGCATGGTGGAGGAGCCGTAGGCCACGTACCCGGCCGCCACCTGCTCGGCGCCGGGCTGGAGGGACACCTCAAGCAGGTCGTCCGGGGACCAGTCCTCCGGCAGCATGTAGATGCTGAAGATGGTGCCCACCGACACGTTGACGTCCGTATTCGAGGACCCATCGAGGGGGTCGAAGTACACCGCGTAGCGCTCCCGGGAGTCACGATTCGGGTTGATGGGGATGGTCTCGGCCTGCTCCTCGGAGCCGATCAGGCAACACTCCCCCCCTCGGCGAAGGGCCTTCACAAACTCCTGGTGGGCGATCTGATCGAGTTTCTTCTGCTCCTCGTCCTGGACGTTGACCACACCGGTATCGCCGAGCACGTCCAGGATGCCCGCCCGACGGATGTTGCGGGAGATAATCTTGGCCGCCACGCTGATGTCGCGGAGGAGCCGCGAGAAGCGCCCCGTCGAGTGGGGCACCTTCTGCTGCTGATTGATGATGAACTGCTCGAGCGTGACCAGGGACTCGGCCTGGGGAAGCCGATCGCCCTGGCCCGAAGGCGTTGGTTGTGTCATGATCCTGGTGTGGATTCGTAGGAGGCGCTTCGTGCCCCCTGCGCAGATCGAGGCGCCGGCAGCATCCGGGGCACTTCTATGGGTCTCGACCGTCGGCCGATCGCTTCTCAAACCAGTTCGCCGTTCGTGCCAGGCCCTCTTCCAGGTCGACCTGCGGGGCCCACCCGAGCGTCTCCGTCGTCTGGCCGTGCCCCAGCACGCTGCGCTGCTGCTCTCCGAGCTTGGCCGGGCCGTGGTGCTCGTCCACCTCGGCCCCCGTCGCGTCCCGCAGCTCGCGAAAGAGCGTATTGACGCTCGTCTCCCGGCCTGTGCCCACGTTGAAGACGCCCGTTCCGTCGTACGCAAGCGCCGCGAGGTTGGCCCGCACCACGTCGCCGACGTACACGTAGTCGCGGGTCTGCTCCCCGTCGCCGTAGATCACCGGCTGGGTCCCGTCCAGCATGGCCTTCGCGAAGATGGCCACGACCCCCGCCTCTCCGTGGGGATTTTGTCGCGGGCCGTACACGTTGGCGTACCGCAGGGACACCGTGTCGATCCCGTGCTCCTCCTCATAGTACGCGAGGTACTTCTCCGCCGCCAGTTTCGCAACGCCGTAGGACGAGACCGGCCGGAGCGGGTGCCCCAGGTTTGAGGACGCCCACGCTGATTTTTTGTAAATGGCTTCACCGACGACCCCCTCCCAAAAAGCCGCGCTATGGTCGTTACCAATCCATGAGAAGGTGCGCACATCATGTTCCCCAACAGGTGGGGACCGGGTGCAGTCGCAAACAAGACACCGACTTCGCGAGTGTAGTCACGTATCGGTAGGTTTACGCCTCCCGTACCCGGAATACATTCGAATTGATCTCAGGCCGTCCCTCAAATACCTTGTGGCTGCGCCGCCGACGCACGCGCCGCACCGCGTAGAAGCGCTTTCGACATTTTCAGGCTCTACACTCCGGTCCCATGGAATACATTCTCTCCCTCGATCAGGGCACGACCAGTTCCCGCGCGATCGTCTTCAATCAGAAGGGCCAGGTCGAGACGATCGCCCAGAATGAGTTTCAGCAGTTCTACCCGAACCCGGGCTGGGTGGAGCACGACCCGCAGGAGATTTGGTCGACGCAGGCCGGGGTGGCCACCGAGGCGCTCAGCAAGGTCGGCGTGCAGTCCGACACGCTGGCCGCAATCGGCATCACCAACCAGCGGGAGACCACCATCGTGTGGGACCGCGAGACGGGGCAGCCCATCCACAACGCCATTGTGTGGCAGGACCGGCGGACCGCCGAGTACTGCGACACCCTCAAGGAGCGGGGCCTGGTCGATCTGTTCCAGGAAAAGACGGGCCTGGTGCTCGACTCCTACTTCTCGGGCACGAAGGTGCGGTGGATCCTCGAGCACGTCGACGGGGCCCGCGAGCGCGCCGAGCGGGGCGAGCTCGCGTTCGGCACGGTCGACTCCTGGCTGGTCTGGAAGCTGACGGGCGGCACGCACCACGTCACCGACGTCTCCAATGCCGCCCGCACGCTGATGTACAACATCCGCGAGGAGCAGTGGGACGACGAGCTCCTGGAGATCCTCGACGTGCCCCGCTCGATGCTGCCGGAGGTCCGCCCCTCCAGCGAGGTCTACGCCGAAACGGCCGGCGACATGTTCGGCACGCCGGTGCCCATCGCCGGCATCGCGGGCGACCAGCAGAGCGCCCTCTTCGGCCAGGTCTGCACCGAGCCCGGCATGGGCAAAAACACCTACGGGACCGGGGCCTTCATGCTGATGAACACGGGGGACACCCCCGTTACGTCGGAGAACGACCTCCTTACGACCGTCGCCTGGAAGCTCGGCGACGAGCCCACCCAGTACGCCCTCGAGGGCAGCATCTTCGTGGCCGGGGCCGTCGTGCAGTGGCTCCGCGACGGCCTCCGCATGCTCCGCTCCTCGGAGGACGTGGAGTACCTGGCGAGCAAGGTCGACCGGACCGACGGGGTGTACTTCGTCCCCGCGTTCGTGGGCCTCGGGGCCCCGCACTGGGACCAGTACGCCCGCGGCACGATCGTCGGCATCACGCGCGGCACCAGCGAGGCGCACATCGCCCGTGCGGCCCTCGAGAGCATCGCCCTCCAGTCCGTGGACGTCATCCGCGCCCAGGAGGCCGACTCCGGCATCGAGCTGAAGGAGCTCCGCGCCGACGGCGGCGCCACCCAGAACGACCTGCTGATGCAGATGCAGGCCGACCTGCTGGGGGTCCCGGTCGTCCGCCCGCAGCTCTCCGAGACCACCGCCCTCGGGGCCGCCTACCTCGCCGGCCTGGCCGTGGGGTACTTCGACAGCATCGAGTCCATTTCGAAGCAGTGGCGCGTGGACGCCCGGTTCGAGCCGCAGATGGCCCCCTCCGAGGTCCGGCGCAAGCGGACCCAGTGGAAGCGGGCCCTCGAACGCTCGAAGGGCTGGGTCGAGTCGGAGGCCGAGACGGAAGAGAGCGTCGCCGCGTAGCGCCCGCCGCCCCCCGACCCGATGTTCGTGTTTTGACGCACCACCTCCCTCTTTTCGTATGCAACGCGACGACGCCATCAGCACCCTCGACGCCCACGACGCCCCCTGGGACCTCGTGATCATTGGGGGCGGGGCCACGGGCCTCGGCTGCGGCATTGAGGCCGCCGCCCGGGGCCACGACACCCTTCTCCTCGAAATGCACGACTTCGCCAAGGCCACCTCCAGCCGATCGACGAAGCTCGTGCACGGCGGGGTGCGCTACCTACAGCAGGGCAACGTGTCCCTCGTCCTCGAGGCCCTCAAGGAGCGAGGCCTGCTGAAGAAAAACGCCCCCCACCTCGTGCACGACCTCTCCTTCGTGGTCCCGAACTACGACTGGTGGGAGGGCCCCTACTACGGCATCGGCATGAAGGTCTACGACATGCTGGCGGGCCGGCAGGGCTTCGGCCGGTCGAAGCATCTCAGCCGGGACGAGACCCGGGAGCACCTTCCCACCATCGAGGCCGAGGGGCTGCGCGGCGGGGTCATCTACTACGACGGCCAGTTCGACGACGCGCGTCTGGCGGTGAACATGGCCCAGACCGTCGTGGACCAGGGCGGCACCGCCCTCAACTACATGAAGGTCACCGACCTGAAGAAGGGCGACCACGGGGTCGTCACCGGCGTTCGCGCCGAGTGCCAGGAGACGGGCACCACCTACTCGATCGACGCCCGGGCCGTCATCAACGCCACCGGAATTTTCACCGACTCGATCCGGAAGATGGACGATCCGGAGGCCGAGGAGACGCTACGCCCCTCGCAGGGGACCCACCTCGTGCTGGACCGGTCGTTCCTGCCCGGCGACTCGGCCATCATGATCCCGGAGACCGACGACGGCCGCGTCCTCTTTGCCATCCCCTGGAACGACCGGGTGGTGGTCGGGACGACCGACGAGGAGGTCGAGGGCCCGGCGCTCGAGCCCGAGCCGATGCCGGAAGAGATCGACTTCCTCCTGGAGCACGCGGGGCGGTACCTCGAGAAGGACCCGACGCCCGACGACGTCCTCTCTGTCTTTTCGGGCATCCGGCCCCTGGTCACCGACCCCACTGTCTCCTCGTCGGGCGACACCTCCGACATCTCCCGCGAGCACGTCCTTCACATCTCGAAGACCGGCCTCGTCACCATCTCGGGCGGCAAGTGGACCACCTACCGACAGATGGCGGAGGACACCATCGACCAGGCCGCCACGCTCGCCGGCCTCGACGAGGCGCCCTCCGTGACCGAGCAGCTCTCGATCCACGGCTGGCACGAGCACCCCGAAAAGTTCGGCCCGTACGCGCAGTACGGGTCCGACGCCCCAAAACTGCAGCAGCTCATCCGCGAACGCCCGGCCCTCGCCGAGCCCCTCGACGAGCGGCTGCCGCTCCGGGCGGTGCAGGTGGTGTGGGCGGCCCGCCACGAGATGGCCCGCACCGTGGAGGACGTCCTGTCCCGCCGCACCCGGTCGCTGCTGCTCGACGCCCAGGCCGCGATCGACGTGGCCCCGACCGTGGCCGAACTGATGGCCGACGAGCGCGGGCACGGCGAGGAGTGGCAGGCCCAGCAGGTCGAGGCGTTCCGCGAGCTGGCGGACCGCTACCGACTCACGCCGGCGTCCGTGTAGTCCCTGCGCGGGTCCGCCGGGCCAGCGCCCTCCTCCCTTCCTGTCAGACACGCCCATCCCATGGACGCCCTCCTCGACGTCAACTGGCTCTACCTGCTCATCGCCGCCTTCGCGGGCGGTGCCTTCGGGGCCGCCATCGGAGCGCTCCCCGCCTTCGTCTTCACGGGCATCATGGTGATCGCCGGGGAAGCCGGGGGCCTGGAGGGGGTCACCGGCTCGCTCGCCTTCGGGGCCTTCTTCGGGCCGCACGTGTCGTTCGCCGGGGGCGCCGCCGCGGCCGCCTACGCCGCCAAGCAGGGCTACATGGACTCCGGCTTCGACTTCCACGAGGCCAAAAACATTACCTACGCCCTCGGGCCGAAGGTCGACGTGCTCGTGGTGGGCGGCCTCTTCGGCGTCCTCGGGGCCGTCATCCGCCAGGTCTCCGCCGGGTTCGGGCTTCCGTGGGACCCGATCGCGATGGGCGTGGGGCTCTCGGCGCTGTTCCACCGCCTCGTTCTCGGATACAGCCTCATCGGACAGGTGCAGGGCACCGGCGTCTTCGACGTAACCCCGTTCGAGCGGGGCGACACGCGCTCGTCCGACGCCGGGACCGTGCCCGACCACTTCAAGCCCGCAACGGACCGCTTCGCCGTCGAGCCCTGGCTGCCGCACCAGTACAAATGGACGAACGTCGGCTTCCTCGGGCTGACCGTCGGGTTTCTGGGCGCCTACGCCGCGATCGAGACCGGAAGCCCCTTCCTCGCGTTCGGCATCAGCGCCGCCTCTCTTCTCTTCCTGAACCTGGGCGTCCAGAACTTTCCCGTCACCCACCACATCACCCTGCCCGCCAGCACGATTGCCCTCGCCGTGGCGGCCTCCGGGGACGGCGTGCAGACGGCCCTCCTCACCGGGGCATCCGACGTAACGGCCCTCCTCGCAGGCTCGGTCTTCGGGGTCATCTGTGCGCTCTTCGGGGAGGCCTTCCAGCGCGTCTTCTACGCCCACGGCGACACGCACTGGGACCCCCCCGCCGCCGCGATCGTCTTCGGCACCGCCCTGATCGCCCTCCTCTACTTCGGCGGGGTCGTGGGCACCACCGTCTGGGTCCCGACGCCCTGACCCGCCGCCGACGCCCCCGGGAGCGGACGTCCGGCCCCGACCGGACCGGGCGGCACTCGTAGGCCCTACCGGTTCTCTCCCTCCTCGGCCTCGCCCGCCAGAAACGACTCGGCCCGGGTCACCATCTCCGGACTGCCGATGAAGAGCGGGGTGCGCTGGTGGAGCGTTTCGGGCCGTTTTCCCAAGATCCGCTGGGTGCCATCGCTGGCCCGCCCGCCGGCCTGCTCCACGATGAAGGCCATCGGGTTGGCCTCGTACATGAGGCGCAGCTTGCCCTCCGGGCTGCTCCGGGTCGCGGGGTACATGTAGATGCCGCCCTTGATGAGGTTGCGGTGGAAGTCCGAAACGAACGATCCGATGTAGCGCGTCTTTGCCGGGCGGGCCGCGTCCCCCTCCGGCTGTTGCAACCAGTCCAGATACCGGCGCAGCCCCGCCTCGAAGGAGTGGTAGTAGCCGCTGTTGATGGAAAAGACGCGGCCGGTCTCCGGCGTCCGGATGTTGGGGTGCGAGAGCAGGAACTCGTCGATCGAGGGGTCCAGCGTAAACCCGTTGACGCCGTCGCCCGTCGTGTAGACCAGCTTCGTCGAGGATCCGTAGACGACGTAGCCGGCCGCGACCTGCTCGGTCCCGGGCTGGAGGGCCGCCTCGAGGGGCGGCTCCGAACGGTCCTTGTACTCGTCGGGCAGGCGGTAGACGCTGAAAATGGTCCCGACCGACACGCTCACGTCGATGTTTGAGGACCCATCCAGCGGGTCGAGGAGAACGATGTACGTGCCGTCGTGCTCGGACCGGGGGCTGAGCGGGATGGCCTCCGCGTGCTCCTCGGATCCGATGAGGCAGCACTCTCCGCCGCGGCGCAGGGCCAGCACAAATTCGCGGTGGGCGAGCGCGTCCATTTTCTTCTGCGTCTCGCCCTGGACGTTGGTCTCACCGGTGGAGCCAGAGATGTCGGCGAGCCCGGCCTTGCGCATGTCGCGATTGACGATCTTGGCCGCGAGGCCAATGTCACGGAGCAACCGCGAGAACGCCCCGGTGGAGTGCGGAAACCGGTCTTGCTGCTCCAGAATGAACTGCTCGAGCGTTTTGAGATCGCTCAGCTCGGCCTCCATGACCCCGCCGTCGGAGGCGTCGGGCGACGAGTCGGAAGGCGACATTGGACATGGAGGGCGTCGGTGAACGAAGGCTGTACGAACGGGTCAGACGAACCGCGCAGCGGTAGGATCGCTTTCGGCCGGTGCGGGCTACCGGCGGGTCCGCAGGTCGAGGTTCGCCACGACAGCCCGCGTGGACGGAGCCTCGACGGCTGGATCCTCCAGGTCCTCCAGCAGGCGGCGAAGGGCCTCCGGCGTGTCGACGTCGTACCAGCGCGGGAGCACGGTGGTCTCGGCGTCGGCATCCTGGGCCCGCCGGAGCGTGTCGTCGAACACCTGAGCGTGGCTGTAGGTCATTCCCTCGAAGAGCGCGGGGATGAAGGTGCTCATCCCCAGGAGGTAGAACCCGCCGTCCGCGCTGGGCCCGAGGCACACGGAGCGCTCCGCATTCAGGGCCTCGAAGCCCCGCCGCAGGTGTGAAAGCGGGAGGGTTGGGTGGTCGGTCCCGACAACGGCGACCCGGTCGCCCCCGGCCCGGAACGCCGCCTCGAAGGCGTGGGTCATTCGAGGGCCGAGCCCCGCCCCACGCTGTTCGTGGACGGAAACCCGGTCGGGGACGTCGCCGAGCCCGTCCGTCGGGAGCGGCGGGGCCAGGTGCAGCTGAACGTCGGCCTCCAGACGGGCGTAGAGGGCGAGGGCGTCGTGGAGGAACGCGTCGTAGAGCCGCGCCGCCTCCCGCGGCGTCAGGAACGGGGTCAGTCGCGTCTTGACCTCCCCGGGACGAGGGACCTTGGCGAAGACCAGCAGGATATCATTCATGACCCCAGTCATTCATGACTATTCATGACTACAGGAGGAATACGCAGACAGGATCGAGGCGCGGCGGGGTCGGGACAGGCAGAGGAGCGGCCTACCCCCGCATGCGACCGAGCGTCTCGTGGAGGGTGTCCAGGGCGTAATCCACGTCGTCCTCGGTCGTGTCGCCCCCGAGGGAGAAGCGGACGGCGGCGGAGGCGGTCTCCCGCTCGAGGCCGAGGGCCGACAGGACGTGGCTCGGTTCCAGGGCGCCGCTCGTGCAGGCCGAGCCCGCCGAGACGAGCACCCCCTTCATGTCGAGGTTGAGAATCAGCATCTCGCCGTCTAGGGGCTCGCCGTCGGCGGGCGGAAAGGCCACGTTGACCACGTGCGGGGCGACCGACGCCTCGCCGACCGGCGTGTTGAGCACGTAGTCGCCGGGCACGGCGTCGTCGAGGCCGTCCACCAGCCGCCGCTGGAGCGCGGAGAGGCGAGCCGCCCGCTCCTCGCGGCCGTCCACCGCCCGCTCCAGGGCCGCCGCGAGGCCCACCGCGCCCGGCACGTTCTCGGTGCCGCCGCGTCGGTCTCGCTCCTGCGAGCCGCCTTCCACCAGCGGGCCGAGCTCCACCCCGTTCCGCACGTACAGCACGCCGATGCCCTTCGGCCCGTGAAACTTGTGGCCCGAGAGCGAGAGCAGGTCTACACCGAGCGCATCGACGTCCAGCGGCAGAAGCCCCGGTGCCTGGACGGCGTCGGTGTGGAGCCGGACGTCGTGGGCCCGGCAGACCGCCGCGATGGCCGGAAGGTCGGTGCGGACGCCGATCTCGTTGTTGGCGTACATGAGCGACACCAGGGCCGTCCGGTCGGTGAGGGCCTGCTCGACCTGCTCGGCCGTCACGGCCCCCTCGCCCCCCGGCGAGAGGATCTGCACCGGGTGTCCCTCATCTCGGAGCCGCTCGGCAGGCCGGAGCACGGCTTCGTGCTCGGTCGCCGACGTCACGAGACCGGCGGGCCGCTCCCCGGTCGAGGCGGCGGTGAGCCCTCCTTTCAGCGCCAAATTGTCGGCTTCGGTCCCCCCGCTCGTGAATACGATCTCGCTGGGGTCGGCCCCGAGCACATCGGCGACCTGCGTGCGGGCCTCGTCGAGCGCCACCCGGGCCCGTCGGCCCATCTGGTGCACCGAGGAGGCATTGCCGTAGTGCTCCGTCAGGTAGGGGCGCATCTCCTCCAGCACCGCCGGTGCCAGCGGGGTCGTAGCGGCGTGGTCGAGGTAGACTTCACGCATGGGCAGCGTCCGCAGACGAGCGTCAAAACGGCTAAGGGGGTTGGTACGTCCATTCTGGTCGGCTGATTCCCCGGGACACGCTTTTCATGGACGCCTGTGCGTCGCGTGGCCGCCCGCCCCGAACGACCTCCAGAACAAGGCGCCGACCCCGGAACGGTCCCCCGGTGCCCGACCTTCTCCCGGACGAACAATGGACGGCACGACGCATAGCCTACAGGACCGATTCTTGCGGGGCTCCGGGGCGATCACTCCACCCGTCTCTTTCCTTTTCACTTTGTACCATCTACCCCATGGATAAGCTTGTCGTCCACGGCGGCGCCCCCCTCGACGGCCCACTGACGGTCGGCGGATCGAAGAACACGGCCCTTCCCCTGATGGCCGCGACGCTGCTGGCCGAGGGCACCTCCCGCGTTACCAACGTACCGGACCTTCGGGACGTGCGCACGTTCTCGAACGTCATCCGTGTGGCGGGCCCGGCCGTGACGTTCGACGCCGACGCCCACACGCTGACCCTCGACGCGTCCACCGTCAACCATCCGGTGGCTCCCTACGAGCTCGTGAAGAAAATGCGGGCGTCGTTCTACATGCTCGGCGCGCTCATGGGCCGCTGCGGCGAGGCGAAGGTGTCCCTGCCCGGCGGGTGCGCCTGGGGCCCCCGGCCGGTCGACCTCCACATCGAGGGCATGAAGGCCTTCGGGGCCGAGATCGAGCTGGACGAGGGCTACGTGCTGGCCTCGGCGCCGGGCGGCCGCCTCGAGGGCGGCTCCTTCCGGCTGGAGCCCTCCAGCGTGGGCGCGACGATCAACCTGCTGCTCGGGGCCGTGCGGGCCCGGGGCGGCTCCCGCATCGAGAACGCCGCCCAGGAGCCGGACGTCGTGGCCTTCGGGGAGGCGCTCAGGGACATGGGGGCGCAGATCGACGGCCTCGGCACCGATACGATCGAGATTCAGGGCGTGGATCGGCTCGAGCCCACTTCCTTCCGCAACACCCCCGATCGGATTGAGCTGGGCACCTTTATGCTCATGGCCGCCACGGCCGGCGCGCCGGGCCAGCCGGTCGAGATCCGGGAGGGCACCCACGAGCATCTGGGCCAGGACTTCAAGGACCGCTTCGCCGAGACCGGCGTCGACGTGGAGTACGACCCGGAGACCGTCACGGTGACCCGCCCCGAGCACCTCCGCCCCGTGTCGATCGAGACGGCCCCCTACCCGGGCTTCCCCACCGACCTGCAGGCGCAGTGGACGGTGCTGCTCGCCCTCGCCGACGGCACCGCCACCGTGACCGACACCGTCTACGACGACCGCTTCAAGCACGTGCCGGAGCTCCAGCGCCTCGGCGTCGATATTTCGGTCGAGGGCAACACCGCCACCGTCACGGGCGGCGGTCCGGTCAAGGGGGCGCAGGTGATGAGCACGGACCTCCGCGCCAGCGTCTCGCTTGTGATGGCCGGCATGATAGCGGACGGGACCACCCACGTCCTTCGCGTCTACCACCTGGACCGCGGGTACGAGGACCTCGAAGGAAAGCTTCGCCACGCAGGCATTGACATTCACCGCGACGAGTACGAAGAATTCGAGGAGCCGGCGCGGGAAACGGTCTCGTAGCCCCGCGCCGCCGCCCGTCTCCCACTCTCCCCTACAGACTCCGCTGCAACCATGGCCTCCACCCGTCGTGACTTCTTCAAGTCCCTCGCCGCCGTGTCCGCGGCCGCCGGCCTGGCCCCGTCGGCCTTCGGGGCCGATGCCGGCTCGCTGCCGGCCGCCGAGCCCGCGTCGGTGCCCCCGAACGATCGCATTCAGTTCGCGACCATCGGCACCGGCATCATCGGCTTCGTGGATACCGACACCGCGAACAGCCTGCCGGGGGCGGAGCTCGTCGCCGCCGCGGACTGCTACGACTCGCGCCTCACCCACGTCAACGAAGTGTACGGCGACGACGTCTTCACGACCCGAGACTACCGGGAGGTGCTCGCCCGCTCCGAGGTCGACGCCGTGCTGATCTGCACGCCGGACCACTGGCACGCCCCCATCGCCCGCGACGCGATGGAGGCGGGAAAGGACGTCTACTGCGAGAAGCCGATGGCCCACAGCCTCGAGGAAGGGGCCTCGATGGTCGAGGCCCAGGAGCAGACCGGCCGGGTGGTGCAGGTCGGCAGTCAGTACGCGAGCTCCATCGTGATCGACAAGGTGCGCCAACTGTTTGAGGAGGGCGCCATCGGGACCCTCAACATGATTGAGGCCCGCTACAACCGAAACTCGGCCCTCGGGGCCTGGAAGTACTCGATTCCGCCGAACGTGTCGCCGGACGACATCGCGTGGGATCGGTTCCTCGGCGACGCCCCGGACCACGAGTTCGACCCCACGCGGTTCTTCCGCTGGCGCAACTACTGGGACTACGGCACCGGCCTGGCCGGGGACCTCTTCGTGCATCTGCTCACGATGGCGCACTACGTCACCAGCTCGGCGGGCCCGACCCAGATCTCCTCCACCGGCGGCCTCCGCTTCTGGACCGACGGCCGCGAGGTGCCGGACATTCAGACCGCTCTCTTCGAGTACCCGGACACGGACGCCCACCCCCCCTTCACGCTGTCCCTCCAGTCCAACCTCGCGGACGGCAGCGGGGGCGGCCAGTTCCTCCGCTTTGTGGGGAGCGACGGGGCCATCCGGCTCGAAGGCAATTCGGTTCGGCTCACGCAGTTTCGCCGGTCGCGCCCCTCGGTCGACCAGCTCGTGAACGGCTACAACTCCGTCCGGACCTTCTCCAAATCCGTCCAGAAGGCGTTCCGCAAGTCCTACTCCGTGGAGCGGGAGGACCCGAGCGTCGAGGACATGAGCAGCGAAAGCACGTTCGAAGCGCCGGACGGCTACAGCATGCGGCGGGACCACTTCATGAACTTCTTCGCCGCCATGCGGGGCGAGGAGGAGGCCGTCGAGGACGCCACCTTCGGCCAGCGGGCCGCGGCCCCCGCCCTGCTCTGCAACCGCAGCTACCGGAACGGCCAGCGGTACGAGTGGGACCCGCAGGCCATGGAGCTGGTGAGCTAAGGGCGGTTCCACGCCCGAATGGCGTCGCCGCACAGGAGCCGGATAGCGCCTTTCTACGGGAGCCATTTCCCCCGCAAACCTTTAACGTTCAACGTCTTAACGTTACACGCTTTCGAAACGGCGCTGTCCCTTCGAGGTGCGGACGCGTTCGCTCACGGCGATGTCGTGAGCTGTCGCACGCATCAGAAGGTGGCACTGAGCTCGGCCCGCACGGTATGGATGACCGGGGCGTTGGCAGGGGCCCGGCCGTCGTAGCGCAGGGTCGCCTCCAGGTTGTCGGTGAGCACGTATCGGCCCTGGAGCCCCCAGAGCAGCGAGCGCCCGGGGCCTCGGCCGTCTGTGAGCCGGTACTGCGCGATGCCGACGCCGCGGCCGGTGAGGTCGACCTGGGCCAGCTCGAGCGTTCCAGTGAGGCGCAGCCGACCGGCCCGGTTCCACTCGACCTCGAGGGGAATCTTCAGGACGCGGGCCCGGCGGTCCTGGAGCCGGTCTCGTTTCTGGGCCCAGGCCGCGGCGAGGGTAACGGTCGCCGTGCGCACGGGCCGAACGGAGACGCTGGGCCGCACCTGCACGGTTCGGATGTCGAAGCTCCGCGACTCGGCGAACGCCTCGCTGCGGGTCCGGTTGATCTCGTGGCGGCCCCGGACGCGGAGGGTCCACTGCCGGGCGGGGCGCCACCGAACCTCCGTCGTCCACCGGTTCCGAAACGAGGTCTGGGTGCCGGCGGACCGGTCGGTGAGGCGCCGGCGCTGTCGCCAGCTCCCCTCCACCCCGTAGGCTCGACGGTCGGGAAAGAGCTCAATTTCCTGCTTGAGCCGCAGCTGGCCGCTGAGGGTCGTGCCCGGCTGCCGGAAGCGGCGGAGATTGAGGGCGTAGATCTGGGCGACGTTTTCCGACCGGCTCTTCTCTCGGACCTCCAGCGTCGTCCGGGTTCGCAGCTGCGAGAGGGCGCGTCGCCACCAGTCCTCGGGGCTCTCCCAGAGGCGGGCGGGCCGCAGCGAGAGCCGCGTCCGGGCCTGCAGGTCGATCACGGACTCCAGGGAGTCGGACGGCACGAACCGCTGGACGTATGCGCCCTCGTTCGGGGTCGTCTCCGGCACGAACTCGTCGATCTGCTGCACGCCGTCCCCGTTGGCGTCGCGCCACACGTACTGCCCGAGGTTCGGTCCGGTTTGGAGGTATGTCTCCTGCAGGACGGGTGACCGCTTCGTGAGGGCGTCGTAGAACGTTTTGACCTCGACCGCCCGGTTCCACGGGCGGGCCCGGCCGTCGAGCCGCAGGAGGAGCGACTCGGTGTCCTCCCGCCCCCGCTCCACCCGAAAGCGGTCGGTGACCCGGCGCACCCGGTACCCGCCCCGGACCGAGGCCCGGTACGGCGAGGACGGGTCGTAGGCCACTTCCGATTGGACGGTCCATCCCTGCGAGGCGTCTCGGAACTGCCCCCCCAGCCCGCCCTTCTCCCGCTGGTACTCGACGCTGCCCGAGGCCTGGAGGGGCCCGCCGTCGTACTGCACCCCGGGACGGAACTCCAGGATCGAGAAGGCCTCGCGGGTGAGGCTGTCCGTCCCGAGCGCCCGCTGGCGGCGACGCTCCCGCTCCACCTCGACCCGGGGCGTCAACGCCCCGCCCGCGAGCGGCTGGCGCACCTGGGCGCGCTGCCGGAGCCAGGTGCCTTCGACCTGCCCGGGGCGGTTCGTGCTCCGGACCACGGTCGACCGGACCGACACCCGCGGCCCCCCGTCGGGCCGGAGGCGGAGCGCCTCCCGGTGGCGCCGGGCGTCGAAGGCGGACCCGACCGCCAGACGGCCCCCGCCCGCCTCCACGGTCGCGGGGCCCACCTCGAGCGTCAGCTGGCCCCGGTCGATCGTCTCGTCGCCCCGCCCCCGCAGCGCCTCGGGCAGGCCCGACCCCCGGCGCGAGAGGTTCCACCGGCGTCCGTACTCGATCGGCCGGGTCTGGTTGAAGGGCTCGAAGTGGCGCCCGCGGACCTCCCGCCGGACCGAGCCTGACAGCCGGGCGGACGGCAGGGCTCCGAGGTCCAGGGTGCGGTCCGGGACCCGCACCCCGACCACGTAGGACTGGTCGCGGTCGTCGGCCGCGTCGAGCGGCGAGAACCGGTTTTCGTCGTGGTTCGACTGGGCCCATTCCCCAAACAGCTCCAGACCCGGAACGGGCTCGACCGAGCCGGTAACGTCCACCAGCCGCTGGCGGCTCGGGGCCGGGAGGGGCTGGACCGGCTCGTAGGCGCCCCGGCCGGGCCCACGGTACTCGTAGGCGACGCCGTTGACCGCCGATCCCCCCCGAGCGTACCGGCCCTCCCCGGCCCCGACCCGCGTGAACCGGACGCGAAACACCGGCGTGCCCTCCGGCGGGGCCGTGTCGAGCGGCACGAACGCCGTGTCCGTCTCCCCCGCAGGCGTGGTCACCGCCTCACGTCGGTACTGAACGAACGGCGACTCGGGGTCGAACGGGACCTGCCGCGCGCCACTCCGGACGGCCTGCCCGTCGCCGGCCCGCACCAGGCGCAGGGAGTCCCGGCGGGAGAGATCGAAGGCCGTCTGAAAGTCGCGCCCGTCGGCCCGGCGCAGGACGCTCGCCGTGACCGAGACGCGCGGGTCGCCCTGCTCGTCGCGCCAGGCCCCGGCCGTCGCCTCTCCGCCCAGCAGCGTGCGCGTAAACGGCGTCCGGGCGTACTGAAACTCGACCGTGATGCGGCGGTCGTCGGTGATGAGGCGGTTGGAGGTGAAGGTAATCTCCCCCTGCGTGTAGTCGATCACGTAGTCGTTGGTCCGGCCGCGCTCCAGGCGCTCCCCGTCGAGGTACACCCGCTCGGAGCCCGCCACGACGATAATCAGGTCCTCTCCGTTCCGCCCCCGAAGCCGGTAGGGCCCCTGGACGCCGTCGATCGGCTCGATGTCCTGCGTCCGGTACTGTCCTCGGCTCACGGCCCCCAGCAGCGTGGCGCCCCCCTCCACGGGGCCCGCGTCCCGCCCCAGCCCGTCGCTCGACAGGGCGATCCCCTGCACCTTCTGGTTGAACTGCCCGAACCTGCCGGCCCCGAGGTCCACCTGAAGGTCCCCGAGGCGGGCGGATCCGTGCGGCGTCTCGACGCCCAGAAACACCCGGTCGAAGTCGCGGAGGCGTTGCGTGCTGCCGCCGGGCTGGATCGGCGTGTTCTGGTCGGTGAGGAGGGCGCGGACGTGAACGCTGTCGGCCACCTCGCCGTCCAGCTGAAGCCGCAGCCCCGACTCGAGGCTGGCGTCCCGGTTCGTGCCGCCCACGATGCCCCGCGAGATGGACCCGCTCCGTTCGATGTTGACCCCTTCGAACGGAGAGAACCCGGCCCGGGCGGTGCTGTCGGTCGGCTCCACCACGGCCACCGCCCCGGTGTCGGCCATCGTCGAGGCGGGGGCCCGGCGCCGGTACACCGACCGGAAGCGAAACGGAAGCGTCCGGTAGGCGGCAACGAGCGTGTCGTGGGCCGAAATCACATCCGCGCGTTCGACCCAGAGCCGCCCCCGGCGGGCGTCGAGCCGGTACTCGCTGGTGTCCAGCCGGGTGGGCCCCACCCGAATGGTTTCGGTGCCGGGCACCACGAACGGCCGGAGGGCGAACGGCTGGGGCTGGAACGTGTCGAGCGTGTCCCGATGGAGCCCGAGGTCCTCCAGAACCAGGGTCGAGTCCTGCGCCGCGGCGGGGGATCCCCCCAGGAGGGCCAGCCCCGCACACAGCAAGAGAAGGCGGTCGACCATGACGAAAGACGCACGTCGAGAACGCCGGCGAGGACCCGGGCGGGGCCTACCACCGCTCGCGGCGAAGCAGTCGGTGCTCCGTCAGGAGAAAAATGCGCCCGTCCCGGGGCAGGGCGCCCACGAGCGGCGCGCCGAGGCGGAGCCGGTGGCGTCGCTGCGATTCCGGGGTCCGGACGACGACCTGATCGGCGCACACGATCCACAGGCGGCCCGCCTGGACGGAAACGGCCCGCAGGTCCGGGAGCGGTCCGGTCGGGAGGCGCTCCAGAAACGTGCCGAACGCGTCGTACGCCAGAATCGCCCCTCGGCCCCGGTCGGCAACGTAGAGCCGTCGGTCGTCGCCGAGGGCAAGGTCGACCGGGTCTTCCAGCCGGCTCGCCGGCCCGAGGAGGCGCTCCCGGCGGCCCTGTGACGTGAAGTGCACCACAACCTGCTCGCGGCCCTCGACCACGAAGGTCTCGGCGCTGTTGGTGCTGACGACGGCGACGGGGCGACCCGAGCCCTGCACGTCGGCCCCGTCGCGCCCGTCGTCGAACACGCGCTCCCCCTCGCCGGAGGAGGGCCCCACGGGAAGGGCGCCGAGGTACTGACGCTCCGCCGAGAACTGTTGGATCTGCCCGTTGCCCGCGTCGGCGACGTACAGCGTCTGGCCGTTGGTGGGGTCCAGGTCGAGTGGACCGTCGAACTCCCCGGCCCGCGCACCGGTCCCGCCGAGCGTGAACAGGGAGGTGCCGTCCGGGGCCAGCACCCGCACCACGTCGCGGCCGGCGTCGGCCACGTACAGACGCCCCGTCGGATCGACGGCCAGGGCCCTCGCCTCCCGGAACCGGGCCAGCACAGTCTGCCCCCGGTCCTGGGCGGGGCAGGCGATCGGCCCGAGCCCCACCCACAGCAACAGGGCCAACATCCATCGGGCGGTCGGCCCGGCCGGGCCGGTACGGGCGGCGGGACGGGGGGTCCCCATGCGCATCGGCTGACGATGAATATGAAGACAGCGAATCCGTGCGGTCGGGCGTCCCCGCGGCGCGGGCCGGGTCCGCGCCCAGCGTCCTAGGCGTCCGACAGGTGAGCGCGTCCCTTCTCTCCGATGTCCGAGCGAAAGGTTTTCCCCTCGAACTGAATCGCGTCGACCCCCCGGTAGGCCCGCTCCAGTGCCTGCGTGAGGTCGTCGCCCATCGCGGTTACCCCGAGCACGCGCCCCCCGTCCGTGACGAGCGATCCGTCCTCGCGCAGCCGGGTCCCGGCCTGGAGGACCGACACCTCGGGCAGGGCGTCCGCCTCCTCGATGCCGGTGATCTCGATGCCGGTCTCGTAGTCGATCGGGTACCCCTCCGACGCGAGCACCACGCAGGCCGCGGCCCGCGAGGCGGCGCGGAGGGCCCCGGTCTCCAGACGTCCCTCCGCCACGCGTTCGAACACGTCCACGAGGTCGCTCTCTACCAGGGGAAGCACCACCTGGGCCTCCGGGTCACCGAGGCGGCAGTTGTACTCCACCACCTTCGGGCCCTCCTCGGTAATCATGAGGCCGCAGTACAGTACCCCGGTGTAGGGGGTGCCCTCCTCCTGCATGCCCTGGAGGGTCGGTTCGATGATGTCCCGACAGACGCGGTTGAGCAGCGTAGCGTCCACAATCGGGGCGGGCGCGAAGGCGCCCATGCCCCCGGTATTCGGGCCGGTCCCGCCCTCCCCAATCGGCTTGTGATCCTGAGACGGCGTGAGCAAAACGTAGTGCGTCCCGTCCGTGAGGGCGAAGATGCTCACCTCCTCCCCCTCCATCTTTTCTTCGATGACCACCTGGTCCCCGGCCACGCCGAAGGCCCGGTCCCGGACAATCTGGTCGAGGGCGTCGTGGGCCGCCTCGAGGGTCGAGCACACGAACGCGCCTTTCCCCGCTGCCAGCCCGTCGGCCTTCACGACGATCGGGGCGCCCACCGCGTCGAGATGCGCCGCCGCCGCGTCGTACTCGTCGGCGTCGAACACCCGGAACGACGCGGTCGGTATGTCGTGGCGGGCCATGAACCGATCGGCGAACGCCTTGCTGCCCTCCAGTCGGGCCGCGGCGGCGGTGGGGCCCACGATCCGGCGCCCCTCTTCCCGGAAGCGATCCACGAGTCCCCCAACGAGGGGCTGCTCGGGTCCCACAATCGTCAGGTCGATCGACTCTCGCTCCGACAGATCGAGCAGGCCATCAAAATCGTCCGTCGCCACATCGACGTTGGTGGCGTGGCGGGCGGTGCCCGGGTTCCCGGGCGCGGCAAAGACCGCCGTGGTGTGGGCGCTGCCGGCGAGGGCCTTGACGAGGGCGTGCTCGCGTCCTCCGCTGCCGACGACGAGAATTCGCATGGAGATTTCGGATGATTGTGGGGGGCTTGGCGATTATACTACGACCGTGCCCGGGCGAGCGGGGGCACCGTTGTTCAAGATAGGCGTCACCCTGCACGGATGCACACGGTCCTCGTCGATGCTGACGCAGTCATTGGGTTTCGGATCCGGTTTCGCAGGCCGAAGGGCCCGGGCCATGCGGGCAGTCGGCCTCCTCCTCCTTCTCTGGATGGGGTACGGGCCAACGGCGTCCGCACAGGCATCCTTCCCCGGCGCCCCCGAGGGTCCCGCCCTCAATCTGCGGGTCTACCCGTCGGACATTTGGGGACCCCGCGTGGGTGCCGGCGTGGGCGTGGGGCTCGTCGGGCACGGCCTGGCCCGCCCCCACGACCTGTGGCTCCTGACGGCCGCCCCCGCCCGCTACGAACAGGTTGCTACCCTCTCCTTCTCGAGCGCCAATCCCCGACGCGCCCGGCGCTACCTAATCGTCGACGGCCGCGCCCTCCACACCGATCGCGACTGGTTGGGTCCGCCTGGCGACCGGCTGGTTCTCGGGCGATCATCGGCGCGGGCCCGACTGCGGCTGGGGCAGACGCTCCTCGGGGGGCATCTGCTCCTCCAGCCGCACCTCGCCCTGGAGACACACCGGGTGGACGCGGTGCGCGCGCCCTCCCCCCTCCCGCCTACGCTTCGGGGGGCCCCTGACGCCATCCCGCGGCCCGGCGCGACGTACACCGGTCTCCGCGGCGGGGTGGGCCTGCAACTGGACACTCGCGCCGCCCTGACCCGGTACGCGACCGGCGTCCGCGTGCAGGCGACCTGGGACCGGTACACGGCGCTGGACGGATCCGCCCTCCGATTCGATCGGTTCGACGGGGCCGTCCTCGGGACCCTCGCGCTGGACGGCCTGCACCGTCTCGACCTGCGAGCCGGCGCCACGCTCACCCGTGCCCGCACCGCCGTCGCCGTGCCGACCGTTCTGCTGCCCGCTGTCGGGGGAACGTTGGTGCCGGGCTGGGCGCGCGGCCGCTTCGTCGGACGGGACCGCCTCTTCGGGGGCCTCCTGTATCGCTTTCCGCTCTGGACCTTCGGCCGCGTCGCGACCCTCGAGGGCCACCTGGGCGGGCACCTCGCCGCCACGTATCAGCGGCTTGGCCGCGAATTTGCGCTACGGGTTGAGGTCGACGACGCCGCTCCGATCGACGAGACTGTTCCCCTCCGGCCAACGGCCTCCGTCGGGCTCCGGGTGGCGGTCCCGAGCCGGCCCCACGTGCACCTGGACGTCGCCCTCGGGCTCAGCCCGGAGGGCCTGTCGGCCGCCCGGCTCTCTCTCATCCAGCCCCTCCAGACGCTCCGCCCCCTCCACCACGCCGCCGACCACCTCGGATTTTAACGGGGGGCCCTCGACCGGGGGCGCGCTCTCGTTCTCGCTGTCCCCGACCGGCCCGGCACTCGAGGGCCCGCCTCCACTGATTGACCGCACTCATGACGCGCCGGCTCCGCGTGCTCGGGAAGTGGGCCCTCACGGCTGCGATCGGCCTCGCCCTCTGGCTGACGGTCGACAGGACGGCTGTATCGGCGGCCCTTCGCGAGGCCCGCTGGTCGTGGCTCAGCCTCGCCGTCGTGCTCCTTCCGCTCAACGTGGCCCTCGACGGATGGGTATGGGCCCGGCTGCTGAGGGACGTGTCCGGAACGGGGTCGGGCCGACAGATCGGGACGGCGCTCTTCTGCGGCTTCGCGCTCGGCGTCTGGACGCCGGCGCGGCTCGGCGAGTACGCCGGCCGTGCCTTCTCCCTGCCCGGCGCCGACCCCGGGACCGTCTCCCTCTCCGTCTTCGCCCAGCGGATGGTCGATATGTTCGTGGGGGTGGGGGTCGGGCTTCTGGTCCTGCTCGGGACCCTCCAGAGAGGCGGAGTCCCACCCTCGGCGCCCTGGCTGGCGGCGGCCGCCGCGGGCGCCATAACCACGGGAGGGCTCGGGGCCGCCGTCCTCTTTCCCGGTCGTGCGGCCGCCTGGGGAGCGCCCGTCGCCCGATGGGTCCCCGGGCTCTCCTCCCGAATCTCTTATTTCCGGCGGCTCCGTCCCCGCGACGGGCTCCCGGTAATCGGAGGAACGGTCCTCCGGTATTTCGTTTTTACGGGGCAGTTCCTGTGCCTGACCCTCGCGCTCGCCCCCGGTCTGCCCCTGTCCTCGATCTGTGCGGCGGTCGCCCTGACCTTCTACGCGAAGTACCTGCTTCCGTCCCTCACGCTGCTCGATCTTGGACTTCGGGAGGGCGGCGCCGTGCTGTTTTTCCACGTCCTGGGCCTTCCGACCGCCGTGGGTCTCAGTGCGGCGCTGCTCCTCTTCGTGCTCAACGTCCTCCTCCCCGCCGCGGCGGGACTTCCCTTCGTCTGGCGCCTCTCCCTCCCACCCAGCCGTGACCCGCCCCCCCAGGGCCCACTGCTGGCCGACACCTGACCGTTTGCCCGCTGCCGCCCTACTCTTTCTCACCCGGGACCGCTCGTTCGTGCCCACGCCCCTCCTCGTCCTGCTCGGTGCCCTTCTCGCCACCTATGTGGCGCAGATGATCCTCGCGGCGGTCGGCTTCGCGAGGGTTCGGCGCCGGCCCGTCCCCGAGGCGCCGAGCCCCTGGCCGACGGTGTCGGTCGTCGTGCCGGCGCGCAACGAGGCCGACGGCATCGACGCCTGCCTCGACAGCCTACGCGCCGTGGAGTACCCCTCCGACCGGCTCGAGATTATTGTCGTCGACGATTGCTCGACCGACGGGACCCCCGAGCAGGTCCGGGCCCGCCAGCCCGCCGGTCGAGCCGCGACCGCCCCCGTACGCCTCATCGAGATGGCCGCCCTCGAGGATGCACACGGCGGACGCAAGCCGGCGGCCGTTGCCCGCGGCGTGGCGGCGGCCACCGGGGACGTCATCCTGACGACCGACGCGGACTGTACTGTGCCCCCCGCCTGGGTCAGGTCGATGGTCCAGCGCTGCACGCCCGAGACGCCTTTCGTCGCGGGTCCGGTCGGGTACGACCACGGCGACCGCTTCCTGCCCCGCCTGCAGGCCCTGGAACTGATCGGCCTGGTGGCGTACGGCGCCGGGACGATCGGCGTGGGCCTGCCGACGTTCTGCAACAGCGCCAACGTGGCCTACCGGCGCGACGTCGTGGCGGCCCGCGAGACGGCCCCCGACGGGGCCGCCCGGGACGAGATGCTGCTCCAGTACGTGGCCTACGACACCGATCGGACGGTGGCGTTCAACCCCGACCCCGAGGCGACCGTCCGCACGACCCCGCCCGACACCCTCCTCGGCTACCTTCAGCAACAGGCCCGGTGGGCCCACATGGGCCTCCGCTATCCGTTTCCGCTCCCCCGAGCCCTCGTGGTGGGGCTCTGGGCCGTGCACACCGCCCTCTTCCTGGCGTGTGCGGCCGCACTGGCCCTGCCCACCTGGCGCGACCCGGCCCTCCTGCTCCTCCTCGGGAAAATGGGCGCCGACGCCCTCCTGGCCGTGCCGGCGGCGCGCCACTTCGGGGCGCGGGGGCTCTCCCGCTCGGCCGTCCCAACCGAACTGCTGCTGCTGGTCGCCGTGCCCGTCATCGGCGTCCTGGGGACCGTCGGGGCCGTTGAGTGGAAGGGACGCCCGCTCGATTGACCGTCCGGACTCTCTCGATCGCTCCGTTCTATGCGCCTTCTGGTTCCCTACCTCGCGACGCAGGGCCTGCGTCCGTTCCACCGCTTCTTTCCCGATCTGCTCTGGCGCGTGGAGGCCGAGGCCCCAACCGCCTACCTGACGTTCGACGACGGCCCCACGCCGGAGTGCACACGGCCGCTGCTCGACTGTCTCGCCGAGTACGACGCCCAGGCCACCCACTTCCTCCTGGGCCGCCACGCCGAGGCGCACCCCGACCTCGTCGAGGCCATCACCGCCGCCGGGCACCAGGTGGGCAACCACACCTACAGCCATGCCGACCCGTGGTCAACCTCGCAGGAGGTCCTGGCCGAGGAGCTGCGTCGGACCACCGAGATCCTGTCCGACCTCGCCCGGGGGCCGGTCCGCGCGTTCCGCCCGCCGTACGGGCATCCCACGGGTTTTCTGCGGGAGTGGTGCGCCGTCCAGAACCAGCGAATGGTGATGTGGGACGTGATGCCGGGCGACTACCTGCAGACCGCCACCGCCTCGCGCGTCTCCTCCTTCGTCGTGAACCACATCCGCCCCGGCTCCGTCATCGTCCTGCACGACAACCCGATCTGCGAGAACGTCACGCCCCAGGCCCTCGACACGATTCTGGATACGCTGACAACGGACGGGTGGCGGTTCGATCCCCTCTGAGGCGGGTGCTGCGTCCCCGGCGTACCGACCCGTCCGAAGGGATCCAAAGCGTTCTCGAGAGCGTCGGGGACCGTGCTCCATGCATCCAGGACCGGTCTCCACAGACGTCTCCACGGATCGGTAGGCGATCGTCTCCCTGTCCCGCGGCGGCCGCGGCACCTCGTCGTACCCGTCGTCCCAGTCCTCGAGGGCCTCCCGCGGGAGCGTGGCGAAAGGGTCGGCACTCTCGCGGATCGACCGGCGCTGAATCTTTGGTGTGCGCCTGCGAAACACACTTCCGTAGGGCGGTCCCTGACACCGGAATCCGTTCTTCCCCTACCCCCTCCGGGGAGACGAGCGCCGACCGGAGGCGTATAGAAGATGCGTTCTGCCTCCGGAATTCTGAAACCGCCCCACACGCCATGACCGACCTCCACGCCCCACACGACCCGTTCGGTGCGCTCGGTCGCTTCGAGACCGGGCATGGGTCCGCACAGCTGTACCGGCTCTCCGCCCTGTCGGACGAGGGGGTCGACCTCGACCGGTTGCCCATCTCCATTCGGCTCCTGCTGGAGGGCCTGCTGCGCCGGTGTGACGGCGATTCGGTGACGGAAGAAGACGTCCGTCGCCTCGCCGCCTACGACCCGGCGAACCCGGCCGACGCGGACATCCCCTTCATGCCTTCCCGCGTCCTCCTCCAGGACTTCACGGGCGTCCCCGCCGTCGTCGACCTCGCGGCCCTGCGCTCGGCGATGGCGCGGCTGGGGGGCGACCCGCAGTCCATCAACCCGCAGGTGCCGGTGCACCTCATCATCGACCACTCGGTGCAGGTCGACCACTACGGCCTGCCGGACGCGGTGCAACTGAACAGCGAAATCGAGTTTCGGCGCAACCAGGAGCGCTACGCGTTCCTCCGGTGGGGCCAGCAGGCGTTCGACAACTTCAGCGTCGTGCCTCCCGCCAGCGGGATCTGCCACCAGGTAAACCTCGAGTACGTGGCCCGGGGCGTCTGGACCCGTGAGACCGATGCGGGGGGGCTCCTCGCCTACCCCGACACCCTCGTCGGCACCGATAGCCACACGACCATGATCAACGGCCTCGGCGTGCTCGGGTGGGGCGTCGGGGGCATCGACGCGGAGGCGGCCTTGCTGGGGCAGCCGCTGCGTATGCTAATGCCGGACGTGGTGGGGGTCCGCCTCACCGGCGCACTCGCGGAAGGGGCCACGGCCACCGATCTCGTGCTCACCGTCACGCAGATGCTCCGCGAGTACGGCGTCGTGGGTCGCTTCGTGGAGTTCTTCGGGCCGGGCCTCCACATGATGACCGTTCCCGACCGTGCGACAATAGCGAACATGTCGCCCGAGTACGGCGCTACGGTGGGCTTCTTCCCCGTCGACGCCGAGACGCTCGACTACATGCGCCGCACGAACCGGGGTGAGGCGCAGGTCCAGCTCGTGGAGCGCTACATGAAGGAGCAGGGCCTTTTCCACACCCCGGACACGCCCGAGGCCGAGTACCTCGACGTGCTCGAGCTCGACCTGGGGAGCGTCGTGCCCAGCGTGGCGGGGCCGAAGCGCCCGCAGGACCGCATCCGCGTGCCGGCGCTTCCGGACGCCTTTACCAAATCGCTTACGACGCCCGCCGGCCCCACCGGCTTCGGCCTCGACGACGACGAAGTGGGCGCCACCGGCCGCTACGACGACGGGACCCATACCTACGACCTGACGCACGGGGACGTGGCCATCGCGGCCATCACCAGCTGCACCAACACCTCCAATCCGTCGGTCATGCTCGGGGCCGGCCTGCTCGCCAAAAACGCCGTCGAGGCGGGTCTAACCGTCGACCCGCACGTGAAGACGAGCCTCGCCCCCGGCTCGAAGGTCGTGACCGACTACCTGAAGGAGGGGCAGCTTCTGCCCTACCTCGAGGAGCTGGGGTTCGCGACGGTCGGCTACGGCTGCACCACCTGCATCGGCAACAGCGGCCCCCTACCCGACCCGGTCGAGTCGGCCATCGAGGAGGGCAACCTCATCGCCGCGGGCGTGCTCTCCGGCAACCGCAACTTCGAGGGCCGCATCCACCCGCTCGTGCAGGCCAACTACCTGGCCTCCCCCCCGCTCGTGGTCGCCTACGCCCTGGCGGGCACCGTCGACATCGACCTGACGACCGAGCCCCTCGGCCGAACCGCGGACAACGAGGTCGTCTACCTGGCCGACCTCTGGCCGTCGAGCGACGCGGTCAAGGCGATGATCGAGCGGGTCGTCAAGCCCGAGTTCTTCGCCGAGGAGTACGAAGGCATCGAGACCTCCAACGAGACCTGGAATCAGATCGAGGTTCCGGAGGGCGCCGTCTACGAGTGGGCGGACGACTCGACCTACATCCAGGAGCCGCCCTTTTTCGTGGCCCCGCCGATCCGTGTGAAGAAGCGTTCTCACGGATCGGGAACCCCGGGGGTGCCCCCCATCGAACCGATCGAGGACGCCCGTGTCCTGGTAAAGGTCGGCGACTCGACCACGACCGACCACATTTCCCCCGCCGGGGCGATTCCGCCGGACAGCCCGGCCGGCAAATACCTCATCGAGCGAGGCGTGGAGCCGCACACGTTCAACTCCTACGGCGCCCGCCGCGGCAACCACGAGGTGATGATGCGCGGCACCTTTGCCAACATCCGCATCAAAAACGAGCTCGTGCCCGACACCGAGGGCGGCGTCACCCCGAATTTCCTCCGCGACGGCGAGGTGACGTCCGTCCACGAGGCGGCCATGGACTACCAGGCACACGACGTGCCGCTCGTGGTCCTGGCCGGCGCGGACTACGGCATGGGGTCGAGCCGCGACTGGGCGGCGAAGGGCACCGACCTGCTGGGCGTCGAGGCCGTGATCGCCGCCAGCTACGAGCGCATCCACCGCTCGAACCTCATCGGCATGGGGGTGCTGCCGCTGCAGTTTGCCGACGGCGAGGACGCCGACTCGCTGGGCCTCGACGGCACCGAAACGTTCGACATCCCGGTCCCCGACGACCTGGCTCCCGGACAGAAAATCGAGGTCACCGCGACCGCCGAGGACGGCCCCCAGACAACGTTCACGACCGTCACCCGTTGCGACACGCCGATCGAGGTCGAGTACTACCGTCACGGCGGCATCCTGCGCTACGTGCTCCGGGACCTCCTTGCCCGGTCGACGGAGGCGGCCTGATCGCCGCGATGCAAACCGTCGGGGTCCGAGCGCCGCCCCGCGGCGTTCGTCGGCCGCTTGCCGTGCAGGGGGGCGTCCTCAGCGGGACGCTTGAGGCACGGAAAATTTCGGAAAGGCGTTGCGCCTGGCTCGGCCGTCTTCTATCCTCCCGGTGTCATTGCTATCCCAACTGGACCGGACGGCTGCCATGGCTGACGTTTCCTACCGCTTCCTCGGCGACACCGGCGTCAAAATCTCACCGCTTTGCCTCGGCACGATGTCCTTCGGCGGCGACGCCGACCGGGACACCGCGGCGGAAATGGTTCACCGCTGCCGCGAGCGAGGCCTCAACGCCTTCGACTGCGCGGACGTCTACGAGGACGGCCGCTCGGAGGAGATTCTGGGCGAGCTGATTTCGGACTGCCGCGACGAGGTCGTCCTCACGACCAAGGCCTACTTCCCCACCGGCGAGGGGCCCAACGAGCGGGGCACCTCCCGGTACCATCTGGTGCGGGCCGTCGAGAACAGCCTCCGTCGTCTGGGTACCGACCGCATCGACGTGCTGTTCGTCCACCGGTTCGACGAGAAGACCGCGCTCCACGAGACGCTCCGGGCCCTCGAGGATCTGGTGCGGCAGGGCAAGGTCCTGTACCTCGGGGCCTCGAACTTTGCCGCCTGGCAGGTCATGAAGGGGCTCGGAATCCAGCGCCGGGAGGGCTGGACGCCCTTCCACGTCCTGCAGCCGATGTACAACCTCGCCAAGCGGCAGGCGGAGGTCGAGCTCCTGCCGATGGCCGAGAGCGAAGACCTCGGGGTGCTGTCGTACAGCCCCCTGGGCGGCGGGCTGCTGACCGGCAAGTACGGGGTCGACCAACGCCCCGACGAGGGCCGACTGGTCGAGAACCCGATGTACCAGACCCGCTACGGCGCCGCGGTGCACTACGAGGTCGCCGAGCGCTTCGTGGAGTTTGCCGGGACGCACGGCTACGACCCGGTGCCGCTGGCCGTGGCCTGGGTGATGTCGCATCCCGCCGTCACCGCCCCCATCATCGGCGGCCGGTCCGTCGACCAGCTCGACGGCTCCCTCCGGGCCCTCGACATCGACATGACGCCCGACCTCCGCTCGGCGATCAGCGACCTCGCCCCGACGCCGCCCCCGGCCACCGATCGCGTTGAGGAGCGCTCCGAGCACACCTACGGCGACCGCTAACCCAACCCCCCGAGTGCTCATGTCGACCTACGCCTGGCAGAACGACACCTTCACCGAGGTCTCGGGCGCGCCCACCGACGCGCTCTGCATCCAGGTGCAGGCCCCGGACGGTGAGGCGCCGCCGCAGGTGCGCGTGCTCGCCGGCGGGGCGGAGGTGCTCCTGCTCGCCGGCGCCTCCCCTCGCCCGGACACCGACACCACCCACACGGTCGCCCACGTCGATCCGGCGGACCGCCGGGGCACCCCGCTCTTCGCCGTCCACGCCGCCGACACCGACCTCCTCTTCGAGGCACAGACCGAGGAGTGGCCCGGCGGCATCGACCCGAGCGACATCGACCACGTACAGTCGGCGCTCAACGAAATCCTCATCCCAGTCTACATCGACGACGTGGTGAGCGACCTCAGCGACCGCGCCCCCGGCCTCTTCCTCCTCCACACCGTGCAGGTCGAAGACGATCAGCCGCCTCCGTGGACGTACTTCCGGACCTCCGTGTTCGCGGACGGGGATCTCGCGCTCGAGCAGGAGTGGGGCTCGCTGTGACCGGTTCCTGATCGATCCACCGTCCGTGTCCTCGGGACGATGCGCTTCCGCACCGGGCTCGCGATGCGCCCGAGGCAGGGAGCGGATCTGTGCGTCCCCCGCCCCAACGAGCGTTACCGCCCCCACCCCACGTGGGAGGCCTCCGCACGGGATTAAGGAGCTGTTTCAATTTCATACGCTGGGGATCTACCGGGGCGTGACGACCGCCCCCCCGTCCATCCGGCCGCACATCCAGGCGCACACGCTCCGATTTGGTGTCTCCTCACGGATGATCGGCAGCGAATGAGATGCGACCGAAAAATCAAAACAGTCTCTAAGCCCGTGTCCTGGACCACTAGGCGCCGGTCCCCGAGAGCAGCGTAACATTCTCGTCGCCCCGCACGACAGTACAGGAGACGCGGCACCTTCCCGGTCGTCGGTCGTTCAGAACGTACAGTTGCGTTTCCACCCACCAGCGGCCCCTCCCTCTTTCCATGCAGTCTGATACGGTTCGGTCTTCCCCTCTCGCCTTGCTCCTCGGGACCGTAGCGACGGCTCTCCTCCTTGTCGCCTGCACGCCGTCGTCCGACGCCACCGACGCCCCCCCGGTAGTGGCCGACAGCGTCCTGCCCGCCAGTGTGGCCGACACGGCCACCTTTGCGGGCGGCTGTTTCTGGTGCATGGAGCCGCCGTACGACAAGATCGACGGCGTGGCGGCGACCATCTCGGGGTTTTCGGGGGGCAGCACGGAGGATCCCTCCTACCGGCAGGTGGCCAGCGGAATGACCAACCACACCGAGACGGTGCAGGTGATTTACGACTCTACGAAGGTCAATTACAAGCGGCTCCTGCGGGTCTACTGGCACAACGTCGACCCCTTCGACGGCACGGGCCAGTTCTGTGACCGGGGGTCGCAGTACCGCCCCGCCATCTTCGTCCACGACGACCGCCAGCGAAGGCTCGCCAAGCAGACCAAGTCGGCCGTGGCCGACCGCTTCTCGAAGTCGATCGCGGTGGAGATTCAGCCGTTCTCCGCCTTCTACGCCGCGGAGGCGTACCACCAGAACTACTACGAGAAAAACCCCCAGGAGTACAAGCGCTACCGTCGGGGCTGCGGGCGGGACGCCCGGCTCAGGGCAATCTGGGGCGAGGCGGCCGGCAGCGACGCGGCGCTGGCACGCAGGTAACGGCCCGCACGGGTCCCGCTGGACCGCGGCGACCCCGTCCGCGACCGGGAACTAGGAGACTGTTTTGATGTCACCCGTTGAGGGCAGGGCGTCACGTGACGATGGCAGATCGGTTGATCCCAGGCGTTCCGCTCGGCCTCCCCCCTCGCGCCCTCCTCAGACGGACGGAAGGGGGCGACGCGGTCTGTGACCGACCGAAAAATCAAAACAGTCTCTAAAACCCAGAGACGTAGCGCATGAGCAGTCGCACCAGCGGGGCCGGCAGCACGTCGGAAAGCCGGTAGATCCACTGAAACTGCCCCCCGACGGGCCAGTGGATTCGGTCCTCCTGGACGGCCTCCTCGACGACATCGGCCACGTCGTCGGCCGTCAGGTTGGGGGCGAGGCGCCGGCGGGGCCGGGCCGGCAGGGACGCCTCGGCCCCGTCTTCCGGCGGCGCGTCGACGTAGGGCGGCACCACGTCGCAGACGTGAATGTCGTGGTGCGCCCACTCGAGGTTCAGGGCCTGCGTGAGGGACCGCACCCCGGCCTTCGCCGCCGAGTAGCTGGCGAGATCAGGCGTGCCGTACATGCTCGACGCGGACGCGACGCTGATGACCCGGGCCCCCTCGGTGTCGCGGAGCATCGGGAACGCCGCGTGCGTGACCGCGAGCATCGCCCAGAGGTTGCCGTCGAGGTGGTCGCGGTGGGCGCTGAGCCCCAGCTGCTCGAAGCGGCCCGAGCGCATGATGCCCGCCGCGTTGACCAGCACGTCGAGGCGGCCGTCGGCGTGCTTCGCAAAGTCGACCAGCGCCGTCTGCACGGCCCCCTCGTCGGTCGGGTCGAGGGCGCGGGAAAAGACGCGGTCCGCCCCCGAGAGCGTGTCGGCCAGACGATCGAGCTCCTCCGCGGCCGGATCCATCAGCCCCACGCGCCAGCCCCGCTCCGCGAAGCGCCGCGCGACGCTCTGCCCGATGCCGGAGGTCGCCCCGGTAATCAGTGTGGACGACGGCGGGGCGACGGACATGGCGCGGGATCGGTCGGCAAATCGGGCGGGCAAACCTTACGTCGTGTCCCTGTACATGGCGCGACAACAGGAGTTGCACGCGCCGAACCACGCCCCGAGTGCGGGCGTAGCCTGACCTGCAGCATCTTTCGTGTCCACCTTCCGTCCCATGAGCGGTCTCCTCGAGGATAAACCCGACGCCCTCCAGCAAAAGCTCGAGAACCTGCCGACCGACCCCGGCGTCTACAAGTTTCTCGACGACGAGGACTCGGTGCTCTACGTCGGCAAGGCCAAGAATCTGCGCAGTCGGGTCCGCAGCTACTTCCAGCAGAGCCGACAGCGGGACGGACGGATCGAGGTGATGGTGCGGAAGGCGGTGGACACCGACATCATCGTCACGGACACCGAGGCCGAGGCCCTCATCCTCGAGAACAACCAGATCAAGGAGCTCCAGCCCCGCTACAACGTCAACCTGCGGGACGACAAGACCTACCCCTACATCTGC
>JBDGQP010000023.1:0-17195 GCA_042218975.1 Salinibacter sp.
CCGCGCCACAGCCCGTAGGCGAGGAGAGCGGCCCCGAAGACGAGGCCGAGAAGCGGAATGTGGTTCAGCATCAGGTGGAAGTGTGCAGCACTCATGGGTGATTGGGGGGTCAGGTCACAGAGAAACGCGAAAAACAGGACGACGCCGGGGCCTACGAAGGCCCGGAGATGCGTGTGCGACCCCTACGGATTGGGCCGCCCTCGACCCCGCCAGGCCGGTCGGCCCCGGTCGTCCCGTAATTGCCACGACTGATCCTGCACCCACAGCTCCGCCGCAATGAAGACGGGAGCCCCCTCCGCCATTCGGGCGCCCCGGACGGTAATCGCCTCTCCGGGCTGGAACGATATTCCCCGATCCTGCAGGTAAAAGAGCGGACCCACGTGAACGACCACCCTGCCTTCACTGTCATCGGCCTCCATCTGGAGGTGAATGCCTTTGTGCTGCGGGCCGCGTCGGCCAGTCACGGTATCCACGGTGGCGACGATGCCCTCTACGGTATCCACCCGGGCCGGATCGTACATGCGCGGTCCCTGCTGGGCCTGCGCACGGGGCACGAGGCCGAGGACGCCGGCGAGCAAGAACAGACGGGCACACAGATGAAGACGCTTTCTCATGGGGCTGAGTGGGCGTTCTCGTGGGGGCGAAGGGCCTGGCCAGAAGGGGATTCCCACTATAGGTATTGGGCGAGACCCGGGTCAGGGGGGCAACACGCATTTTCGTGTCGGAGAATTACGCACACCTCCGGACGCCTCCTACTCCTCTGCATCGGGCGTCTGCACCTGCTGCGACCAGGACTGCGTGCGAATATCGATCCTGCGAGCCACCGGTAGAACGAACACCTTGCCGTCCCCTCGGCGTCCCGTCTGTGCCGCCTCGGCTATGGCGTCCGCCAGCTCCTCGGCCCGGTCGTCGGGGCACACCACCTCCAGCTTGATCATCTCGGTGTAGGGCGACACCTGTGGGCCGTAGGATTCCCGCCCCTGTGGATCGGCTTCTCGACCGAAGCCGTCGACACGGGAAAAGCTGGCGCCCGGTACCTCCAGGGCCCGGAGGCGCTCGGCCACCTCATCCTTCACGATGGGGCGAATGAAAGCAACAAGCATCTGCATGAGGATCACCTCGGCGTGTGGAAAAGAAGGAAACCATCGGAATCCGGCGGCTCGGCGCGCCTACGCCACACTCCCCCGAAGCTGCGCCTCCTCGCCGGCCTCCACCTCCCGGACAATCGTTCGTTCGGCCTGCGCCTCCGGGTTGAACCAGCCGTAGAGGGTGGGCAGCAGCAGGAGCGTGGAGGGCACGAGCGTGAAGATGCCGCCCACCACCACCGCCGCCAGGGGCCGTTGCACGTTGGCGCCGATGCCGGTGGCCACCAGCAGCGGCAGCAGGCCGAGCAGCGTGGTGAGCGTCGTCATCAAAATGGGCCGCAGCCGCAGCAGCGACCCCGTCCGCACGGCCTCCGCGAGGGACCGTCCCCGCTCGCGGAGGTTGTCGATGAAGCTGATCATGACCACCCCGTTCTGCACGGCAATGCCGAGCACGGCGATGAAGCCGACCGACGCCGGCACGCTCATGTAGAGGCCCATGGCCCAGAGCAGCACCGTCCCCCCAACGAGAGAAACGGGAATGTTCAGGAAGACGAGGACGGCCTGGCTTATCGAGTTAAATGTCATGTACAGGAGCACGAACACGATGACCAGCGTAATCGGCAAAATCAGCATGAGACGCTGGCGCGACCGCTGCTGGTTTTCGAACTGTCCGCCCCAGTCCACTGTGTAGCCCGCGGGCAGAGACACCTCGCTCCGGAACGCCTCCCGTGCCTCCGCCACGAAGCTGCCAGCATCGCGTCCACTGAGATTGATGCCCAGCGTGACCTTGCGTTTGCCCTGCTCTCTGGTCACCTCCGCCGGGGCCTCCGTGAGCGTCACGGACGCCACGTCCTGAAGCCGCACGCGGGCCCCCTCGGCGGTCGTAAGCGGAAGGTTGCGGATCGACTCGACGGAGCCGCGGGCCGTCTCCTGCAGCTTGCCGACGAGGGCGAAGCGGCGGTCCCCTTTGCGGACCGTGCTCACCGGATTGCCGCCGATCGCGGCGTCGATGGCCGTCTGAATCGTGCCCACGCTCAGGCCGTAGCGCGCGGCCTGATCGCGCTGAATGGTGACCTCCACGTAGCCGTAGCCGGCAATCTGGGACGGCAGCACGTCGGCCGCCCCCTCGATGTCGGCCACCGCGTCGGCGGCCTCCGACTGCAGGCGCCTGAGCTTATCGAGGTCGTCGCCGTAGATTTTGAGCGCAATCTCGCTCTTGGCCCCACTCACCATCTCGTCGAGACGGAGGGCGATGGGCTGGGTGAAGGCGAAGTTGGCCCCCGGGATCTGGTTGACGCGGGCCCGCATCGAGTCCACGAGGGACTCCTTCGAGTCGAAGGTCCACGTGTCGCGGGGCGCGAGGCCGACGAACATGTCGGTCAGGTTCTGGCCCATCGGGTCGAAGGCCACGGCGGGCCGCCCCGTCTTGCTTACCGCCGTGGTCACCTCCGGAAATTCCATGAGGGCGCTCTCGACCTTCGTCTGCACCTCGGTCGACGTTTCGAGGGCGGCGTCCGGCTCCAGGGCCACCTGGATGGCCACCGACCCTTCCTCCAGGTCCGGCGCAAACTCGGTCCCGAGCGTCGTGAAGAGCCCGGCGCCCAGGCCCGCCACCACGATCGCCACCCCGACCGTCGTCCAACGGTAGTGCAGTGCGGCGTCGAGCACCGGCTCGTACACCGATTGCAGGGACGCCACCCACCCGTTCGACGCCTCGCCGCCCTCGGCGTCGGAGGCGCCATTCCCGGGCAGGGGGGGCGTCCCGTTCTCGGGGGACGACCCGTTGGCGGACGGGGACGCGTCCGTCGAGTCTCCGACGGACGCGAGCAGGTACGAGCTCAGGGCCGGCGCCATGGTGAGGGCCAGGAACAGCGCGGCCATCAGGGCAAACGAGACCGTAAACGCCATGGGCCGAAACATGCGGCCTTCCAGGTTCTGGAGCGTGAACAGCGGCAGGAAGACCGCGATCACGACCCCGACGGAGAAGGCGATGGGGCGCGCCACCTCCCGCCCGGCCCGCACCACGATGAGGCCGATCGACGCGTCCGGGTTCTGCTCGCGGAGGCGGTAGATGTTCTCCACCATCACGATGGCCCCGTCCACGAACATCCCGAGGCCGATGGCCAGGCCGCCCAGGCTCATCAGGTTGGCCTTGAACCCGAAGTAGTTCATCAGGATGAACGTTATGAGCGCGGTCATCGGGAGCACGAGGCTCACGATGAGGGCCGAGCGCCAGTCCCCCAGGAAGCCGATGAGGACGAGCAGCACGAGCAGGCCCCCGATGAGCAGGCTCGTCGTCACCGTCGAGATGGCCGCGCTCGTCAGCTCGTTGCGGTTGTAGTACACGTCCACGCCCACCCCCGGCGGCAGCGCCTGCTTGAGCTCCTCCATCTTCGCCTCCACGCTGTTGACCACCTCCTGCGCGTTGGCCCCGCGGCGCATCATCACGATGCCCGTCACCGTCTCGCCTTGTCCGTCGGCCGTGGCGGCGCCGTAGCGTACGGCGTGGCCCACCTTCACGTCGGCCACATCGCTCATCAGAACGGGCGTGCCGTCCCGGCTGGTGATAACGGTATTTTTGATGTCCTCGATGACATTGCCGCCCCCGGCCCCCAGGCGCCCCACGCCGCGGACCACGTACTGCTGATCGTTGCGGACGATGTAGCTGCCCCCGGAGTTCTGATTGCTTTCCCGTAGCGCCTCGTAGGCCTCATCGAGCGAGAGGTCGTAGTTGACCAGCTGATCCGGGTCGAAGCGCACGTGATACTGCTTTACGAAGCCGCCCAGCGCGTTGGCCTCCACCACCCCGTTGACCGTGCGCAGTTCGGGCGCCAGAATCCAGTCCTGCATCGTGCGGAGCTCCCGTGGCGAATACGAGCGCCCGTCGCCCGGTTTGTCCGTGAGGGTGTACTGATACACCTGTCCGAGGGCCGTCGACAGGGGCCCCAGGCTCGGCTCGGCCTTCTCCGGCAGGTTCTCCTTCACCTTCGAGAGGCGCTGAGAGACGAGACGGCGGACGAAATACGGGTCCATGTCCTCCTCGAAAACGAGCGTGACGACGCTCAGCCCGAACTGGCTCAGCGAGCGGTTGTCCTTCACCCCTTCGAGATTCGTCATGCTGGTCTCGATGGGATAGGACACCAGCTTCTCCACCTCGACGGGGGACATGCCCGGCACCCGGGTAAGAATCTGCACCTGATTGTTCGTGAGCTCCGGGTAGGCGTCCACCGGCACCTGCCGCCAGCTGTAGAGGCCCCACCCGACCAGCACGGCCATGAGGAGCAGGACGAGAACGCGGTTCTTGACGACGGCGGAAACGAGGCGGTCAAACATCGCGGGACGAACGAGTGGTGAGGGGCGAGAGGCGGGAGGTGAGGGGCGAGGGCGAAGGGATTGTCTTCTCCGATTGGGGGCGTATCCGCAACGGCGGTCGGGACCCTTCCTCTGCCGACGGCGGTCGGGACACTTCTTCACCGAGCGCCTATTGCCGCTGGTTCAGGGCGCTTGCGATCTGGTAGGCCCCCTTCGAGACGACTTCGGTGCCTTCCTCGAGGGAGGGGACAGGGACGTCGCCCTCCGTCTCTGCCTGTGCGTCCACGTAGACGCGCCGAAATCGGCCGGATCCCTCGCGGACGAGGACGTAGGCGCCGGAATTGTCGGTCAACAGCACGTCGGCGGGAAGGGCGGCCTGCGGGGGGGCGGTCCGCTGCACCTGCACGGAGGCGTACATGCCGGGGCGGAGCGTGCCGTCGGCGTTATCGAGCACGACGCGTGCGGTGGCCGCCCGGCTCTTGTCATCGATCTGCGGCGTGATCCGGTCGATGGTGCCCTGGTAGCTGCGGTTGGCCATCGGGGTGGTGACGGTGACCGACTGACCGGTACGTACCTCGTCGAGGGACTTCTCGAAGACGCGGGCGACGACGCGGATCGGCTGAAGGTCGGCGATGTGGTAGAGCTTGTCGCCCTCGGACACAGGCCCCCCGAGAACGGTCATGCGGTTGAGGACGACGCCCGAAAGGGGCGCTTCGAGGGGCAGGGTCGACAGGTCTTCCGTCCCGGCCGCCACCCGTTCAATCCGTTCGGGACGTACGCCAATGGAGCGAAGCCGCTGGCGGGCGGCCTCCCACTGCCGTTCGGCGGCCCGCAGGTTCTTCTCGACCGCCACGCCCCGCTCGTCGAGCCGCCGCTGCCGGTCCAGTTCATCGCGGGCCTGCCGCAGGTCCGCCACCATCCGGCTGAGGGTCGGCGCGGCCACGTCTGCCAGCACCGCCCCCTTCTCTACGCGGTCCCCGGCGGATACCCGCAGTCGCTCCACACGCCCGCTGATGAGCGCCGTGGCGTAGGCTTCCTGGTCGGCGCTCGGCTTCACACGAGCGGGCAACTGCAGGGTCGTCGTCACCGGCCGTTCGGTGACCGTCGTCGTTTCGACGGAGACCTCCCGAAGCTGCGCCTCCGAGAGGACAATTGTGTTCGGATTGGCCGTGGTATCGGCACTCGCAGTCTGCGAGGACCCTCCGCCTCCGCCACACCCGCTCAGGGGCAGGGCAGCAATGGCCAAGAACGCGAGCAACAGAGGAAAGCGACGGGGCATCATCACGAAAACGTTCTTGTTGGGGCGCCGACCCGACGGGCCGGCTGTACGATGCGGGATTACTTGAGGGTGGGGTCGTGGGGATCGAGGGCGCCCTCCACCACGACCGGCGGATCGGTGGGACCGACGCCCAGAGCGTACTCCAGGTCGTAGAGCGCCCGCAGATAGTTCGCCGTGAGGCGCGTCTTGAGGAGCATCGCGGAGCGGGCGGACTCGATGGCATCGAGCAGTTCGAAGAGGGTGATGTCCCCCTCCTGGTAGACGTACTGCGCGTTTTGGAGCAGCGAGTCGGTGTCGGCCAGCACGTCCTGGGAGACCGTTTCGATGCGGGACCGATAGCTTCGCAGGTCCTCGGTGGCCGTGCGCACGTCTGTTCGCACCCGGCGGCGGGCGGCTTCCAGGCGGGCCCGTGCCTCGGCGCGTCGGTTGCGGGTGGCGTCCACATTCGTCTGGCCGCCGTCCCAGAGGGGGAGCTCGACGTTGAGGCCGGCCGTGAAGCCGAATGTGGGTTCACTGCCCGGCACGTTCTGGGTCTTCGGCCCGGCGGAGACGCTCAGATTGGGGAGGCGCTCGTAGCGGGCGATGGTTAGGTGCCTGTGCCGGGCCCGAAGCGTGGCGCGGGCCGCCCGCATTTGCCCGCGCTGCTGGAGGGCGCGCTGGAGGGCCGCTTCCTGAGAGATATCGACCGGGCGATACCGGAGCGACCCTGCCGCCCAGTATTGCGGACGAGTCGTGGAGTCGTGTTGGACCGTTCGGGAGGGATCGGGAGCCGGACCAAGACTGCTGTCGGGATGGAGAAAGGCGTAGAGGTCGGTGCGGGCGGTGCGCAGGGCGCGTGTTGCCTCCGCCAGTTCATCTTCGTACTGGGCCTGCGCGGTTTGAACGCGTGCCTGCCGGAAGGTCCCGAGATCTCCCTCCTGTACCCGGGCTCGGGCGGCGCGGGCGACCTGGCGGATGGCGTCGGTGAAGCGACGGTGGATGCGACGACGTCGCTGACCGACCACCACGGCGAGGTACCGGCGCCGCACCGTGCGGTAGAGGTCGGCGGCCCGTTGGCCCACCCGGGCCTCCGCGGCGCGGCTGAGGGCCTCCGCGGCGGCGGTGCGGGCCCGGTGTTCGCCCGGGTAGCGAAGCGGCTGCGTGATCGAGAGGTACCACTGGTCGTCCACCCCGTCCCCCTCCAGGTTCGTCCGCTCTTCCGACACGCTGAGCGTCGGGTTCGGAAAGAGCGAGCGTGCCCGGGCGGCCTGTCCCGTCGCCCGCCCCCGGGCCTGAGCCGCCCGCAACTGGGGATTGTGGTTCTGCAGCAGCACCCGGGCGCGGTCGAACGTGAGCGTGTCCGGCAGGGGCTGGGCCCGGAGCGGCGCGGCAAGAACGACGGCGAGGAGGAGCGGAAAAACGCGCCCCCATCGGAGACCGGTGCGCATCGAGGGAGAAGTCGACAGTCCGGAAGGTCATGACGATGCCCATCATGGGCAGGACCTTGGACGTCGGGGGGCCGCGCGAGGATCTTAGCGCGCGGTGAGAAGGGGATTAAAGGACGATTAGAGCTTTCGGAAGGAGGGGAGAAGCGGCCCGGGGAGCGCTACCGGGACGTCGTCTCCGGGGTGGGCGACGGCAGGGTGGAGCAGGAAGAGGGGGACTCCTCGCCCGACACCGACGCGAAGGGGGCGTCCTCGGTCAGGGAGGCGGCGTGGGCGAAGAGGTCGAACTGCACCTGCACGCGGTTTTTGACCTTGATCAGCCCGAAGGCCTTGGTGGGCGGTTCGATGTTGAAGTAGGTCATCCGGATGTCGTGGCAGCCCTGGACCCGGAAGCGGCGTGCGTCGAGGGCCCGGCCGACGGTTCGGAGCCGCGTCAGGCGCTTGGTGCCCGCAATGGTGAGGGTGCCCAGCACGTCGACGCGGCGCCGGTGGCCGGTGGTGTCGAGGGGCGCGCCAGCCGTCGCGTGCACCAGCTCAAATCGGATGTTCGGGTGCTCCTCCGCCTCGAGGGCGTCCTGAAGGTCGTTCGTCATCCGGTCGTTGCCGCAGTCGAACGCCGTCACCGGTACGGTCACGACCGCCTCGGTCTGGGCCGCCCGGTCCGCGGACGTTGGCATCGAGTCGGCCGCGGGGGGGAGCGTGGCGTGGCCGTCGACCCGGTTCACCGCGCAGGTGAAGTCGATCGACGCGGCCTTCCCGTGGATCCAGAATTGACTCTTGGGGTGCACCGTGAGGCGCGTGCCCTGGGCCTGGGCCGGGCCCGGCACTGCGGACAGCAGGCCCGAGGCCGCCAGCACCAGAAGGACCAGGACCCCCATGTGCCGAGCACTCCGAAAAATGCCGGTCGGTGTGAACATCGTGGGGCGCGTCGTTGTCATCATCGTCGTCCGTTCGGTCGTGCGGGCCGCCGCGAGTCCGGGCGGGCGCCGCGCAGAGAAAAGAAATTACACGTGCTCGGAGGTCGGGTTCGATTCCGGGGCCGGCGTGGCCGCGAGCACGATCTCGAACCGGCTTCCCTCCTCGGGCGTCGACTCGACGCGCAGCTCCCCGTCGTGGGCCGCCACGATGCGGCGCACCAGCGCCAGCCCGAGCCCGCTGCCCTCCGAGTCGGCCGCCCCGCCGTCCACGCTGCGGTAGAAGCGCCCCCCGACGTGGGGGAGGGCCTCCTCCTCGATGCCCATTCCCGTGTCGCGACACCGGACGACGGCCCGGTCCCCCTCGGTCGCAACCGTGAGACGGACCTCGCCCGCCTCCGTGTACTTGATCGCGTTGTCCAGAAGGTTGGAGACCGCCTCCCGCAGCAGGTCGGGCTGGCCGTCCACCCACACCTCCTCGGTCTCGACCGTCAGGCGGAGGTCCTTCTCCTCGGCCTGGGGGCGGGCCGTCTCGGCCTCGTCGGCCACGAGCGCATTCAGGGCCACCGGCTCCGTCGACAGCTCCTCGGGCCCCCCCTGCGAGGGGGCGCCGTCGAGGCGGGTGAGGGTGAGCAGGGCGCGCACCGTGCGGACGAGCGTCCCGAGCCGACGGTCGAGGAGGCGGAGGGTTTCCTCGTAGCTCTCGGCCGAGCGGGAGCGGCGAAGCGCAATCTCGACGTGGCCCTGCAGGACGGTGAGCGGGGTTTGGAGCTCGTGGGCGGCGTTGGCGGTAAAGGTGCGGAGGGCCTCGAAGCTGTCCCCGAGGCGGTCGAGCAGGTCGTTGACGGTGCGGGCCAGCAGGGCGGTTTCGCGGTCCGCGTCGTCCGGCACCGCGACGCGCTCGTCGAGGTCGGCCGGCGTGATCGACTCCGCGAACGTCGTGATGCGTCGGAGCGGGCGCAGCACGCGGGTGGCCGCCCAGGCGACCAGCGCGAGGAGCCCGCCGAACAGGAGCACGATGAGCCCGCCGAGCCCGAGGGCAAACGACGTCAGGGTCGACCGGTAGTCGGGCACGGCCCGGGCCACCTGAACGTAGCCCACCGTGGTGCCGTCGTGGACGAGGGGCCGCACCAGGTAGTACAGCGTGCGCCCCCCGACCTCGATCGTGCGGAAGGTGGGGAGCCAGTCGTAGGGCGTCCGCGGGGCGAGGAGCTGCTCGGGGTAGAGGGCGCTCAGGGAGTCGATGTTGGCGGAGGCGCGCAGCACCCGGTTGTAGCGGTCGAACACCTGGATAAAGACGGGGTCGACCCGCTCGGCCGCGAGCCGGTGGTGGACCTCCGACCAGGTATGGCCGCTCACCTGGAGGCGGCCGTTGCTCCGAACGACGTCGGCCTCCACCTCGTCGGCCTCGGTCCGCAGCACCTCGACGGCCCCCCGCTGCAGGGCCCCGTAGACGCCCCCCCAGGCCAGCAGGCCCAGCAGCAGGAGGGCGCCGGCCAGGGCCGGCCCGACGGTCACCAGAAGCCGTCGTCGGAACGATCGGCGGTCCGGGGCGGACGGCGCTTCGGGGCGGGGCGACGGGTCGGTCAGGTCAATCATTGGACGAGACGGCCTCGTCGGCGCAGGAAGTGTACCGGTAGCCCACGCCCCGGACGGTTTCGATGGGGGACGGGCATCCCACCTCGTCGAGCTTCTGCCGGACGTAGTTGACGTACACGTCGATCAGGTTCGTGCCCCGATCGAAATCGTGCCCCCATACGTCGCGGTGGATGGTGTCGCGACTCAGGGCCTGCCCGCGGCGGGCCATCAGGTAGGTCAACAGGTCCAGCTCCGTCGGCGTGAGGGGCACCGCCTCGCCGTCGTACGTGCAGGTGCGGGCCGCCGGGTCGACCGCCAGCGGGCCGTCCCGCAGCGTGTCCGTCTGCCCGGTCTGCTCCACGCGGCGCAGCAGCGCCTCGATTCGGGCCAGGAGCTCGTCGAAGGCAAACGGCTTGGGCAGGTAGTCGTCGGCGCCGGCCCGCAGCCCCGACACCCGATCCTCGACCGCGTCCAGGGCCGTGAGCATCATGATGAGCAGGTGCGGCCGATGCAGGCGCAGCCGCTCGCAGACCTCGAGGCCGGAGAGGTCGGGAAGCCGAATGTCCAGCAGCACGAGGTCGAGGTCCTGCTGCTGCACGTACTCGAGCGCCCGGCGCCCCTCCTTCACCCAGTCCACCTCGTAGGCCTCTTCCTCGAGGCCCTGCCGGATGAAGGAGGCCACGTCGGGCTCGTCCTCGACCAGCAAAATGTGGGGGGACGACTCCATCGGTCGGTGTGTCGGTGAAACAGAACAGCGCTCGTTTCAACCCGACGGCACGGGGTGGAGTGCCGGCCCGCCGGTGGTTCTAATCCGACTCTAACGCCCCCCGACACGGCCTCGCGCGACCTCGCCCCGGCCCCGACCCGAAGACGGGGGCCGCCGCCGGGGGCAGGACAATCGGCAGGCGTCGGTCCGTCGCGTGCGGACGGCGGGCGCGTGAGGGATCAGTCGGTTTCCGAGGCGGTCTGCTGCCGCCGCGGCGTCAGGACCACGTCGAAGCCAACCCGGACCGGGTCGGTCACCTTGATCGCGCCGAACATCAGCGAGGGGCGCTCGACGTTGAACGTGCTCAGCTTCAGCCGGTGTTCGCCCCGGACGTTGATCGCCCCGTCTTCCTGCTGGGCGCCCTTCGCCGAGAGCGTGACCGAGCGGGTGTTGCCTTTGATCGTGAGGTCCCCGTTCGCGACGACGGAGAACGAGTCGGCCCCCGCCTTCGCCACCTGCACGTCGGAGGCGGTGAACGAGATCGTCGGGTGCTCCTCTTTGTGCAGGGCCTCGTGGGCGTGCCGCTGCAGGCGGTCCTTGTCCGAGACCATCTTCTGGACCGGCACCTCGACGTCCACGGTTTGGATCGAGGGCAGCGCCCCGTCGGCGGCGCCGAGCGTGACGCCCCCGGTAAGCTGGGTCACGTCCATCGTCCAGTCGCGGACGTTGGAGGACCCGTAGACGGTCATAGTGCTGCTTTCGTTGTCGAACTGGTAGACGACCGAGTCGGCCGGAGGGCCGGGGTCGGCCGCGCTGGGACTCGCCAGGAGGCCCCCGGCGAGTAAGAAAATGAGGGCAAACGTCATGGGATCATCGGGGTCAATGGGAAAAATGCTGCCGGCGCCCGAACGGACCGGGCCGGATGGCCCGGCCCGCTCGTCCCCATCCGTCGTGCGGAGTGGGGGAACCGGCAGCCCTCGGTGGACGTGCGACGACGGGCGAGGTCGCTAGAAGGACACGATGCCCTCGAGCATGAAGCCGTCGAACTCGGCGCCGTTGCGGGCGGTGCTGGCGGGGAAGCCGTCGTAGCTCTGCGTGACGTATTCGCCTTTCATCAGCACGTTTTCCGTCAGGAACCAGCCGCCGCTGACCGCCCAGCGATCCACGGTGTTGCCGCCGGTCCAGTTTGCGGGTTCTCCGAAGCTGCTGTGGTCGAGGTCGCCCTCCATGGTGTTGTAGCGGACGCCCAGGAACAGGTCGTTGTCCGCAAACCGGTAGACGGCCTCGGCGGCGTACTGGGTGAGGGTGCCGTCGTCCAGGTTGGCTCGGCTCCCGCTCACCGTTTCGATGACGCCGAACAGTTCGAGGCCGCCGAACTTAACGAAGGGGTTGATCATGAAGGAGGTGACCTGGTCGCCGAACCCGCTCCGGATGCGGCCCGACCAGTCGCCGCCGCCCACGACGTTGTAGAAGCGAGACCCGGCCCGGTCGCCGGAGTGCAGGTGGGCCGCGGCCGAGGACTTCGTGTAGTATGCCGAGCCCGTCAGACGAACCCGGACCGTCTCGGTCAGATTCCGGTCAATGCCGAGCTTCCCGTGGAACGACGGCGCCCGCTCGTCGGGGTTCATGACCGTCGGGTTCAGTTCCCCGCCGAAGCCGCCGACCAGCAGAACGCCGTTGTTCATGTAGGTCGCCTCGGCGCCGACCTCGGTCGTGAACGCGTCGAGGACGTTGTTGCCGATGAACGGGTTCTGAATGGCGTCCGCGTTGTCGGTGCGCCGGAAGTGCGCGTCGCCGTAGTTGGGCATGAAGTGTCCGGCCCGGATCGACAGGTTTTCCATGACGGCGTCGAGGCCCTCAAACGGGAACTCGTCGATCTGCAGGTAGCCGCCCTTCACCCACGCCTCGGGATGGTGCCGCGAGGAGAGGTAGGTGCGCACGTGCAGCTGGATGCCGCGGGCGAGCTGGGCGTCGAGGTCGAGGTTGGCGGTCGCCAGGTTAAAGCCGCGACCGATCTCGGGAAGGGTGCCGGCCGCGTTGCTGTGGTCGAGGGCCTGGAGCTGCTGCGCGAACGCCCCTCCGATCTTCACGGCAAAGCCGTCGTAGGGGGTGGTGTCCTCCATCGGGGCCTCAAACATCGTCACGCCCCCCTGGCCGGCGGGGCGATTGTACCGAATGTCGTCGTCAAACAGATCGTCTTGCTGGGCGGTGGCCGTCAGGGGCAGGGCCGCCGCCGCGAGGAGAAAGAGAACCAGTCGAGGAAAGCGAGTCAGAGAATCCATAAGGGGGCCGAGGGAGGCTTGTGCAGAAGAATGTCGCACGTCGGGGAGCCCGTGAGGCCGACCCCGAACTGCAACCAGTCTCAAGGTGGGCGGCGTCCGGACGACCATTCGACCGATGCTCCCCGACACCCGAGCCCGGGCCTCCCCACACGCTGAGGTAGGTGCATTCCCGGGGCTCAGTGGGGGGACCTCCTACGTGAACGGGCCTACCGGGCCTCTACGACGACGGCCGCGGGCGGGCCAGCAGGACGGGGCACGCCACGCGCCGGAGCACCCGGTCGGTGACCGAGCCCAGCGACGAGCGCGGCGGCGTGCGTTCCCTCCGGGCCGGCAGGACCATCAGGTCCACGTCGTGTCGGTTCACGAAGCGGCTGATCTGGTCGACCGGGTCGCCGTACGCGACGTGCGGCTCGATGGGGACCGGCGCGTCGGGGGCCTCCAGGAACGCGTCCAGATGCCGACGGGCCCGGCGTTCGGGAAACGAGGGGCCGCTGAGGGAGAGGCGGTCGACCGGCGTCAGGGCCACGTACGGCGTCGCCTCGATCACGTGGAGCAGCTCGATCGAGGCGTCGTACAGGGGAGCGAGGACCGTCGCGCAGTCGAGGGCGGGGGGCGTGGCGTCCGAGAGGTCCGTCGGCAGGAGGAACCGCCGGGGGGGCGCCGGTGCGATCTCGCCGGCTGCGAGGACCGAGCAGGGCAGGCCCTCAAGGAGCGCCTGGGTGGGCGGATCGGCGAGCGGGGGGATCGGCCCCCGGTCGGTCGGCGTGCCGGTCACGACGAGGTCGACCGCGAGGTCCTGCACGTACGACCGGAGCGTCTCGACGAGTGCCGCGGAGGAGGACACCGGCGCCTCGACGTGCAGGTCGAGGGCGTTCCGGCACTCCGACGAGGCAACCCTGCGGGCCGCCCGCCGAACGGCGTCCGCGGGCATCTCTCGCCGGGGCACCGCGTACAGCCCGGCCCCGAGCGCGCAGGCCTGGTGCACGGCGTGCCGGAGGGCCGCCGACGTGGACGGCTCCGTCGATACCAGACACAGAATGCGGGTCAGCGGCGGCATAATGGGGGCGTCGGGGCCGTCGTCGACGATACGCGGACCGGGGTCCCGCGGTCGATCGTCGCGGTGCTCGGTTGGGACCTCGGAGAACACATCAAACTCGGGACCGCTCGTCGTGTAAGAAACAAACTGACGCTCGCCCCTCTGCCCGGCGGTTGCTCTTCCTCCCTGTAGGACGAGAAGAGCCCGTCCCGTGGGACGTTCTCCCACAGGATCGTCTCTGCTCCTCATTGCTCCTCCGGCCATGCTCGATCCGTCCCGACGCGTGCTGTACGGCCTCCTGGGGGGGCTCTCCGTCTCGTTCTTCGTGCTGGACGTGATGCTGCCCGGCATCCTGACCGCCGAACTGCTTCAGGTGTCCATCGTCCTCCTCACGCTCTTCGCCCGCGGCCGGCGCCCCACCCTCGTCTTTGGGGGGGTCACGACGGTCTTCGTGGCGGCGGGCTACGGGGTGCACCTCGCGCGCAGCGCGTCGGTTGCGGTGCTGGTGAACCACGGCATCGTGCTGCTGGGCCTCTGGATGGCCGTGGCCGTGGTGCTCGGTTACAAGCACGTGCTCCGCGCCCGACGGGAGAGCGAGGCCCGGGCCCAGGCCGTGCTCGAGACGACCGTCGACGGCATCGTCACGATCGACGAGGACGGCGTCGTCGAGTCGTTCAATCCAGCCGCCGAGGAGATCTTCGGGTACGACGCCGAGGAGGTGGTCGGGGAGAACATCGGAATGCTCATGCCCGCCCCCCACCGCGAGCAGCACGACGAGTACCTGCGCAGCTACCACGAGACCGGCCGCCGCAAGATCATCGGCGTCGGGCGGGAGGTGACCGGCCGGCGCAAGGACGGCTCGACCTTTCCGATGGACCTGGCCGTCAGCGAGGTCGAGCTCGGCGACCGCACCATCTTCACCGGCATCGTGCGCGACATCAGCGAGCGGCGGCGGCTCGAGAAGGAGATCCTCAACGTGAGCGAGCAGGAGCGTCGCCGCATTGGGCAGGACCTGCACGACGGCCTCGGGCAGATGCTCACCGGCATCGGGCTGCTGAGCCAGGACCTGGCCCGCCAACTGCGGGAGGAGGGCCACGAGCGGGCCGAGGACATGGTCGAGATTACCGAGCACGTCAAGGAGGCCGACCAGTACGCCCGCGACCTCTCACACGGCCTCATTCCGGTGGACGTGGAGGCCAACGGCCTGGGCGAGGCCCTGCGGCGCCTCGCGACCAACGCCGAGCGCCTGTTCGACGTCGACTGCACGTTCCAGGAGGTCGAGCAGGCCCTCGTCCACGACAACACGAGCGCCACCCACCTCTACCGCATCGCCCAGGAGGCAGTCAACAACGCGGTGCGCCACGGCGAGGCCGACCGCATCACGATTGCCCTCGCCGCCGGGGCCGAGCAGATTCGCCTCCGGGTGCGCGACGACGGCATCGGCTTTGAGGCCGAGGACGCCCCCGACGCGGGGATGGGCGTCCGCATCATGAACTACCGGGCCCGCATCATCGGGGGCACGCTCGACGTCAGCAGCGCGCTCGGAGAGGGCACCGTCGTCACCTGTACGCTGCCCCGTACGAGCGTGGGGGCCGAGGCGGACGCGTCCGCCGAACCGACGCCCACCGCCGTCTAGCGGGCGCCGTCGAGGGACGCCCCCGCCGACGGATGGGGCGTTCCCCTACGTCCCTGTGGGGGGGTTGCGTCTATATTGATCGTGCCTCGTCGGGGCCGATCCCCGACCCACCAACAACGCACACAGACCCATGGCCGATCTTGTCCTCGTCGACGATCATCCCCTGATGCGGAAGGGACTGGTCCGCACCATCGAGAACGAAGTGGACCTCAACGTCGTCGGACAGATGAGCAGCGCCGAGGAGGCGCTCGACGAGATCGAGGACCTCGCCCCCGACCTCGCGGTGGTCGACATTTCGCTGCCTGGCATGAGCGGGATGGAGCTCATCAAGCACCTCCAGTCGCGGACGCCGGACGTCAGGATCCTGGTCGTCTCGCGCCACGACGAGACCCTCTACGCCGAGCGCTGCATCCGTGCCGGCGCGAAGGGGTACCTCATGAAGCAGGAGGCGGGCGACGTCATCGTGAAGGCCCTCCGCAAGGTCCTCGACGGCCGCATCTTCGTGAGCGAGGAGATCAACGAGCGCCTGCTGCAGAGCATGGCCGAGGGGGGGCGGGAGCGCATCATGCAGTCGCCCCTCGAGGTGCTGAGCGACCGGGAGCTGGAGGTCTTCGAGCTGACGGGGAAGGGGGGCTCGACCCGCGAGATCGCCGAGCGGCTCCACCTCTCGGTGAAGACCGTCGAGTCCTACCGCGCCCGGATCAAGGACAAGCTCAACCTCGACTCCGGCAACGAGCTCATGAAGCACGCCGTGCAGTGGGTCGAGGGCGAGCACTCGTCCTGACCCCGAGGCGGAGATCCGCGCCCCCACACTCGGAGGGGGCGTCCCCCGTGTCACACCAGGTGTCGGGGAGGACCGTGCACGTCGTTGCGGAATCCGCGGCCCGGATGAGGAGCGCGGCGGGGCTCGGCATCAGGCGGCTGGGGGGCCCACCAGCGACCGGCCGAAGGGGGTGAGGGTGAGGACGGGGCAGGGGGCCTGCCGGAGCACTCGTTCCGCGACGCTGCCCATGAGCATCCGGTCGAGGCTGGACCGCCCGTGGGTGGCGATTGTCAGCAGGTCGGCGCCGAGGTCGCCGGCGGCGTCGAGGACCTCGGGGGCGGCGGGCCCGGCGCGCACCTCCACCCGCACGTCGAGGCCGCGGTCGCGGAGGGCGTCGGCCGGCTCCTGCAGGGCCTCGCGGGCCCGATCGGCGAGGACGTCCGGCTCGGGCGGGTCCGAGCGGAGGCCGTACACGTCGGGCACGCCCTCCACCTCGGCCGCGTGGGCGAGCACCACGTCCATGTCGTGGGCGAGGGCCCACTCGCGGGCATGGGCCAGCAGGGCCTCCCGGGCGGCCGAGAAGTCGACCGGCACGAGCAGGGTGCCGCCGCTCAGGCCGTCAACATCCGCGCCGGGACCCACCGTGAGCACCGGCGCGTCGGCCCGGCGCGCCACCTCCTCGGCCACGCTGCCCACCACGAGGCGCCGCAGGCCGCGCCGGCCGTGGGTGCCGAGCACAAGGAGGCGGATGTCGTGCTCGGCCGCGTAGGCGAGGAGGCCCTCGGCCGCGGAGGGGTGCACCACGCGGCGCTCCCGGACGCGCGGCGCGGCGACGGCGGACGTGCCCCGCTCGACCGAGTGGAGGTCCGCCAGGACGTCGGCCTCCCGCACGTCGAGCACGTCCGCGGGGTCGGCCGGGCGCTCCTCGACGTGGACGACGTGGAGGGCCGCCTCGAAGCGGTCGGCGAGGTGCGTGGCGTAGCGGCGGGCACGCTCCGCGCCGTCGGAGCCGTCGGTGGCGAAGAGGAGGCGGGGGAGCCGAAGCATGGCGAGCGCGGCGACGGTGGAGGAGGCGGGCTAGGCGTCGGCGGACGTTGCCGCCGTGTCGGGGGCCACGAGCGACCGGCCGAACGCCCGCACCGTAAGGACGGGGCACCGGACGTGCCGCACCACCTTCTCG
>JBDGQP010000024.1:0-31167 GCA_042218975.1 Salinibacter sp.
CGCGAAGCCGTGGTTCTGGGTCGTCACCTCCACCTGCTCGGTGTCGAGGTTTTTCACGGGATGGTTGGCCCCGCGGTGCCCCACGTACATCTTGTACACCTCGAGGCCCTGAGCGAGCGCCATGAGCTGGTGGCCCAGGCAGATGCCGAAGATGGGCAGCCCGGTGTCGAGGGCACGCCCGACACGCTCGATAGCCTCGGTCATGGCCCGCGGGTCGCCGGGCCCGTTCGAGAAGAACAGCCCGTCGGGGGCCCAGTCGAGGACGTCGTCGAGGGGGGTATCGCCCGGCACGACGCGGACTGTCGCCCCACGGGCGCGAAAGGAGCGCAGGATGTTTTTCTTGACCCCGAAGTCGTAGACCGCAATGCGGGGCCCGTCGCCCTCGCAGTAGAGGTAGCCCTCGTCGACCGTAACCTTCGAGGCCAGCTCGAGGCCGTCCATACTGGGCCAGGTTCGCGCCCGGTCGTGGAGGGCCTCGTCGTCGAGTTCCTCGGAGGAGATGACGGCGTTCATCACCCCTTTGTCCCGAATGTGACGCACCAGCGCCCGGGTGTCGACGCCCGCAATCCCGACCAGGTTGTGGCGACGCATGAAGGCGTCGAGCGTCTCGTCGGCCTGGCGGTTCGAGTGGCGGTGCGTGAAGGACCGCACGATGAAGCCCGCCACCATCGGCTCGTCGGCCTCCATGTCGAGGTCGGACGCCCCGTAGTTGCCGATGTGGGGATACGTCATCATCATGAGTTGCCCGTAATAGGACGGATCGGTCATGATTTCCTGGTAGCCCGTCATACTCGTGTTGAAGCACAGCTCGCCGCCGGTCAGGCCGCGCGCACCAATAGCCGTACCACGGACCGAGGTGCCGTCCTCGAGGACGAGCTTGGCGGGGGCAGGGGACGACGCGGGGGCGGAACTGTCGTCGGTCATGGGCACATGGGAGTCATTCGGCGGGAGCGACGGCGCAGGCCGGGGCCTACAAAAAAACTTCCCCGTCCGACCTGGAGGGGAAGACAAGATGGACGCGCCGGGATGCGGGGGACCCCAAGATCGGTTCTGGCACAGATGGGTTGGTCCAGGGCACAGGGCAAGGCGTGGGCATGCGGCGAACCCCGGTGATTAATCCTCCACGAGGCAATGTATGAACCGGGAGAAGGTTTCGCAACGATTCATCGTGCCCCTCCGACCGCTTTCTCTTGTTTTCGCATCGCGTTTCTGCTGTCTTCGTCCGCGCCGCCGCCGACTGGTCTCCGGGTCGCGGAAACAGATCTTTGCATCGTGATGTGAAACGTGTTCCTGGACTTCCTCGAGGCTTCTGTGCGTCATGAACGCGGACGACCTGACATACCACGAGCGCCTGATGGGCGCATTCGTCCTCGTGCTTGCGCTCGTCATCCTGATCGTGCAGGGGTGGCCGGTGCCCCCGCCATCCCCTCCCGCCGACCTGTTTCGGGATCGGCCCAGCGAGCGCATCCAGGTCCGCGACATTCAGCCCACCAGTCAGTCCCAGGAGAAAAACCCTCCCCCCCCGGCGCCCCTTCCGCCGGTCGTGGTCCCCGACGAGGTCCTCGTGAAGGAGGACGTGACGTTCGGGGAGGCGCAGCTGCCAGTGGACACGCCCGAGGACGACGCCCGGCTGCAGGACGGCGCCGATCAGGCATCCGCGGCCCGACAGCCCGACACCGGGGCGCGCCTCCTTCGCAACGTACAACCCACCTACCCGGCGGCCGCCCAGGAGGACGGGGTGCGCGCCCGGATCCAGGTGGAGGTGCGGATCGGTACGCAGGGCCGGGTCCAGACCGCCACGGTCCGCCGGCGGTGGCGCCTGCAGGAGGATGGGTCCGCCGAACCCGTCGAGCAGCTGGGCTACGGCCTGGAGGAGGCCGCCCTCGCGGCGGCGAAGCGCTCCCTCTTCCGACCGGCCACAAACGGCGGCACGCCGGTTAAAACCAGCAAGGTGCTCACGTTTACGTTCGGGCAGGAGTAGTCCGTCCGCCTCCCTGGCCTCAGTGGCGCGACGGCCCCTACAGATCCCGCCACGTCGCGTCGTCGACGTCTTCGCCCCAGAAGGTCGGGCGATCGCTGATGCCCTCCATGTGCTTTCGGGGGGATGGGCCTTCCCAGTCGTGCGACGGGTCCGCAGACGCCGAGGAGCCCGATCGGACCTCGCCACCCCCACGGAGGACAAAGACCAGATTGCCCGCCGTCTGGAGGATGAAGTACAGTATGACCGCAAAAACGAGATACTCCATGGTCCCTGGTGCGGGGCCAGCAGCCCGTCCGTTGCCTCGTCGGGCGGTAGGGCCCGTGTGGATCGGCCCCCGAACGGCAATGGCCTCGTGTGTTGAAAGGCGATTGTGAGAGTGTAGTGCGACACCTCTACGCGGGACCGCGCCGCCACGTTCAAGGCGGTGCCTCGCGGGCCCATCGCAGCGGCGAGGAATCGATTTGTGTAGCCCTTCCTGACATGTCCTCCTCGGCGGTCCGCCGCGCGAGCGCCCCCGTGGTCGCAGGCCCGTCGTCCCGGCCCCGTCCCCGCCATCGGGCCGGGGCTCACTCGGCCACGTCGGGGCCCGTCACGCCGTCCGAGAGGTGCAGCCGCCGGTCGGTCCGCCGGATGGCGGTGTCGTCCGTGCACGCCTCCAGAAGCACCTGCACGGAGGCGTCGAACGGGGGCGGCACCACGACGTCCGGCGCGAGGTCGGCCCAGGGCCGAAGGACAAACCGACGATCGGCGAGCCGGGGATGCGGGAGCGTGAGCCGGTCGGTCCGGCAGGTGCGTTGCCCCACGGACAGCAGGTCTACGTCCAACGGCCGCGGCGCCCAGCGTTCGGTGTCGGGCCGCACCCGGCCCTCCGCCCGCTCCAGGGCGTGGGCCCGTGCCAGCAGCCGCTCCGCCCGACACTCTACGGCCACCTCCAGGACGGCGTTGAGAAAGGCCGGCTGCGTCTCCTCGGGGATCGTGGTGTGGGCCTCCGTCTCGTAGACCGGGGAGGCGGCCCGCACCCGCACGTCGGGGACCCGCCTGAGCCCGTCGACCGCTGCCTGAAGGTGGGTCTGGCGGGCCCCTTCATTGGAGCCGAGACCGAGATAAGCGGTCCTCATGCGGGAAAAGCGCTGTTCGGAGACGGGAGATGCGTGCCAATTTAAAACTCGTCCGTACGCGAAGGTCCCTCCTCCTTCGTAGGTTAGAAGATCACACGTCGATTCCCATCTTCTTCCCGTGATGACGGCATCTCGCCTCTCGTTCCTGGTTCTCGCCGCCCTGGTGCTCGGGGCATGCAGCGACCCGGCCCCGCCCGCCCCGACCGCGGGCATGGCCCTTCCGCCGGGCTACGACTTTCCGGCCGACGACACCGTCCGCGTCGCGACGTGGAACCTCGAACACTTCGTGGACCGCCACGACAACCCGTACATCGACGCCCGGCGGGAGAACACCCCCGACTCGGCGATGTCGGGGCGCGTGGGCCGGGTCGCGAAGGGCCTCCGGGCCCTGAACGCGGACCTTGTGGTGCTCCAGGAGAGTGAGAGCGAGGCCTTCCTGCGGCGGCTCGTCGACGAGCATCTCGACGAACTTTCCTACCCCTACGCGACCTCCGTGGAGAGCCCCACGTGGTACATGAACGTGGTGCTCCTGAGCCGCTACCCGCTCGGCGTGGTTCGCAACTACGCGGACGTCGTGACGCCCATCGTCGGGCAGCGGACCGAGGACGGGGACCCGGCCGCGCAGTCGCTCACCAACCACCGCCTCTGGATGGCCGACGTGCGGATCCGTCCTCAGGAGACCTGGACGGTCGTGGGGGCCCACCTGAAGGCCGGTCGGGACGCAGAGGACCGGGGCTGGCGAGTCGGCCAGATTCGGTTTCTCCACGCCGAACTGGCCCGGGTACTCGCGGGTCGCCCCGAGGCGCCGGTGCTCATGGCCGGGGATCTGAACGCGCTGGCCAACAGCCCCGAGCTTCGGCTCCTGCTGAACGACCCGTCGCGGCCCGCGCCCGATTCCCTGGTGGGCACGCCGGACCGTCGTCGCGCGCAGTTTACCGATCCGCTCGCGGACCGGGCCTCGCCCACTCATCCCTCCGACGCCCCGACGCGGCAGCTGGACTACCTGCTCGTCAATCAGGCCCTGCGGCCTGCCCTCGTCGACGGCTCCGTCCGGGTCGCTCGCCCGCTTCCTCCCGACTCGATGGCCGCCACCAGCGACCACCTGCCCGTGGTCGGGGCGTTCGTCCGACCGGCCGCCCCCTGACTCGCCCGGGCTCGCTCTTCCTGATCCCCTTCTTTTCTCTCCCATGCTCCACCTCGAACGTCCGCTCGTCTTCCTCGATCTGGAGGCCACCGGCACCGATCCGCAGGAAGCCCGCATCCTCCAGGTTGCGCTCCAGCGCTTCGTGCTGGCCGGGGAGGGTGCCACGCTCGACCGGGAAGTGGACCAGCTGGTCGACCCCGAAACGGACATCCCGGCGGCCGTCACGGAGCTGACCGGCATCACCACCGACGACGTGCGGGGCCAGCCGCCCTTCCACGCCCTGGTGGACCGCCTGTCCCCACTTCTGTCCGACGCGGACCTCGCGGGATACAACGCGCTGGCCTACGATGTGCCGCTTCTGACGGCCGAGTACGAGCGCGCCGGTCACGCGCTCCCCGGGCCGCCGGACCGCGTCGTCCTTGATCCCTACCGTCTGGAGCAGGTGCTCCGCCCCCGCACGCTCACGGCCCTCTACGAGCGCTACACCGGCTCTGCGCTCGAGAATGCCCACGACGCCCTCGCCGACGTCACCGCCACCGGTACCGTGCTGCAACACCAGCTCGCCGAGCACGACCTGGAGGCCACCCCCGCGGAGTTGGCCGACCTGACGCGCGGCGACTACCTGGACGACGGCCGCAAGCTCCGGCGCGACGACGACGGCGTGGTCGTCTGCTTCGGGAAGCACAGCGGCACGACCCTGCGCGAACTGCGGGCCGACCACCCGGGCTACTTCGAGTGGATGTACGAGACCATCGACGAGCTCCGCCCCCACATCGACGCCGAACTGGGCGATGCGTAGGGCCCGGGGTCCCGCCGCCTATTTCCTTCTCCCTTCTCCCCCGATGACCGAGACCGACATCCAGAACCACCTCTACGCCTGGTGCACCGAGAAGCGCCACCCCGTGACCATCGACAACTGCGGGGCCTGCACGATCGGGAAGGCCGACCTCCTCAGCGTCACCAAGGCGCGGCTGGTCCACGAGTTCGAGGTCAAGCGCAGCGTGGCCGACTACAACCGCGAGTTCGACACCAAAGACACGAAGCACAAGCGCCTCGGACGGGCCGACAACCGGTTGATGGCGCTTCCGAACTACTTCTGGTTCGCGGCGCCCGAGGGGCTGCTGGACCTCGACATGGTTCCGGACTACGCCGGCCTCATGCTCGTGACCGGAGACGGCTGCGAGGTGGCGCGGGACGCGCCGCGCATCCACGGGGACAACCTATCGGACAAGGACCGGCGCTACATCGAGCGGGGCCTCACCTACCGGTACTGGGACCAACGGACCGGCTGATCCTATGCCTCCGGCAATCCGAGATCGAAACCCCAAACTCGCAACTGGCCAGTACCCCCGCCTGGACTCGAACCAGGATTTGCGGCTTAGGAGGCCACCGTTCTGTCCGGGTTGAACTACAGGGGCAGCGAAAAACTCCTTTACGTCGGTGCAGCAGGAACAAGCCTGTATCTGAAATCTCGCAGGCAGGGGACGGTTCCTCGTTTGCCCTTCCCGGATGGGCACCGGGGTCACCAGCAGTTCACCCCCCCTACGAAAAAAAGCCCGACCGGCACGCGCCGATCGGGCCTGGACCTTCTCAAAATGGAGGGGCGGGGTCCCCTCGGGTCTCAGTGGTTGTGCCCCGGATGGGTGGACGGCGCCGCCCCGATGGCGGTGACGCTCAGTCCAGTGAGGATCACGAAAAGCACTGTGAAGAGTGCCTTGAAGGTTGGCGTGTTGGTCATAATCGATTGGATCGATGGCAGAACGGGGTCGTAACGACCCTCGAGACGGCCCAGGCTAGTGGTTGTGGCCCCCCTGGGGATCGTCGGTGCTCGTGTCGTTACTCGTTTTGGAGGTACCATCCACCTTCACCTCGTCCTCCGTCTCCGGAGGGGTGGGGCCCGTCATCGACTCCTGGGAGCACCCGCCGAGCGCGAGCATCCCGGCGGTGAGAGCGATGAGCAGGGTGGTGAAAAGCGAAGTAGAACGGAAACGTCGCATAGGACGACGGAATCTTATTTTTCAGAGAGTGTGAACCAATATCCTGTATACAAAAGCCTGAGAATTCATTTAAACCGATTGCGACTAGATACGCTTACTCATAGGCTTTTTCACATCGCTGCTCCATTCATCCTCTCACCATTTATCCTCTCATAGGGCGCACGATGCTCCGCTCCCTGATTGCGACGCTGGTTTTTCTCGCGGGGCCCCCACCTGTTTTCGCTCAGCTGGGTACAGCCCCTGGACAATCTGGACAGCGCGGTATTGGACAGCCCGGTACCGCCTCAACCTCGGTCGGGCGGGCCGAGTGGGGACTTCCGTTCCCGAGCGAGCATTACGCCCCCCAGGACTACGGGCAGGATGCCCAAAACTGGGCCGTCACCCAGGACGACCGCGGCCTGATCTACGTCGCCAACAACGACGGCATTCTGGAGTACGACGGGGAACGCTGGCGGCTCATCCCCACCGCGACGGGCACAATCGTCCGGTCCCTCGCCACGGACAGCCTCGTGTACGTGGGGGCGAAGGACGACTTCGGCCGGCTGCGCCCCGACTCGAATGGGGTGCTCCGCTATCAGTCCCTGTACGAGCACGTTCCGGCGTCGGCCCGGGATTTTAAGGACATCTGGAGCACGCACACACTGGACGGAGACGCGTATTTCCAGTCCAACAAGTATCTCTTTCGCTGGGACGGGGCCGAGGTCGACGTCTGGTCCAGCCCGAGTGGGTTCCATACCTCCTTCGTCGTCCGGGGGACCCTGTACGTACGCGACCGCTCGCGGGGGCTTCTGCGGATGGAGGGGGATTCGCTGACGCTGGCTCCCGATGGAGACGTCTTCTCGGACGCGGCCGTTCGGATGATGGCCCCCTATTCCGACGGGAGGATCCTTATTGCGACTGCAAAGAAAGGCCTCTATCTACTCGATCAAGAAGGGATCCGCTCCTTCCGCCTTCCGTCTGACTCCGGCCTGCCATCCTTCCTCGACGAGCACGACCTGTACCACGGCTGTGCCCTTCGAGGCGACCGCTACGCCCTAGCGACGCTCGGCGGGGGCACCGCCATCATTAGCGCGGAGGGACGCATCCTGCGTCTGCTGAATACGTCGACGGGACTCCCGGACGGCGTCGTCAACTACGTCTACGCCGGTCGGGAGGGAGAACTGTGGATGGCCCTCAACAACGACGGCGTCTACCGCACGAGCCTGAATGCCTCTACCACCCTCTTCGACGAGCGGAACGGCCTGAAGGGCACCCTGCGGTCTCTCGAACAGCACCGCGGACGCATGTACGCCGCCACCGGCCGGGGCCTTTATCGGCTCGAAGGCGGGGACTCCGACGTGGGAACCGATCCGGCTCGCTTCAACCGCCAGTCCGGCATCCCCCTGCCCTGGGATCTGCTCTCAACGAAGGGCGACCTGCTCGCCGCTACGGAGAGAGGGGTCTTCGTCCCGGCGAGCAATCCTCGTCGGCTTACCGACCGGCAGACATACGGCTTGGCGGAGGGACCGAATCCGCAGACCGTGTATGCCGCCACCCGCACCGGCGTCTCCCGGCTCCGCAAAACCGACGGCCAGTGGCGGTCGCGGGTGGTTAAGAATCTGCGTTCGGAAATCCGCTCCCTGACTGTCGGCCCGGACGGCAACCTCTGGGCGGGAACGGTAGACGGACAGATGATCTACCTTTCCCTTTCGCCCGACGGGCGCGCCCGCAGCGTACAATCGTACGGGACGGACGCGGGCCTGCCGGCAGGCTACAAGTCGCCCGTGGTGGTCGACGAGCACCTCACCATCCGGTCGCGTCAGGGCCTGTTTCACCTGAAAAATCCCGACGCCCCGCCCTCCGACTGGGCGTTTGCCGCCTCGTCCCTGCTGCCGGAGAAGGACGGAGCGGACACGCTCGCCGTGAAGGCCTTCCTCAACAACGATCAGGCGCACCGCTGGGCCGCCCTGGGCAATCGCCTGTACGTCGGCCGGCGCACGCAGGGCGGGCGCCACGCCTGGTCCGAGATTGAACCGCTCCGCTTCCCGAAGGCCGAAGGCGTCCTTCTCCACGCGGAACCCGACGGCACTCTCTGGCTCGGCACGGGCAAACGGGTGGTCCGCTACACTCCTGTACAGGCCCCCCGGGCCGACGCGCCGGCCCCGTTCGGGGCGCTCGTGCGGCAGGTTACGACCCTTCCGCGGGGCACCGTGGTGTACGGCGGAACGCCCCGGTCCGAGCAGGCCCGCCCGTCGCTCACGCTCCCCTATTCACAGAACAGCCTTCGGATCGACGTCGCGGCCGCGCTCATGGACCGGGTTACGGCCCCGCAGTATCAGTATCGGCTCGAGGGTCGTCAGTCGACCTGGACCGGGTGGACGGGCCGCCCGCACGTCACGTTTTCGAACCTGTGGGAGGGTACGTATACATTCCGGGTGCGGGCGAAGGGCGAGCGGGGGCGCATTAGTAGCGTCGGCCGCCTGACCCTTCACATCCGCCCTCCCTGGTATCGGTCGCCCTGGGCCTACCTGCTGTACGGGGTCGGGGCCCTGGGCCTCCTGTTTGCCCTCCGCCACTACTACCGGGTCAACCAGGAGCGACGAGAGGCCCAAAGACAGGCCCTGAAGCTCGAGAAAGAACGGGAGGTGCGCCAGCAGCTCGAGCGGGCCAACGAGCGTCTCCGGGAGGCCAATCAGCTCAAGGAGGACTTCCTGGCCAACACCTCCCACGAGCTTCGGACCCCGCTCACCAACATCCTCGGCTTCGTCGACGTGCTACGGGACTCCGCCACGGATCACCAGGGACAGTTTCTGAACGCGATCGAGAAGAACAGTCGCCGCCTGGAGCGCACGCTCAACGCCCTCCTCGACCTCTCGAAACTGCGGTCCGGGAGCGAGGACCTCGAGCTCGAACCGACAGCCCTCGGCGACCGCGTCGAGCGCGTGGCCCGCGACTTCGAACGCACCGCCGAGGGGAAGGGGCTCTTATTCGAGGTCGACCGCCCCTCCACGGAGGTCTACGCCGACGCCGACGAGCGGTACCTCGACCAGATCCTCTCGAACCTCATCGAAAACGCCATCAAGTTCACGGAGCAGGGCCGCGTCGTGGTCTCCGTACGGGCCGACGAGGAGTGGGCCGGGATAGCAGTCGAGGACAGCGGCATCGGCATCGACGAGGAATTCCTGCCGAAGTTGTTCCAGGACTTCGAGCAGGAGTCGCGGGGCCGCTCCCGCACCCACGAGGGCTACGGCCTGGGGCTTGCCATCTCGTCGAAGCTCGCCAACCGGATGGACGGGCACCTCGAGGTGGAAAGCACGAAGGGCGAGGGAAGCACCTTCACCCTGTCCCTCCCCCGTAGCACCCCGCGACCGGACGCGGCCCTTTCGGACGCCGAGCGCACGGCCGACCCTAGAACAGGAGACTGAGCCCAAGGACCACCAGAAAGCCGACGACCCCGACGATCGTCTCCATGACGGTCCAGGTCCGGAGGGTCTCTTCCTCGTCCATCCCCAGGAAACGGCCCACCAGCCAGAAGCCGGAGTCGTTGACGTGCGAGAGCACCGTGGCCCCGGCGGCGATGGCGATCGTGGTCAGTCCCACGACCGGAGCCGCGTAGTCGCCGGACTCGATCACTGGCGCAACCACCCCGGCCGCCGTCACCATCGACACGGTGGCCGAGCCCTGCGAGACCCGGACGACGACGGCGATGAGAAAGGCCAGCAGGACCACCGGCAGGTTAGACGCGGCCATGGCCTTCGCCAGCGTGTCGCCGACGCCCGTCTCGACGAGCACCTTGCCCAACACGCCGCCGGCGCCGGTGACCAGGATGATGAGGCCCACGGGCTCGAGGCCCTTGGTTGCGATCGTCCGCACGTCGTCCATCGCGTACCCGCTGCGGACGCCCAGCACGTAGAAGGCGAGCAGGACGGCCAGGACGAGCGCCACGAACGGATGGCCGACGAACGACAGCGCCGCGCGCAGCGTGGTGCCTTTCGCCAGGGCGACGTCGGAGACGGTTCCCCCCAGGATGAGGAGGAGCGGCACGCCGATGACGCTGAGGGCCTGGCCGAAGGTCGGCATCGTGGTCTCGGCGTCGGGCACCTCCGAGAGCTCCTCCCGCATCGCCGCCGGCACCTCGAGGTGAATGCGCTCCCCGATGAAGCGGCCGTACAGGATGCCCCCCACCACAATCGACGGGACGCCCGCGAGGAACCCGAACAGGATGACCCATCCCAGGTCGGCCCCGAGGAGGCCCGCCACGGCGACGGGGCCGGGGGTCGGTGGGATGAAACTGTGGGCCACGGCCATCCCGGCCAGCAGCGGAATGGCGTAGAACAGCAGCGACTTGCCCGTCCGTTCCGTCAGCGTATAGACCAGCGGGATGAAGAGGATCAGGGCCACGTCGAGGAAGACGGGAATCGACACGAGCAGGCCCGTAATGCTCAGCGCCCAGGGGGCGCGGTCGTCGCCAAACGTGGCGAGGAGGGTCTGCGCAATCTGCTCGGCCCCGCCCGACTGGCGCAGCATCTCGCCCACCATGGCCCCGAGCCCGATCACGGTGGCGATGTAGCCGAGTGTGCTGCCCATGCCCTCCTCGACGATTCCCGCGATCTCGGAGAGGGGAATGCCCCCGAGCACGGCCACGACGAGGCTCGTCAGCAGCAGCGCCACGAACGCGTGCAGCCGCACGGCCAGCACGAGCACCAGCAGGACCGTGACGGCAAGGACAACGAGACCGACGAGCGAGAGCGTGGACATCGGGCGGAGGCGGATCGGGCGAGAAAATCGGACCGCTCCAACATAGGGGTTGCCCGCAGCCATGTCCAGCGCCTCTCCGATGCTCGTCGGCCCCTGTACGAGCCTTCCCGACGCCCTGCGCTCCCCCAGTGTGGCTCGACTACCACTCGGTCAGCGAGCCGTCGTCGGCCCGCCAGATCGGATTTTTCCAGTCGTGTCCGGTTTCGGCCCGGGCCCGCACGACGGCCTCGTCGACCTCGATGCCGAGGCCCGGCTCCGTAGGCCGCGCCACATACCCGTCTTCGAACGCGAAGACCTCGGGAGTGGTCAGGTAGTCGAGCAGGTCGGCGTCCTCGTTGTAGTGAATGTTCAGGCTCGTCTCCTGGATGACGGCGTTGAGGCAGGCGAAGTCGACCTGCAGGGCCGCGGCGAACGAGATGGGCCCGAGTGGGCAGTGCGGCGCCAGCCCCACGTCGTAGGCCTCCGCCATCGCGGCGATTTTTTTCACCTCCGAAATCCCCCCCGCATGGCTGAGGTCGGGCTGGATGACGTCGACGCTCCGGTCCTCGAGCACCCCCCGGAAGTCCCACCGGCTAAACATCCGTTCCCCCGTGGCGATGGGGATCGACGTGTGCTCCTGAAGAACGGGCAGGACGTCGTTGTGCTCGGGGAGCACCGGCTCCTCGACGAACATGGGGGCGTGGGGCTCGAGCACGCGGACCAGCCGCTTGGCCATACCTCGCCGGACGCGACCGTGAAAGTCAATGCCGACGCCCACCTCGTCCCCGACGGCCGCCCGCACGGCCGCGGCCCGGCGGCCCGCCTCGGTCACGGCGGCGGGCGTGTCGATCCACCCCATCTCGGCGGTGGCGTTCATCTTGACCGCCTGGTACCCGGCCTCCACCTTCTCCTGGGCCGCGGCCGCCACCCCCTCGGGGCGGTCGCCCCCGACCCAGCAGTAGACCTTCATCCGGTTCCGGACCGCCCCCCCGAGGAGCTCGTACACCGGCACCCCGAGCCGTCTGCCCTTGAGGTCCCAAAGCGCCTGGTCGATCCCTGCGAGGGCGCTCATAAGAACCGGTCCCCCCCGGTAAAAACCGCCCCGATACAACACCTGCCAGAGATCTTCAATCCGGTTGGCCGGATGCCCCTCCACGTACGACGCCAGTTCTCGGACCGCCGCCGCCACCGTATCGGCACGGCCCTCGACGATCGGCTCCCCCCACCCCACCCGTCCCTCCACCGTGGTGACCTTCAAGAACAGCCATCGCGGGGGCACCTTGAAGAGCTCGAGGCGCTCCACCTTCGGGGCGGGCACGGAGGCACTGGGCATATCGGGCCGGAGAGGCAGAAGAAAAGCCGTTGGAACGGCGGTGAGTGTCACCGAACGCCCTACCACCCTATCGTCTGTCTCCGCCAAAGTCCAGCGCACGGCGAACGACGGCACGGGCCCGTCATTGAACGGACCGAGTCCGTTTCTCCTTCTCGATTCGTCGTCTCCGCATGTCTTCCGATCGCTCCTCCCTCCTCACCCGCGCAGCGGTGACCACCGGGGCCACCCTGACGGGGGCCTACGTGGGAACGACCGCCGCACGCTGGTGGCACCGCCGGTCCCTTCCGCCCCCCGACGCCCTCCCCCCGGTCCTGGACTGGGCCTCCCGCTCCCTCGAGACGCCCCACGGCCGGAGCCACTGCTACGTGCGGCCGGGCACGGGGCCTCCCATCGTACTGCTGCACAGCCTCAACGCGGTGGCCTCCAGCCACGAGATGGTCCCCATCGCCGAGCACCTCGCCGCCACGACGGACCGGCCCCTTTACGCCGTCGACTGGCTCGGCTTTGGGCGGTCGGACCGCCCGGCCCTCGACTACACGCCCCAGGTGTACGGGGATCAGCTCTACCAGGTGCTCTCCGACCTGCTCGACGCACCGGCGGACCTCGTGGCCCTGTCGCTCGGCTGCGAGTACGCGGCCTGGATGGGGCTGCAGGCCGCCCCGCTCGTGCGGCGGCTCGCGCTGATCTCTCCCACCGGCCTCACGGCGGCCCGCGGCCCCTCGCTCGCCGGCCGTCTCGCGCTGGCGCTGGCCGCCCCCACGGGCCTCTTCGAACTCTTCTACTACCGCCTCACGCGCCCGGCCTCCCTCCGCGACTACTACGAACGACAGGTCTTCCTGGACGCGGAGCACGTCTCCGACGTCCTGGTGGACGCCGCGGCGACGACGGCCCAGGCGAAAGGGGCGTCCTACGCCCCCCAGCGGTTCGTGCAGGGCCGCCTGTACGTGCCGGACGCGGCCTCGTCCCTCTACGAACGCCTCTACCGGCCGACGCTCTTCCTCACGCCTTCTAGGCCGGGCCCCACCGTGCAGTCGTTCGACCTGCTCTCGCCGGTCCTCGACCGGAACCCGCGCTCGCTCACACACCGGACGCTCCCGGGCGGCCTGATGCCCCACTGGGAGGCCTCCGCCGCCCTGTTCGACGTCCTGACCCCGTTTCTGTCCTCCCCGGAACAACGTGCCGGCGCTGGCCGAACAGCCCCCGGCGCCTGAGGCCCCGTCTCGTGCAAAATTTCATTTAATCCCGTCCGACGCCGGAGCAATTCCTTCGAGCGCAATTTTGCCCCATCCGAGATGACATCAGGTTCTACGCCCCGGGCCGTGCCCTCCCCTCCCCGCCCCACGGTCCGGGGCTTTTCTACGGCGCCCCTGTTCGGAAGGCGGCGTCCCGTTCTGCCGCCGTCCGGCCCCGATCTTGCCGGATTTAGGAACTGTTTTGAGTTTTCGGTCGGTCACAGACCGCGTCGCCCCCTTCCGTCCGTCTGAGGAGGGCGCGAGGGGGGAGGCCGAGCGGAACGCTTGGGATCAACCGATCTGCCATCGTCACGTGACGCTCTGCCCTCAACGTGTGACATCAAAACAGTCCCTTAGAGGACGTGCTTGCTCCGCCCCCCATCCACGGGCAGGGCCACCCCGGTAATGTAGGCGGCCTGCTCACTGGCGAGAAACGCCACGGCGGCCGCAAACTCGTCCGGCTCCCCGATGCGGGGCAGGGCGTTCTGGTCCGCCCACCCGGCCTCGATCTCGTCGTAGGACTGGCCTGTCTCGGCCCGGATGTCGTCCGCGAGGGTCTCCAGGCGTCCCGTTCGGGTGTAGCCGGGCAGGACCGTGTTGACGGTGATGCCCTCGGGCCCGAGGTCGTCGGCCAGGCTCTTGGCGTAGCCCTGCACGCCGGCCCGGGCGGTGTTCGACAGGGCCAGGGTGGGGATCGGCTGCTTGGCCGAGACGCTCGTCACCATGATCAGGCGGGCGTGCCCGTCGGCGTCCGCGGCGGTGCGCAGGTGCAGAAGGGCCGCCTCACTGAGGGCAATGGTGCTCATCAGGTTCAGTTCGACGGCGGCCCGGTAGTCCTCCAGGTCGACCTCGGTCGCGGCGCCCGACGGCGGTCCTCCCGCGTTGGTCACGAGGACGTGGAGCCCGCCGAAGGTGTCGACGGTCTCCTGGATGGCGTCGTCGACGGCGGCCTCGTCGGTGACGTCGCACACGAGGGGCAGCACGGCGTCGTCGGGGACGTCGGCGCCCGACCGGATGTGCTCGGCGGCGTCGGTGATGCGGTCCCGGCTGCGGGAGCAGATCGCGACCCGGCAGCCCTCTCGGGCCAGCTTCAGGGCGGCGGCCCGCCCCAGTCCAGTGCTGGCCCCGGCCACGAAGGCCGTCCGATCGGTGAGTCCAAGGTCCATGGCGACAATTCGTAGATTGAGGAAAGAGAAAGCAGCGGTCAGGTGCCCAGCGAGGCCGGGCGCACGAAGTAGTTAGGCATCGTCCGTCAGAAAGTCCACGACGGCGTCGGCAAACGCGTCGGGGGCGTCGGCGTGGACCCAGTGGCCCGCGTCGTCGATGGTTACGAGGCGGGCGTTGGGGAAGTGATCGCGGATGCCGGGCAGGTCGGCCTCCGAGACGTAGTCGGAGCGGCCGCCCCGAACAAACAAAGTCGGGCCCTCGAACGAGCCCTCGGCCGGGGGGGCGGCGTTGAGGGCGTCGTAGTGGGCGCGCAGGGCCTCCAGGTTCATCGTCCACCGGTACCGCTGGCCGTCGTAGTCGAGGTTTTTGAGCAGGAACTGGCGGATCGGCCGCGAGGGGACATCGTTCGCGAGCGCCGCATCGATGTCCTCCCGGCGCTCGTAGATGGCGGGGTCGATGCCCGCCAGGGCCTCTAGGAGGTCTTCGTGGTGCGGAGGGTAGGCCTTGGGGGCCATGTCGGCAACAATGAGACGGTCCACGACGTCCGGATACGTCAGGGCGGTCTGCATGGCCGTCTTTCCCCCCATCGAGTGTCCGAGCAGGTGGACAGTGCCCAGGTCGTGGCGGTTAATAAACTCGCGAACATCGGCCGCCATGAGGGGGTAGTCCATCTCGTCCGTATGCGGCGAGCGGCCGTGGTTGCGCTGATCGACGGCGTAGACCCGAGCGACATCCGAGAACACGGTGCGGCTCAGCGTGTGCCAGTTGCCGTTGGCCCCGAGCAGGCCGTGCAAGACGATCAGCGGCGGGCCATCCTGTCCGTACGAGTTGTAAAAGAGCTCCATACCAGCTTGCTTGGGGGAGGAATGCGGGGAAACGAGACCGACATGGCCGGACGGCCGGCCCCGGGGAACGGGCTCGCCGAGGGGGTGCCGTTTCGGCTCGTTCCCACGAAACCGATTTTCCCGGACGAACACAACTTCGCACGTGCGCAGGCCCGCCTCCGTCGCCGCCATTATAGGGGTTCTTCTTCTGGGAGGGGGCGGCGACGTCTCGGCCCAGCCGGTCCCCGGCGCGCAGGCGCGGCTCGAGGCCTGGGCTGCCCGCACCATCTCCGTCGGTTCGGTCCTCGGGGCGCTCCGGAGCGGTCGTCTTTCCCTCCTGGGGCTCCGGTACACCCAAACGCTCATTCCGACGGCCGGGCAGGCCCCGTCCCAGTTCGAGGCTCCCACCCTCACGTACACGGCGGACCTCATTCCGGTTGCGCGTCTTCACGTTCCCAAGGACGCGATGCCCGCCCTCTTCGTGTTCGACGCTCCTCCCGAGAGGGGGGCCCTGTCGACCTACGGCATCGGGGCGTACCCGCTGGGCCTGCGGGTCACGTTTCGATCCCGCGGACGCATACGGCCCTTCGTTGCCGGCCACACGGGCGGGTTGTATTTTTTCGAGTCCGTCCCCGACCAGCGGGGACGCCAGTTCAATTTCGCGGTAGGGGTCGGCGCCGGCGTCCGGGTGGTCCTCCCGCATCGCCTGTCTATGACCCTCGGCTATCGCTACCACCACCTGTCGAATGGCTTTCGTGGATCGATCAACCCCGGACTTGATGCAAACCTGCTGTACCTCTCGGTCGGCACCGGCCTCTGACCACCCGGTGCCTCCGGGGCGCCGTCGTGCCGCGGTGCGGACGGCTCTCGGGGGCATGCTCCTCCTGATCGTCGCCGCGCTGATTCTCGTCCGACCGGCTTCGGCACAGGCCCAGCCGTCGGACACGTCGTTTCGGGCCGCCGACCTGCTATCTCTGGAGACGCTTCGGGACGTGCAGCTCTCGCCTTCCGGCCGCAACGTCGCGTACACGGTCCGGCGGGCCGTCCCCTCGCCGGCCGGCCCGCCCGTGCACCGCACCGGTCTCTACGTGGCCCCGGCCGCCGGGCGGGGGCGGCCCCGGCAGCTGACCCGCACCCCCGGGGCGGCCCGGCAGCCGGCCTGGCATCCGGACGGCACGCGGATCGCGTTCGTGCGGGCAGTTGAGGGCACCCCGCAGGTGTTCGTGCTTTCCCTGAGCGGTGGGGAGCCGTATCAGCTCACCGACGCCCCCCACGGCGCTACGCACCCGCAGTGGAGCCCAAGCGGCGATCGCCTCCTCTTCGCAAGTGCCATCCCGGAGCCGGCCCTGCATCGACAGACCGGCCGCCCCCCGCCCTCCGATCGGCCCGGCCGCACTCCGGGTGACCTCCTGCGCCCCGGCTCCCGCGACACCCTCCTGGTTCTCCGTGACGAGACGAGCCTCGCGCCCCTGGACACGCTCTCGATCGGGCCGGAGGGGCTCCAGCGTCCCTCCGGTTCCGATACGTCTCGGGTCCTCCGGACGCCCGAGGCCCCCTCGCTCCCGGAGCAGCTGCGGCCTCTCTCTCTGGACAGCCTTCGGGCCCTCTCGCCGGACAGTCTCCGGTCGGTGTTCGCTCAGCTTCGTCTTCGCCCCGACACGGTGACCGTCGCCGTGCCCCCGGACACCGCCGCCTCCCCGGGTGGGGATCTCCTGCGAACCCGGCGCTGGCTGGACCAGCGTCCCCCCACCCAGGCGCAGGTCCTGACCCGCCCGATGCCGCAGACCGACTCGGGGCTCGCGCCCATCCCGACCTACCGGCACTACTTTGTCGTTGACGTGCCCCGCGCCGTCACGATCGGCACCCCGCCCCGACCGTCGGCGCGACCCGTGACGCGGGGCTACCGCTCCTATCGGGGGGGGACCTGGCTCCCCGGCGGCAGCCAGATCGTCGTGAGCGCGCCCCCGCCGGGCCCCAGGCACCCCGACCGCGTCCGGGCGCGATCGCTCTACGTCGTCGACCTGGCCCCCTACCGCATCGAGCGGCTTCTCCGCCTCGACGGCTATGCCCTGACCGATCCGCAGGTCACGACGGACGGCACGACACTCGCCTTCCGGGCCGAGGCCCTCGGCGCCCCCGCCTCCAACCACGCTGAGATCGGGCTCTTTGAGCTCGACGGCCGCTCGGCCCCGCAGCTCATCACCGCCGGCTTCGACCACGACGTACGGCGTCACCGGTGGTCGCCCGACGGCTGGTACCTGTACGTTACAGCCCCGGCCCGAGCCGGCCGGCCCCTGTACCGGTTCGCGCCCTTCGCCCGACGAGACACCGCCGCGGCCCGCCGCCAGACCTCTCTCGAGGACGACTACACCACCTCCCGCGACACATTCGCCCTCGACTCAACGATGGTGCACACGGCCCCGCACAGGCGAATGCTGGGGACGGATCGGGTCGTGCAGGCCTTCGACGTCACGAACTCCAACGCGATCTACGCCGCCCTCGGGCCGCAAACCCCATCGGAGCTCTACGCCAACACGATCAGCTTCAACAACGAACGACGCCTCTCTGCCCACAACGCCGGATGGACGGCCCGGCGGGCCTCGCCCCGCACCGAGTGGGTACACGCCTGGAACGGGTCTCTGCTCGTCCCCGGTCGGCTTACCCGTCCCCGCGCCCCCGGGCCCTCGGCCGGCGCCCCCCTCGTCGTCGTTCCGCGGGGCGGACCCGACCCGCTCAACGGCGCCGATCCGGTTGCTCAGTGGGCCGAGCGGCGGTACCTGGCCGGACGCGGCTACGCCGTCCTGGAGGTCTGGCCCCGCGGGTCGGTTGGGTTTGGGCAGGCCTACCGACGGGCCAACACGCAGGACTGGGGGCCGGGGCCCGCCAGCGACGTGCTCACGCTGGCCGATACGGTCGCCGCCCGTACGGGAATCGACGGCTCGCAACGGGTCCTGGCCGGGCGCTCCTACGGCGCCTCCCTGGCCGCGTGGCTGCTGGGCCACACCGATCAGTTCCGGGCCGCGGTCGCCCAGGGCGGCGTCTACGACCTCCGGGCGTTCTTCGGCGAGAGCCCAGCCGGACCGGTGCTCGCCAATCAGTTCGGCGGCTTCCCGTGGGCCACAACGCCCCCCGATTCCCTCGTCCGGGCGGCGGGGCCGCCGCCCCTTCTCTCGGCCGGCCTGCTCCCCTCAGATGCTGCCCTCGCCCCCCGGACGGCCGTCCGGCGAAGTGCGCCGCTCGCGTCGGCCCCCCGGATTGAAACCCCCCTCCTTCTGCTGCACGGCCGCGACGACGCCCTCGCCGCCCCCGCCCAGTCGCGGCGACTGTACCGCGAGCTCAAAGCCCGGGGCCAGGCGGTCGAGTACGTCCGGTATCCGGGCGTGGGCCACGGCTTCTCGGGGGCGTCCCCCCGTCAACGAGTCGACCGGCTCCTCCGACTCCACGAGTTTTTTGCCCGGTACGTCGGTCCCGGTCGCCCCCCCGCGTCCGCCTCCGTCCCTTGACGAGGCGCCCGGCGTCCCGCCCACTGCTAACCCTTCGGCCTGCGACTCATGGTTTCTTTTCGGGACGAGTGGCACCGGCTGCGGACTGCCCTCCGGGCCCTCGATCCCCAGACTACGTTCGTGCTCGTGTTCGCGGCCGTCGCCGTGGTGCTTCAGTTTACGGTCGGGGACCGGTCGCTCTTCCGGCTCCACCTGGCCGATGCCCTCCCGCCGTCGTGGCAGGGGCTCGGGGCGTGGGGATGGTGGTTTGGGATGCAGGGCCTGCTCGGGTTCGTGGTGCCCGTGATCGCCCTTCGACTGCTCTTCTCGAACACCCTGAGCGAGATGGGGCTCGGGGTGGGCAACTGGCGGCTCGCAGTGGGCCTCGCCGCCCTTTACCTTCCGCTGGTGGCCGTGGGCACGTGGATCCTCTCCGATGGAGGGGCCTTCCAGCAGCAGTATCCCCACTACCGGCCCGCCACGCGCCACTGGTCGGTTTTTCTGATCTACGAGGCGCTCTTTCTCTTCTACTGGATCGGGTGGGAGTACCTCTGGCGGGGATTCGTGATCTTCGGGACCGCCCGCACGCTGGGGCTCTACGCCATTTTCGTGCAGGCCCTTCCCTTCGCGGCGCTCCACGTCTCGAAGCCGTGGCCGGAGGCCGTTCTTTCGATCGTAGGGGGCATCGCGCTGGGGGCCCTCGTCTGGCGCTGTCGTGCCTTCTGGATCGCCGTGCCCATCCACGCCGCCCAGATGATGCTCCTCGACCTGTGGTGCACCCTCCGCGTCCGCACCCAGGTGTCGGGCGTCTCCCCCGACGCGTTCCTCGACCTGATCGGGCGGCTCGGGGGATAGGGCCGCCGCGGACCGGGGCCCGGCGCCTCAGAGAAAGAGCTCGAGCGACCCCACGTTCATAACGGTCCGCACGTTCGGTTCGAGGGCGGCCGCGTAGCTGAGGCGGAGGTCCAGCTCGCCGACCTGCTGGCGGAGGGCGAAGCCGGCGCTGGGCCGGAGGCCGTCGGCGCCGCGGACCCCGATCCGGTCAACCCCCGCACGGAGCGACAGAATCTCGACGGGCCGGTACGCCACCCCGAGACGGCCGCGCACTCCGCGGCGCAGGACGCTTTCGGTTCGCGTCTCTCGGCGCGGGCCGCCCGTCGTGGGGACCACGCGGTCCACGACCTGCCGGTCCCGCCCCACGAACCGGACCTCCCCCTCCCCCTCCAGGCGAACCCGGCCCCCGAGCAGCCGGTAGCTCCCCCCGACCCGCACACGCACCGGAAAGCGATCGGTCCGGGAGGCGCCGTTGACCGCGCTTGTGTTCCACTCGTACTTCGCCAGGAGGTCGGTGACGGCCCCGGCCACCTGCACCCGCGGCGAGACGCGGTAGGCCACCCCCAGACCGAGCCCGAAGCCCCGGACCGGGTCCGCGTCGGGCACCACGTCGGACTGGTAGAGCGTGAGGCTCGCGCCGACGGCGAGCCGCTTGGCGAACCGGTTGCCGAAGGAGAGCGACAGGGAGAACTCGTCGGTGGAAAGCGTCTCGGTGTGGACCCCGTTGGCGTCCCGCCCGTCGATGTTGCCGACGCCCCCGTGGATGAGGCCCAGCCCCACGCCCGCCGTCGGCCCCAGCGGCGTCGTGAATTCGAGGGACTGCAGCTGCCGGTCGTAGGCCAGGAGGGCCGCGGAGCCGGAGACCCGCTGCCCGGACACCTGCGGAAGCAGGGCCGGGTTGTAGTACGGGCTCACGTCGGCCGAGGACGTCGCCACGAGGGCGTTCCCCATCGCGATGCCCCGGGCGTCGAACCCGAGCCGCGAAAAGGCCCCGGCGCCGACCTCCTGCGCCGCCGCCGGGCCCGCGGGCCCGAGGACCCCGCCGAGGAGGCCCAGCACGAGGACCGCCGTCCACCGAGCGGTCGGCCGACGGGTTGCCTTCCAGACCCCCGATCCGTGAGCACGTACGCAATCGATCTTCTGCGATCGCTGCGGACCGTGCATCGCCGCAAGCAGAAGACGGACCTTGGTCACTTGTTCACGGATCGGTAATTGCATCGGACTGCGTCGTTGGATCGGTCGAACGAGGTCTCCATCGCCGGCGGACTATCCGCCCTCGGCCTAGTTGGCCACGACGATCTTGCCGTCGACGGTCCGATCGCCGAGGTCGACGGTGTAGACGTACGTGCCGGTCGGCACCCGCAGGCCCTGCGCGTCACGCCCCCGCCACACGGTTTCCTGCTGGCCCGCGGGCTTCTGCTCGGTAATCGTGCGCACCCGGTTCATGCCGAAGTCGTAGATGTTGACGGTCACAGTCCGGGGGGTGTCGAGCTCGTAGACGATGCGGACCAGGTCGTCGCGGGACGGGACGAACGGGTTCGGATAGGCGTAGGTGGCCACGTCGGGCACCTGCTCGGACGGCTGCTCCGGGTTGACGGGCGTCTCCGCCCGCAAGAGCTGCCACTCCGGGTTGTCGTGGAGGAGGCGCCCCTCCGCCGATCGGTCGAGGCGCAGGAGGCCCTCGGGGGTGCCGACCCAGAGGGCCGCCTCGGTCGTCGCCACTGCCCGGGTGGTGAGGGGGGAGGGCAGCACCTCCTTGCCCCGCAGCGGAAACCGCTTCACCGACCGCCAGGTGCGTCCCTGATCGGCGGACACGAACAGCCCCGACTCGGCGGCCGCGTACACCCGGGTGCGCCGGGCCGCCAGGTCGTAGACGCGCTCGCCAATCAGGGTGGCGCGGAAGGTCGCCCCCCCGTTCGGCGTCACCGCCACCCCGAAGCGCTGGAGGCCGGGCCCCTGCTGCCGGGACGCCCACGCGGCCATCCACACCGGATTCCGACCGTCGGGCCGCGGCTGCTCGGCCAGGGAGACCACCACGCTACCGGGAGGCCCCTGCCCCGGATCCGCGGCGGCGAACCGGCGCCACCCACGATGGCCCCTCGGCGTGACCGAGCCGCGGCGCGACCGGTTTACGCCCCGGCCTGTGCCCGCCCACACGGTGCCGGTCTCGTCGACGAGCACGCTGTACCCGAGGTGGTTGAGCGAGCCGCGGCCGTCGTCGAGCGGAGGGGCCAAGAGGATGCTCGTCTCGGTGCGCGGGTCGATGGTCCGGCTCGTGTCGGGGGGCAGTACGGCTCGGGTCCAGCTCTGTCCCCCGTCGGCCGACCAGCGGATCCCGCTGCGGAGGCCCGCTACCCACGTTGTATCCGCGTCGGGCCCGAAGGCGAGGGCCCGCGGCGTGCTGCCGGCCTGCTGTGTGACCGGCACCGCCGGTACGATCGTTCCCCCGTACTGGACGGTCGTGTCGCCGGGCGCGTCGAGCTGGGGCGCGCGACGGGCAAACGACTCCCCGCCGTCGGTCGAGACCAGGAACCCCCCCGCCCCGGGCTCGCCCCCGCCCGTGTCGAACGTCAGGCCTGCCCACACCAGCGATCGCGGCCGGGTGTTGCGGGCCGCGATCGAAGCGACCACGTTGTCCTCCTCCGTCAGCGCCGGGGCGTCGGCCACCAGCAGACGCGGTCCCGAGGGGGAGCGGTCCGTCGGCTCGAGGTACAGCGTAAGCAGCGGCCCGCTCCAGAGCGAATCCCCGGCGGCGGCGAGCACCCGGACGTCGTTGCTCACGAGGTCGGGTAGCGGCGCCAATGCCCGGGCCCGGGGCGGCGACGGGCCCGGCTGGGCCTGTCCGTTCGGGGCGACGAGGCCGATCAGGAGCATCAGGAGGCCCACGCGCAGCATAACGGTCGGCGGAGGAGGTCGAGGAGAATCGAGTACGGCGGGCCCCGGCGGCACCCAACCCATCACGGGGCCGAGACGAACTGGAACTGGCCCAGGACTTGGTTGCTTGCGAGACTGTCGTCGTCGACGGCGAAGACCCGCACGGTGTAGACCTCCGTCCGGAAGACCGGCACGCGCAGGCCCAGCGTCCGGGCAAAGAGGGAGTCGCTCTCCCGCTGCAGGGTGCCGGTCGCCGTCCCCTGCGGGTTCGACGCCGGCTCGATGGTAAACTGTACGCGCTCGATGGCCCCGTCGGGATCGGTGGCGCGGACCCGGAGGCGCAGGCCGATCTGCGCCAGGGAGTCCTGCACCTGCTGGGGCGGCACGCGGGCGGCGTTCACGCTGTCCGGCCGGACGACAAGGCCCGACACGAGCGGGGCCTGCCCCCGCGACCGGTCCGCGACGCCGCCCTGATCGCAGCCCGCAAGCCCCCCCACGAGCAGGAGGCCGGCGGCCAGCAGAAGCAAGCGGGGGCGCGACGTCATGGGGAGAGGGGACCGCACAGACGAGGCCGCCGTGCGCGACACGGCGAGCCAGCCTCTCTACAGCACCGAGAGCGGCCGGATGCTAAAGCAGAGCACGAAAATGACGATGGCGAGGTAGCCCAGCACGCGCCGGGTCGGGGTCAGCTCCTGCTCCTGCATCACCGGCGGGTGTTCGACCCGGATCAGGAACACGATGAGCAGGGTCCACACCAGCCATCCCGTGTAGCCGTACCCCATGAGGGCCGGCCCGATCGCCGCGGCGCCGCCGACGCTTACCATCAAGCCCGCCAGGGCCGCCAGCATATACCGGTGCGTGCCGCCGTAGATGCGGTACAGGTAGCCGTAGTAGATGGTCGCGAGAATCGGCCAGGAGGCGCGCTGCCAGAGAGGCCCCATCTCGGAGAGGGCCGGACGGATCTCCTGAATGAAGCCCATCCCCCCCGAAAACAGCAGGACAAACACGAAGACCTGTGCCAGCCGGCGGTGCCACTTGGCCCCGAGCAGGGCGTAGAGCACGTGGCCCCCGTCGAGCTGCCCCACGGGCAGTAGATTCAGCGCGGTAAAGAAGAGCCCGAGCCAGCCGGCGAACAGGACCGGGTAGTGATACACCTCGTACATCGGCGGCACGTGGGCAAAACACTGCGAGAGCAGCCAGAAGAGCGGGGTCTGCCCCACGACGATGACGAGGGCCCCGCTGGCGGGATCCGGCGGCGCGGCGGGGAAGGTGCCGTACTGTCGAATGTGCTCCTTCAGGGCCTCGTGGGCAGGCAGATCCAGCAGATATTCCGGCGGGGGAAGCGTGGCGAAGCCGTACACCAGCGCGCCCAGCGCCACCACGAAGCCAGCAAGCGGCCCGGCGACGCCGATGTCGAAGAGCTTCCGGGTGCTGGGGATGGCCTGACGGATGCTAATGACCGCCCCGAAGTTGCCGATTCCGTTGAACGGGAACGGAATGTAGTAGGGCAACGAGGTGCGGACCCGGTGGTGGCGCGCCGCGAAGTAGTGGCCGAACTCGTGGACCGTCAGGAAGCCCAGCAGGGGGAGGGCGTAGCGGAGGCCGTCCACCACCCAGCCCATCGGAACCGTCGTGAAGAGGAGCGAGAGCGTCTCGCCCTGTGCCTCGTAGTACAGCACCCGGTTCACCCACTGCCCTCCGGCGTAGATCGTCGAGACCAGCGTGAGGACGAACAGGAGCAGGTGGAGCCAGGGGCGATCGGTGGCTTCCCGCGTCGGCACGGCCGCCGCGTCGGCACGGGGAGGGGCGGGGGATCCGTCGGCGGCGGGCCGCTCGGCCTCCGACGGCGACGATCGGGACGACTGGGGCGGTTCCACGGGGGGCTACGTTGTGCGTGTCGTGCGGCGGTCGGGACGGGGCACTACTGAAGGGCGGAGAGGCCCGCCTCGATGCGATCAAGCGCCGTGTCGAGGTCCTCCATCGACGAGGCGTAGGAGAGGCGCAGGCCGCTGGGGCCATTGAACGCCGTCCCCGGCACCAGCGCCACGTGGTGATCCTCGAGCAGGTAAAAGCACAGGTCGCTGCTGTCCTCGATGGCGTCGCCGCCCGGCGTCTCGGCCCCGAAGACGGCCGACACGTCCGGGTAGAGGTAGAAGGCCCCCTGCGGCGTCGGGCACCGCACGCCATCGATGCTGCGCAGGCGCTCCAGAACGTGGTCGCGCCGGGCCCGGAAGGCCGCCACCATCTCCTCGACGGGCGCCGGGTCCATGGTGAGGGCCGCCACGCCCGCTTTCTGCGAGACGCTGCTGGGGGCCGACGTAAGCTGGCCCTGAATCTTGGCCGACGCCTCGGCGATGGGCGGGGGGGCGGCCATGTAGCCGAGCCGCCACCCCGTCATGGCGTAGGCCTTCGAGAAGCCGTTGATGGTGATCGTCCGGGACTTCATGCCGGGAAAGGACGCGAAGGCCCGGTGTTCGGCGTCGAACCGCACGTGCTCGTAAATCTCGTCGGAGACAACGAAGACGTCCTCGTAGTCCCGGAGCACCTCGGCCAGGGCGGCGAGCTCCTCCGGCGGATACACGACGCCGGTGGGGTTGGACGGCGAGCAGAGGATGACGACGCGGGTCCGCTCGGTGAGCGCCTCGTCGAGCGCGGCGGGCGAGAGCCGGTACTGGTCTTCGACCGTGGTCCGCGCAATCACGGGCTCGGCGCCGGCAAACCGCGCCATCTCCGGGTAGCTCACCCAGTGGGGGGCCGGGACCAGCACCTCGTCGCCCTCGTCGCAGAGGGCGTGGATGGCCATCGCCAGCGACTGCTTCGCGCCGTTCGAGCAGACGATTTGCTCCGGGGTGTAGTCGAGGTCGTTGTCGCGGGCAAACTTCTCGCAGATGGCCTCCCGGAGCTCGAGGGTGCCGGGGTTTTCGGTGTAGTGGGTGAACCCCTTTCGGATGGCCTCCATTCCCGCCCGGGCGATCGGTTCGGGGGTGTCAAAATCCGGCTCCCCGGCGCTGAGGGCGACCACGGGGTGCCCCTTCCGGCGCATCTCCTCGGCGCGGGATTTCATCGCGAGCGTGGCCGACGGCTGCATCTCGGCCACCCGACGGTTGAGACGTATCGAGCGTGTAGGGACAGACATGGGGCGTGGCGGTTCGGAGTGGGAAGGGTGGGAGGAGTGGGCGCGTGCACACACGGGACGAGGCCGTCGGGGCCCTCGCGGGAACGACGGGGCCTCAGCCGGCGGGCTCCGCCTTTTTCTTCCTCAACGCCTCGACGACCGGGGGCGGGACGAATTTCGACACGTCGCCGTCCCACCGATGCGCGTCGCGCACCATCGAGGAGCTGATGAGCGCGTACTGCTCGGAGGTCATGAAGAAGACCGTCTCCAGCTCGGGGGCGAGCTTACGGTTGGCAAACGCCATCCGGAACTCGGCGTCGAAGTCGCTGACCTGTCGGAGCCCGCGCACCAGGGCCGCCGCGCCCTCCTCGCGGGCCCGGTCCACGATGAGCCCCTCGTGGGCCGCTACGCGGACGCCGTCGAGGTCCTCGGTGCACTCGCGGACGAGGGTAGTACGCTCCGCGGTGGTGAAGAGGGTTTCCTTCTCGACGTTGACGCCCACCGTGACCTCCACCCGATCGAAGAGCCGGAGGGCGCGCTCCAGCACGTCGCGGTGGCCGTACGTGAACGGATCGAAGGTGCCGGGGTATAGCGCGAAGTCGTTGTTCATGGCGAAGGGGCCGCAATCACTCAGCAGATGAGGCCGCGGAGTCGTCGGCCGAGACGGCGTCGGGGCCGTCGGCCGCCTCCGCGTCGTCCTCGGGGGGAAGCGGCGGGCGGAAGAGGCTCACGATGGTCCGTCCGTAGGGACGGCTCGTCATCAGGTGCGGATGCTCGTCGAACCAGTCGTGGGAGCTGTGCTCCAGCGTAAACACCCCGTCGACGTCGAGCTTCGGGATGGCCAGGTCCGGGAGCTCCCGCATCGCGTCGAGCTCGTAGGGCGGGTCGGCCATGATGAGGTCGAGCGCCGGTCCATCGTACTGCCGGAGGTACTCGACGGCCTCGGCCTGAATGAAGATGCACTTCTCCTCGACGCCCAGCTTCTCGGCGTTGGCCCGGGCGTAGTCGAGAACGTTTCCCTTCTGCTCCACGAACGTCACGAGGTCGGCCCCGCGACTGACGGCCTCCAGGCCGAGCGCCCCGGTCCCCGCGAAGAGGTCGAGCACCTCGGCCCCCTCCAGGTAGATGCGAGCGTCGACGAGGCTGAACAGAGACTCCCGGACCCGGGCCGTGGACGGCCGCGTTTCGTGGCCCGACGGGGACTTGAGCCCGTGTCCTCCGTGACGGCCGGCGATGATTCTCATGGCGGAACGGCGTGTGGCAATGGCGAAGCAACAACGACCCGGTCGGGACACCCGTCCCCAGTATGGACTGGGCACATCTAGGTGGTAACGACCGGTCCGCCAAAGGATCCGATGCCCCGGGGCAGCGCGTCCCTCCCCGACCGTGATTCGGACGTGAAGACGGCGGGGCGAAGGCCCCTGACCCTCCGTCCGTCCTTCCGGGCCTCGACCGCGTGCGGGACGGGGCCCGGAGCGGCCGCCCCACGGACAGGGGCGCTACAGATAGGGCCCTATTCCCGCCCCGATGCAGGGCGCAAAGGCACTGGGGTCGGAGGGCGGGTCGCCGGTCCCCCTCTCGACGACGCGGAACGGGTCGAGCCGCTCCGGCTCCTGCCCGAAGACCCGCTCGAACGGCGCGTACGCCTCCAGGTCCACGTCAACCCCGTAAACGAAGAGGCGGCCCACCCTGTCGAGCGGCACATCGACCCGATTGAGGAAGCCCACCGCAAAGTACACCCGATTGTCCGCACTCTCGGTCTCCTCCGTGTAGTGGGCGTGGTACCACTCCCGGTTTCGGGAGAGCGCGTACTCGGTGTGGGTGGGATACTGCCCCACGGACAGCGTGTAGGGCCGGAGGGCCTCCTGGGCCGATCCGCCCGCCCGCTCGAGTCGGCTGATGACCTGGGAGGCCGCCTCCGACGACACCATCCAGGCGTGTCCTCGGAACGTAAGTCCGCGAACGATCTCCGCCATGCGCTCGTCGACGGCGTCGGGGACGGCCAGGACGTGGACCCACATGAACGGCTCGCCGTCGCTGTCCTGGGCGGTGCGGACCGTTTCGGATGTCATGTGGAGGCTCTCCGTCGAGCGGACCCCGGTCACGAGCGCCGCCTTCTGGAGCAGCTGGCGTTTCCGATCCCGCACCGGGGCGTCGGAGGAGATCGGGGTAAAGAAGCTGTAGCTGTCGGGCGGATGGACCGTCACGCGAAGGTCCCGGGCCGACGTGTCGTCGAACCGCGCCCCGAGGAGCGCTTTCACCCGGCGGGTGTGCTCGGGATCGCCGTCCGCCCGGAGCAGAGACCGGGTCAGGTCGGACGACGCTCGTTCCTCCCCGTGGCGCAGCAGCCGGACGCCGTCGTCTCGGCGCTCGAGTTCAGCGTACCGGAGAACGTTCCTCTCGATCGAGAGGGCGGCCGAAACCGAGTCGTCCATGGTCGGCATTCCTGCTCACCGTCCGGTGCTGAGTCAAAGAACCGCGTGCCGCCCTACTCCCAACTCGCCGCGTTGGTCTGGGTGGGGTCCCCGCTCAGCGTCCCGATCTCATCGTCGGTATCGGGGTCCTCCAGCAGGTACGTTTCCACGCGTCCCGTGTCGCTCACCGTGTACTGAAATCGCTTGCCCGTGCGTGGGGAGTAGAAGAGGGAGTCGAGATTGATGGGGCCTCCGAACACGCTGTCCTGCGCGTTGGAGAGCATCGAATCGTTTCGGATGTGGGTCTTCAACACGTCCAGCGAGTCCGGGAAGTTGGTGCTGTCGCGCTCGTAGTCGATGAGCGCGGTCCGGATGTCCGACATCCGGGCACGGGTCCGTTCAGTAATGCGTTGCTGCCGCTCGATCCGCTCGTAGGGCTCGGTGATCGAATAGTAGAGGTAATAGGCGAGTCCGAGAATCGCGGCGGCCAGCACCACCTGGATGCCGATTCGAATCTGACTGCTGGTCGATGCCATATGAGAACACCTTTAAAATGAGAACGAAAACGCGTTGTTGGTCGAGTGCCACGCCTGGCACCTGGGTGATCCCCCTGACGCTGCGGAGGTGATCCTCCCAACGCTGCGGGACGAAATAATTGCACCGCGAAAATAGGAGGAACCCGAGCGAATTGCAATTGGGCCGGCGCGGGCGACTGGTCTGTAATTTCCGGACGGTCAGTTGTCTCGGACGCCGCGAGCGAAAACAAAGCGGGCCCCGCGGTGTTCGATCCGGTCGTCCGCGGCGCTTTCGCTCCAGGTCCCTCTTTGCCCATGATGAACCTTCTGGTGAACGTCGACCACGTCGGCACGCTACGGAATGCCCGGCGGGCAGAGTTCCCCGATCCCGTGCACGCCGCCGCTCGCTGCGAGCACGCCGGGGCCGACGGCATCGTCTTCCATCTGCGGGAGGACCGCCGCCACATCACCGAGCGGGACGTCCGCGTCTTCCGGGAGACCGTCGAGGGCAAGCTCGACTTCGAACTCTCGACCAACGAGGAGGTCGTCTCAATCTGCTGCGAGGCGGCCCCGGATCTGGCGACCCTCGTCCCCGAGCGGCGCGAGGAGGTGACGACGGAGGGGGGCCTCGACGTGCAGGCCGCGGGCGATCGCCTCGCGTCGGTGATCGGGCGGCTGCACGAGGCCGGGACCGATCAGATCAGTCTCTTCGTCGACCCGACGCCGGCGCAGATCGAGGCCGCCGCCGCGACGGAGGCGAACTGCGTGGAGCTGCACACCGGCGACTTTGCCGACGCCCCAACCGAGGACGCCCGACGCGCCGAGGCCGAGCGCCTGGCCCGTGCCGCCGAGACGGCCCACGAGGCCGGCCTTCGCGTCCACGCCGGGCACGGCCTCAACTACCGAAACGTGCCGCTCTTTCGCGAGACCGTGCCCCACGTCGCGGAAGTGTCCATCGGCTTCGCGATCGTCGCCCGGGCCGTGATGGTCGGGATGGACCAGGCCGTCCGCGACATGCGTGCAACGGTCAAAGGATACTAGAGCCCCTCTCCCCGCCCGCCTCAGTTTCATGGAGCCGCCCGAGTCCCCTTCCCCTTTTTTCGAAGACGTTCCCGACGACCACAAAAGCGGCTACGTCGCCATCGTCGGGAAGCCCAACGTGGGCAAGAGCACGCTGCTGAACGCCATGTTGGGGGAGAAGCTGTCTATCGTCACCCGCAAGCCGCAAACCACGCGGCACCGCATCATCGGCATCCACTCCGGGGACGCCCATCAGGTCATCTTTCTCGACACGCCCGGCATCATCAACCCCCGATACGGGCTGCACGAGGCGATGATGGGACAGGTGAAGGGCGCCATCCGCGACGCCGATCTGCTCCTCTTCCTCCACGAGGCCCCGCAGGAGGAGCCGGACACCGAGAGCCTGCACCAGATCGGGGATACGCCGGCCTTTCTCGTCCTCACGAAGATGGACTTGGTCCCGCAGGACGAGGCCCTGCCCCTCGTGGAGTCCTACACGAACCTCCGCGCGTTCGACGAGGTGGTCCCGACCTCCGCGCTCACGGGCCGTAACGTCGACCCCCTCGTCGACCTCGTCGTCGACACCCTGCCGGAGGGCCCGCCGTTCTACCCGAAGGAGATGATCAGCGAGCACCCGGAGCGCTTCTTCGTCGCCGAGATCATCCGTGAGAAGGCATTTCGGCGGTACCACCAGGAGCTCCCCTACTCGATTCAGGTCAACATCGTCGCGTACGAGGAGCGGGCGGGCGATCAGAAGGACTACATCGACGCGGAAATCGTCGTGATGAGCGAGTCGCACAAGGGCATCGTTATCGGCGAGGGCGGCCGTGCACTGAAGGAGGTGGGCACCGAGGCGCGCAAGGACATCGAACCGTTCGTCCAGAGCCCGGTCTACCTCAACCTGCACGTAAAGGTGCAGGAGGACTGGCGCGACCGCGAGCAGCTGCTGCGCTCCTACGGCTACCGGTCGTAACACGAACGCCGCGTGCTCCGTCCGGGAACGAAGGGCTGGACGAATGGCTGTGTGGGCGCAGTTTGCCGCCGTCCCCGCACACATCCTCCCTTCAGGCCCCACGGGAGGCCGGAGGCCAACTGATGGAGTACATTCTGCTATAGGATTCGGCCTACCCCTCCCACGTACGGTCGATCCCCGACGGCACGAACCGTGCGTCTAGCGACCGGGGGCGCGGCCCTGCATTGTCAGGCCGTCCGCCACGGCCGCCCGGCATCCGGGCGGCACGCCGGCCTCCGGCACCGAGAAGCACCGCAGCTCCCGTCGCCTCGGGTAGGTGGCCCGCAGCCGCTCGCGCAGGTCGGCGTCGATGGCGAGTGGCGTGGCCTCGAGGTCGGCCAGCGCGATGACGTACTCGACCTCGACCCGCACACGCCCCCGCATGAGCG
>JBDGQP010000024.1:31177-52863 GCA_042218975.1 Salinibacter sp.
CGGCACCGAGGTCGTAGGCCTGCCGGGCGAGGTGGTAGAGCCAGTCGATCCGAGACAGGCGAGGGTCCGGGGGCGTGCAGCGGAGCGCCCCCGGATGATCGGGCCGGAGCACCGCTTCCGGCGACCACGTCGGGGCGCGTCCCACGTGCTCGCAGAACGCCTCGTAGAGCATGGTGGTGCCGCGCACCTTCCCGTCCCAGGCGTAGCCCGCAATGTGGGGCGTGGCGAGATCCGCGGCGCGCACCAGCGCGGGGTCGGGCGTCGGTTCGTCCTCCCACACGTCCAGCACCGCGGCCCCGAGACGATCGCTTCGAAGCGCCTCCAGCAGAGCGGCCCCATCGACCACTGCCCCCCGGGACGTATTGAGCAGCCAGGCCTCGGGGCCGAGGCGGTCGAGGACCTTGTCACCGACGAGGTGGCGGGTCGGGTGCGGGCCGCCGGTCGTGAGGGGCACATGAAGCGTGAGGACGTCGGCCCGGTCGAGCACCGTCTCCAGCGGCACGAAGTCGGGCGCCCGCGGCCCCGACGCCGCGGCCGCCCGGGGCGGATCGTGGGGCAGGGCCGCAAGGCCGAGGGCCCGTAGGCGTCGGAGAAGCCGCCCTCCGATGTTGCCGCACCCGACGACTCCCACAGTCTGATCCCGAAGCGACACGCCCCGCCGGTGGGCGAGGGTCAGGAGGGCGGCGACGACGTAGTCCGCCACCGAGTCGGCGTTGGAGGCCGGCGCGTGGGCAAAGGCAACCCCCTGCTCCCGCAGATACGCCTCGTCGACGTGGTCGGTGCCGATGGTGGCCGACCCCACGAACTGGACGGGACTCTCATCCAGCAGCGGCGGGCCCACCGGGGTCACGCTGCGCACCAGTAGTACGTCCGCCTCCGCCACGTCCGCCGGCCCGATGTCTCGCCCTGGGCGGCGCTCGATCGGGCCCAATTCCCCGAACGCCTCCTCGACACATGGTATGTTTTCGTCGGCAACAATACGGAAAGAAGTCACGACAAAAGATAAGATTTTCGGATCGAAAGCGCTTTTATTGTTACCGTTCCTGGATACGTCATATGCACATATGCAGAGAACGAGTAAAGGGCGTATAAACTGGAAATAAATACGTTCACAACGGACCGTGAATTCGGAGCGTGTTATCTCTAGGCTCAACAATTCTAGGTACTTACGGAAAACGAGAAACGGAAACCTCGTCCGACACCGGCGAGTAGACCGTTCCAGCTTGTTGGGTGAGGATCGAAGTTTGCATCTCTCCTTCGGTCCCATTCGTTGTCCTGTGCATAACAGCATCCGCACATGAGTAAGCGTGCTCTTATCCTCTGGGCGTGTTTCGGCACCCTCTCCCTCTCGGCCGCCGAGGGCCCCGTGCTCTTCAATTCCCTGGCCGACGCCCCGCCGCCGACGGGCGTCGACACTTCCGCGACGAAGCAGCCCCGGTTTGAGCTCCTGAGCGCTGCCTACGGGCCGTCTCGAGACGCCATCAAGCACCCCCGGCCGCACCCCGCCGCCCTGAACGAGAGCACGCTCTGGCTGGCCCGAGCCATCTATTCGGAAACGAAGATCCCCCACGAGCAGGAGCTCGTAGCGTGGGTTGTGCGGAACCGGGTGGAGACGCAGTTCCGGGGTCGTGGGAGCTACGAGGACGTCGTTCTGGACCCCTATCAGTTCAGTGCCTTCAACCCGGGCGCGTCGAAGCGTCAGTTTCTTCTGAGCCTCACGCCGGACGTGCAGATCCCGGCGTGGCAGCAGGCCCTGTGGATTGCCCGCTACGTCCAGTACGCCGATCCCGTCTTCCGGCCCTTCGCCATCGAAACCCGCCACTTCTTCAGCGAGCGGTCAATGGACGGTCGCCAGCATCCGTATTGGGTGAACCGCCAGCAGTTCGTCTCTCCCGGCCTGGACTATCGGGTGAACGAGCGTCGATTTCGCTTCTACAAGGAAATTTCGTAGCCGGTCCCCGCCCGGCCGCAACAGAAATCGCCCGCCGCCCCCACGGGAGCAGCGGGCGATGACGGCGGCAAGGCCCATCCGACCCGAAGAGGGCCGACACCGGGCCTAAAAGATCACGTTCACGCGCAGACCGAACGCGCTGAAGCTCGGGGACTCCTGAGGATTGAACTCGGTTCCCCCGATCGTGAAGTCTTCCTTGATAAATTTGGTCGCTCCGAACTCGTACCGCAGTTCGGGCTGAATCTTCAGCGAGGTGGCGGGCAGCGAGATGTTTGCGCCGACGCCCACGTTGAGCGAATACGAGATTTCCTCGGTCGCGTTCTCGAAGTCGCCCTCGCCCCGAGGAAACGTGGCCATCGGCCCGGCCAGCACGTACGGGCTCACGAGCGGCGTGGGGAGGACCGTGAGGCGCAGGTCGACGGGCACCTGCCACGCCGCCACGTCGAAGCGGGTTTCCCCCTGCGGCAGGGCGGACGGCGAGAACTTGAACGTCCCCACCCGGCGGTAAAAGAAGCCCGGGCGAAGCGTGGCCGGGCCGAGACCGAGCTCGTAGACGAGGCCGATGTGGTATCCCGTCGAGTTCTCGAGGGTGGTGTTGTCGGATGTTCTGGTATCGATGGCGCTGGCCGACTCGAAGTTGAGGCCCCCGGCCACGCCGAGTTGAGCCTTCGCGGGAGGGGCCGTCCCCAGTGCCAGGACGAGGACGAGCAGGGCGGACAGGGCGAGGGAGGTGCGGGTCGAAGTCATCATTGAGCTGTGGAGTGGCGAAAGAGGTAGTGGCTCCCCGGCAGGGGGACGCAGGTGCCCGTCGTACAGAAGTGGGCGCAGATCGGTGCCTGAAAGTAACAAATGAGGGGAAACGAAGGACAACTGTTCTCTCTGAAGATCCTGTGTCGAGCCGAGTCCCGGAGGTCTTTCAGACTCGTTACCTCGTAGGAAGAACGCGGACGGCTCCCTCGAAATCGAGCCTGCAACCTGCGGCCGGCTGGCAAGTTGCTCAACTCCTCGGTCAGTCGTTCTCTTCACTGCCTCTCACTGGCGGCCCCCTATGAAAATCGGCATCACGTGTTACCCGACCTACGGCGGCAGCGGCGTCGTCGCGACGGAGCTCGGCAAAAACCTCGCGGAGCGCGACCACGAGATTCATTTCATCTCCTCCTCCCTCCCGTTCCGGCTTTCCCACGTGGCCGGCAACATCTTCTTCCACGAGGTCAACGTCCAGAGCTACCCGCTTTTCGAGTCGCCGCCGTACACCCTGTCGCTTACCAGCAAAATGGTGGACATCGCCAAGCACGCGGGCCTCGACGTGCTGCACGTCCACTACGCCATTCCTCATGCGACCAGCGCGGTGATGGCCCGCCAGATCCTGGCGGGGCAGGACATCTCCCTTCCGGTGGTGACCACGCTGCACGGCACCGACATTACGCTGATCGGGCAGGACCCGTCCTTTGCGCCGGTGGTCACCTGGTCGATCAACGAGTCGGACGGGGTGACGGCCGTCTCGAGCTACCTCCGTCAGGAGACCTACGACCATTTCGAGGTCACCAACGGCATCGAGGTAATTCCCAACTTCATCGACACCGACCGCTTCCACCGCCAGGACAAGGAGCACTTCAAGCAGGCGCTCTGCCCCAACGGCGAGAAGGTCATCGTGCACGTCTCGAACTTCCGCCCCGTCAAGAACACCAAGCAGGTCATCGATATCTTCCAGCGCGTTCAGAGCGAGTATTCGGACGTGAAGTTGCTGCTGGTGGGCGACGGCCCCGAGCGTGTGCCCACCGAGCGAAAGGCCCGCGAGCTCGGGGTGTTCGAGGACGTGCGCTTCCTGGGCAAGCAGGACCCGATCGAGGAAATCCTCTCGATTGCCGACATCTTCCTGATGCCGAGCGACTCGGAGACGTTCGGGCTCGCGGCGCTGGAGGCGATGGCCTGCCACGTGCCGACGGTCGTGAGCGACGTGGGCGGGCTGCCGGAGCTCGTGGACGACAAGGAGACCGGCTATCTCTGTCCGGTGGGCGACGTGGCCGCCTTCAGCGACCGCATCCTGGCGCTGCTCAGCGAGGAGGACCTGCACGACCGAATGGCCCAGACGGCCCGGGACCGGGCCGTCGACACCTTCGACATCGACCGAGTGGTTCCCATGTACGAGCGCTACTACCAGGAGGTGCAGGCGGACGCTACTGTGCCGAGCCCATAGGGCCGGCCCACCCGCCGGCACCCGAGTCGCCGAGGGCCTCCTTCACGAACGGGTTCTGGTACCGCTCCCGCCCGATCGTCGTGGCCGGCCCGTGGCCGGGGTAGATTTGCGTCTCGTCGCCAAGGGGAAGGAGCTTTTCAGTGATCGACGTCAACAGTTGCTCACGGGACGTTTCCGGAAGGCCCTGCGTGCGGCCGATGGAGTTCTGGAAGAGGACATCGCCGGTGAGGGCCTGCTGGCCCGCCCGATCGACGAACGAGATGGAGTCGGGCGAGTGGCCGGGCGTGTGGAGCACCTCGAGGGCCGCGCCGCCGAACGAAACCGTATCGCCCTCCGACAGGACCGTAGTCGGGACCGAGGGCGGGTCCACCTCCACCCCGAAGGCCACCGCCTGCTCCTCGGCCCGCTCGATGAAGGGCACCGACGCCTCGTGGGCCTGAAACCGGGCGTCGAAATGGTCCTCGAAGAACCGGCAGCCAAAGATGTGATCCACGTGGGCGTGGGTAAGCAACAGGTGGCGGACCGTCAGATTGTGCTCGTCGACCGCGTCGAGGACCTCCTGCCGCTCGGCCGCCGTGTTGCAGGAGGCGTCGACGAGGACTGCCTCCCCCGCGTCGTGGCAGAGGTAGCAGTTGGTCATGAACGCATTGAAGGTGAACGCCTCGACCTGCATGGGGGAATCGGTCGGGTCCGTGGGTATGGGTGAACGGAGCGCCTGTCCCAATCGTCGCGGGGCCGGAAAGATCCCCGTCGAGGGTCCGAACACGCCGCTCATTCCCGCCGTAAGGGAGGCGCTCTCAGACGCAGACGGGGCACAGGGCCCCCATCTCTCTATGATTCGCCGGCTTCACTGGCTCATTCTGCGACGGCTGCCCGGTCCCTTCTTCGGCTGGCTGGGCATCCTCATGTTTCTGCTGCTCATGCAGTTTCTGATCCGGTGGCTGCCGGAGATTGCCGGGAAGGGCATTCCCATAACGGTGATCGTGGAGCTGATCACCTACAATCTGGCCTACATGGTGACCCTGGCGGTGCCCATGTCGGTGCTGCTCGCCGCGCTGATGGCGTTTGGCGGTCTCGCGGACTCGAACTACTACACCGTCATCAAGAGTACCGGCATTTCGTTCGGGGAGATCGTGTGGCCGGCCCTGCTGATGTCTCTTCTCGTCGGGGGCGGGCTGCTGTACTTCAACAACGCACTGCTTCCGGAGGCGAACTACCGGGCCCGCCAGCTCTGGAGCGACATCCGCAACAAGCGACCGGGCTTCGAGCTGCAGCCCGGGGTCTTCTACAACGGCGTCGAGAACTACAGCATCCTGGTCCGGCACCGGCCGGCCGGATCGAACCGGCTTCGCGACGTCACGATCTACGACTACACCCAGGGCCGGGAGCGGCAGGCGGTCCTGAAGGCCGAGCGCGGCCGCATTCGATCGTCGGCCGGCGGGGCGCGCCTGACGCTCGTGCTGGAGGATGGGGAGATGCACCGCCCTCTCCCACCCCAGGCCGGGCACACCACCGCCCGCTACGAAACCCTCCAATTTGACCGCCACGTCATTCAGTTCGACCTCTCGGACGCGGTCTTCCGGCGATCGCGGGCCGAGGACAGCGAGCGATCGACCCGGACCACCCCGCTCTCCGGGCTTCTGCGGATCACCGACTCCCTCCGGGTCGACCTTCGGGCCGAGTACCGGAACATCTACGAAACCGTCCGCACCACGGCCCTGCCCGACTCGACGGCCTCTTCCGCCGACAGCGCGGCCGCCGACAGCGCGGCCTGGACCCTCCCGGCCCGGCCGGATACGTCGCAGGCCTTCCTCGCCCTCACCGGCCTGGACAGTTCCGTTCGCCAGCGCCTGGCCGCCCAGGCCGCCGGCCAGGTGCGCACGGTGCAGTCCGAAATTCAGAGCATCCAGCGGGAAGTCTCCTGGAAGAACAAGCGGCTCCGCAGCTACCAGGTCGAGATTCATAAGAAGTTCTCGATTGCCGTCGCGTGCCTCATTTTCATGGTGATCGGCGCCCCGTTGGGGCTCGCCCTGCGCCGGAGTGGACTCGCCACGGTCGGCGCGGTGGCCCTCGGCATCTTCATGTTCTACTGGATCACCCTCGTGCAGGGCGAGAAGCTGTCCGAGCGCGGGTTCTTCCCCCCCTGGATCGGGATGTGGATGGCGAATCTCATCATGTCGGGGATCGGCCTCTGGCTGCTCGTCTACGTGGTGCTGGACCTCGGCGCCACGCCCCCGCTGCGCCGACGCCTGTGGGCCTGGCTGACCGACGACGCCTGACCCGCGGCGCCCGCCGTCCCCTCCGTGTCCATTCCCCCCGCCCGTGCTCTACCTCGTCCCGACCCCCATCGGCAACCTCGAGGACATGACCTACCGGGCCGTGCGCGTGCTCCGGGAGGTCGACCGCATCGCCTGCGAGGACACGCGCACCTCGGGCGTGTTGCTCGCCCACTACAGCATCGACACCGGCACGACCGCCTACCACGAGCACAACGAGCACGAGAAGACGCCGCGCCTCATCAAGCGGATGCGCGCCGGCCACGACATCGCCCTCATCACCGACGCGGGCACGCCCGGCATTTCGGATCCGGGCTTCTACCTCACCCGCGCCTGCTGGCGGAACGAGATCGACGTGACGGCCCTGCCCGGCGCCACCGCGGTCATCCCCGCCCTCACGGCCAGCGGCCTGCCCAGCGACCGCTTCGCGTTCGAGGGCTTTCTCCCCAAGAAGAAGGGCCGCCAGACTCGGCTCGAGGCGCTTTCGACCGAGCCCCGGACCCTCGTCTTCTACGAGTCGCCCCACCGCCTGCTGCGCACGCTCGACGACCTCATCGAGCACTTCGGCCCCGAGCGGAGGGCCGCCGTGGCCCGGGAGTTGACCAAGGCCTACGAAGAAATCGAGCGTGGAACGCTCACAGAGGTACGGGCGTATTTTGCCGCGTATGATTCCCTGCGGGGAGAGTGCGTCCTCGTCGTCGACGGCGTCGACTGAGGCGTGAAGCTGTTTCTGCCTCCGCTGAGTGGCCCGTCCGTCGAAGTAACCGTCCATTCTGTTTCCGACTCCGAAGCGTATGCCCGTGAAGCCGTTCTGGACGTGCCTCGTCGCGCTGTGTACACTGACCGTCCTTCCGGCCGCGGCCCAGCAGTCGAGCCAGAACTGCCAGGCCGGCCGCCTCAGCCTAACCGCCTCCGCCGACTCGGCCGGGAGCTCCTCTGCGGGGGGCGCCTCCGCGGGGACGGCACCGGCCGTCAAACAGCCGCCGGTGACCCACCCGAAGCCGGCGGTGGCCGTGACGCCGACCACCGCGGCCGAGCGGCGTGTGCAGAACGTGATTGAGGCGGATGGCCTCCACGTGGTGCACTTCTGGGCGCCCTGGTGCCCCAACTCGAAACGGGAATTGGCAAATGGGTGGGCCTCCCTCGTCGCCGACAACCCGAACGTCTCGTTCACCTTCGTGACCGTCTGGAACGACGGCGAGGACGGCGCCCAGGTGCTCGACAAGTACAATCTCCCCGACCGCGTCACGGAAGTGACGCAGCCGGATCTGGGCCCGAGCGACCAGGCGTCGAACCGGCGCCAGTCGTTTCTGAGCCATCCGGTCACCTGGATCCCTTCCACCTGGATCTTCCACAACAACGGTGAGCTTGCCTTCGCGCTCAACTACGGCGAGATGAAGATGAGCACCATCCAGTCCCTCCTTGACGCGACCCGGAAGGACTGGTAATACGTACGCCGTGTGTTCCGTTAGGGTATGGAGGGCTGGGAGAATGGATGCGTGGACGTATTCTGCCTCCATGCCTTTACGCTTCTTCGCATCCAACCCCGAGTCCGACCACAGGATTCGGTACAGCCCCGTCCCGGCGGGCCGCCCTGACGGTCCCCCCTGTCCGGGCTCGACATCTTTTCTCGGCACCATTCAGCCTCCCCCGACAGCATGAATCGGAAGTGGATCGACCGTCTCACGGCAGGCGCTGTTTTCCTCTGGGCCCTGATTCTTTACGTATCGACGATGGCCCCGACGGTCTCGTTCTGGGATCCCGGCGAGCGCATCGCGAGCGCCTTCAAGCTCCAGGTGATGCACCCTCCGGGGGCGCCCTTCTACCTGCTTCTGGGCCGGCTCTTCTCGATGCTGGCCCCGTCGGAGGAGACGGTGGCCCTGGCGGTCAACACGATCTCGGTGCTCGCGAGCGCCGGGACCGTGATGCTTACCCACCTCATTATCGTCCGGCTCGTGCGGCGCTGGCAGGGCGACCGCGACGAGGTGGCGACCGGGCAGTACGTGATTGCCCTGGTGAGCGGGGTCGTCGGGGCTCTCACCTACGCCGCGTCCGACTCGTTCTGGTTCAACGCCGGGATCGCCGAGGTCTACGCCCTCTCTACCTTCTTCACGGCCCTGGTGGTGTGGCTCGTGCTGCGCTGGAGCGAGGCCGCCCGGCGGGAGGAGGCCCTCCTGAAAGGAAAAGGCAGCCACTTCTTCCGCCTCGACGCCAACCGCTATCTGGTCCTGATCGCGGCCCTCTTCGGGATGGCCATCGGGGTGCACCTGCTGAGCCTGCTCGTCTTCTTCTTCGTGGCGCTGATCGTCTTCTTCGTCGAGTTTGACCGGGAGGAGTGGACGACCCGGCAGCGCTGGGGCCGTCTCGTGCTGGCCGGCGTACTCTCGTCGGCCCTCTTCCTGGCGATTTATCCCGGCATCGTGAAGGGGCTGCCCAAGGTATTCGACGCCACCGGGGCCCCCTTCCTCGCCGTCCTCGGAATCATCGGGCTCCTCGCCTACGGCATCTACGCCACCCACCGCCGCCGCCTGCCCGGCGCCAACTTCGCGATCCTCTGCCTGACGGTCATCCTGATCGGGTACGGGTCCTACGCGCTCGTCTTCGTCCGGAGCGCCACTGAGCCCTCGATCGACATGAACGACCCGGACAACATCGAGCGCTTCATCGACTATCTCGAACGGGAGCAGTACGGCAATACGCCGCTGCTGAGCGGGGTGTCGTACAACGATCAGACCGGACGGGTCCCGCGGGATGGAGAGGAGACCCTCTTCCCCCGCCGCCACTCCCCCAACGCCCAGCACTGGAAGGTCTACGACCGCTACAACTCCGACCTGACCTTTTTTCTCGACTATCAGGTCGGGTACATGTACGTACGATACTTCCTCTGGAACTTTGCCGGCCGCGCCAGCGACAAGCAGGGGGCGACGTGGATGACCGGCATCCCGCTGCTTGACCAGCACGTCAACACCGAGAGCCTCCGACAAACCCCCAGCGAGAAGGAGGCGCGCAACGTGTACTTTGCCCTCCCCCTCCTCCTCGGGCTCTTCGGGGCCTTCTACCACTTCAATCGGGACTGGCGCCGGGCCTTCAGCGTCTTTGTCCTCTTCTTCGTCACTGGCATCGGCATCATCATCTACCTCAACCAGACGCCGATGCAGCCACGCGAGCGGGACTATTCCTACGTCGGGAGCTTCCTTGCCTTCAGCCTCTGGGTTGGCATCGGGGCCGGGGGCCTACTCCAGATGGTGTACGAGTCGATCGAGGATACGGTGACGGGCTGGGCTCAGACCCTCCCCCTCCTGGGAACCGGGCTGCTCGTCTTCCTGGCCGTCCCGGGCTGGATGACCGTCGAGAACTACGGCGACCACGACCGCTCGGAAAACTACGTGGCGCGGGACTACGCCCACAACATGCTCAGCAGCGTCAAGAAAAACGCCATCATCTTCACGAACGGCGACAACGACACCTACCCCCTCTGGTACCTCCAGGAGGTGGAAGGGGTGCGCACCGACGTGCGGGTCGTGAACCTATCGCTGCTGAACACCTCCTGGTACATCCGGCAGCTCAAGAACCAAGCGACCTACGAGTCCGAGCCGCTGCCGATCTCGCTCTCGAGGGACCGGATTCAGAACATGCGGCCGACCCGATGGAAGCCCCGACAGGTGAAGCTGCCGGTCCAGACCGCGGCCCTGAAGTCCCGGCTGCAGCCCTATCTGCCCGACACCCCGGCCGACTCCTCCGCGCTCGAGAGCCCGATGACGTGGCGGCTCAAGGGACGGTCCTACGGCAAGAACCAGAAGATCCTGCAGGTGGCCGACCTCACGGTCTACAACATGCTGCGCACCAACGCCCAGAACGAGTGGAAGCGGCCCATTTACTTCGCGGTCACCGTCGCCCGCTCCGGCCAGCTCAACCTGCAAAACTACTTTCAGCTCGAAGGGCAGGCCTACCGCGTGCTGCCGATCAAGCACAACCAGCCCCTCGGGCGCGTCATTCCGGGCCTCACCGACAACCAGATGAAGGAATTCCGGTTTACGAACCTCGCTGACTCAACGGCCTACTACAACCAAAACGCCCGTCGGATGGTGGACGGGTATCGTCTGCACTTCTCCCACGCCGCCGAGCGCCTGGCCCGCACAGGCCATACCAAGCGGGGACGGACGCTGATGAACGAGTTGACGACGAATGTGCCCTTCTCGATCATTCCGGGCGACATCCAAACCCTCATGTTTACGGCCCGGGCCTACCGGGCCATCGGCGCCCCCGAGAGGCTCGCGACTGTGCTCCGGGAGGCCCAGCCCGTCGTCTTCAACCAGCTGCGGACCGCCAGCGGCCAGCGCCAGTTCAGCCGGGCGCTCTTCTACGCGGGCCGCGTGCGCTCGGCCTTCCAGAAGGCGGAGCAGACCGACGCCCTCAATGCTTTCGACCAGCGGCTCGACGCGCTCCTGGCGCAGGCCCCCTACAGCGTCCCGCCCCGGATCCGGCGGGCCTACGGCCTCACCAGCGACTCGACATCGGGGCAGCGCGGCATGCCCATGCAGCTGCCGGGCGGTGCCGGGGGCAGCCCCGCTCCCAGTGGGGGCGGATCGCCCTCCGGCGGAACTCCCTCCGGCGGGGCCGGTGCCGCCAGCCCATCCTCGCCGCCTCAGAAGTGAGGGAGACGGCAGGGTCGGGGCTCGGGGTCCCGCCCCTGTTCGGCGGGACCGTGGAGCGACGGGGGACTACTCCGTCGGCCAGGCCGTCTCCTCCGGCAGGTCGGCGTCGGGCGGCTGCAGAACGAGTTCGTCGGGCAGGTCGTTGACCTGAGCCTCCGGGTTGACGACGGAGACGAGCGGCAGGGCGAGGGCCGTGAAGAACTTGCCCATCGCCGCGATCAGGAATTCCTGCTGGAGCTCGATCATGTCCTCTTCCAGGCGGCCGTCGTCGCGCACGTGGCCCTCGATGTCGAGATAAAGCACCCGCGGCCAGTCCGGAAACTCGTCCTGTGCCTCCGACAGCAGGTCGAAGATGTCGTGGGCCGCTGTCTCGAAGTCGTCCCCCTGCGCTACGATGTGGTAGAGGGAGACGGTGTTGTCGAAGTTCATATGGATGCCCGGCGCGTCCGGCTTGTTGTACTCCGGGACGAACTCCGGCAGGTCCTCGTCGCTCATGACGAATCGGGGATTGTTCGGAGACAGGACGCCGCTTGAATGCGCCGGCCGCCGGTGGGATTCGGAGGCGGCCGGCTCGTATCTCCGATCGTCGGTGGTGCGAGGCCTTCTCCGGAGTGCCTACCCGTCCCCCCGGAGCAGCGCAGCTCTTAAACGTCGCCGATCCGATGCGCCGGTGCGTCCAACTGGTTGGAGGGCCGTTCCGACCGCCCCAAAATGGACGAAAAGGGCGTGCCTGGTGGCCTGGGAGACTGTTTCGACTTCACGCGGAAGCGTCTAGAGCCCCCCGTTATGACTGCAGGTCGGCCACTCCCGACCGGTAGTTTCGTTTATACGCTCCGTGATCGTTTCGCAGTCGAGACGGGGCGACGTCATCAACGACGATCCAGAGATCAACATACCAGGTTCTAAGCTGTCTGCGGCGCGAAGTGGCGGCCGACGGTCGCCAGCGCGTCGAGCGAGAGCGACTGCGGCCCGTCGCTGAGCGCCTCGTCGGGATTGGGGTGCGCCTCCACCATCACCCCATGGGCGCCCGCCCCGAGGGCCGCCTGCACCAGCGCCGGCACCCAGCGCCGCTCGCCGGCGGCGTGGGACGGGTCGACGACGACCGGCAGGTGGGTCCGCTCCTTGACGACCGGCACCGACGAGAGGTCGAGCGTGTAGCGGGTGGCGGACTCGAAGGTCCGGATGCCGCGCTCGCAGAGAAAGACGTTGGGGTTGCCGTGCCCCACGATGTACTCCGCCGCGGACAGCCACTCCTCGATCGTCGCCATCATGCCGCGCTTCAGCATGACGGGTCGCTCGGCGCGGCCCACTGCCTTGAGCAGGGGGAAATTCTGCATGTTGCGCGCCCCGATCTGGAGCACGTCGGCCCGGGCGGCCACCGCCGCCACGTCGCCGGGCGCGAGCACCTCGGTAATGACGGGCAGGTCGAACCGCTCGCCCGCCTCGGCCAGAAGGTCGAGGCCCTCAGCCCCCAGGCCCTGAAAGGAGTAGGGCGAGGTGCGAGGCTTGAAGCACCCGCCGCGCAGGAGGCGGCCGCCGGCCTCGGCCACCGCCTCGGCCGCGCGGAGAATCTGATCGCGGGACTCGACCGAGCAGGGCCCGGCAATGAGGACCGGATCCTCGCCCCCGATCTCGACGGCCCCCACCCGGACGACGGTCCGGTCGGTGGTGTCGTCCCGCGCCACCTCGGGGTACGAGCGATTCGACCCTCCGTTGTCCGGGCGAGACAGGGCGTCGGCGGTCGACGCCGGTGCCGGCCGGGCGTGGCCGTTGGTCGGAACGGACGAGTCGATCGGGGACGGCTCGGAGGCATCCGAGTCCGGGCTCTTGGGGTCGTCGGCCCCCTCCCGTCGTTCCTGCTGGCGCTCGACGGAGTGGCTCAGAATTTCGCCGAAGAGGCGCCGAACGAGGTCGGGAGAGAGCCCCTTCTCCTCGGCCACGGCGGCGACGTGGTCGAGAAGCTCGGCCTCCCGGTCGTGGTCCTTGATCGTATCTCCTTCCTCTTCTTTGAGTTCGAAGATGTCGTCGACCACTGCGTAGCGCTCGGCGAGGAGCTCGACGAAGCGGCGGTCAATGTCGTCGATGCGGTCGCGGGCCTCTTGCAGCGGGGTGGTCGTCGAAGTCGTGGACATGGGTGGATTTCCGGTGCGGGGTCGGGGGCAGGGAATGGAGACATCGCCGGAACGCTCCCTCACACCCCTACACACAAAAACCCGCCGGGGCCGAGAGAGCGGGCCGGCGGGTCGCAGGGCACGAATGTACGGAGGTCGTCCTACGTGTCGCCGGCCAGGGGGGCAAAATAGACATACGCGTAGCCCGGATAAACAAAGGCAAACGCGTACAGGCCACGGGCGAGACCGGCGGGGACGCCGGACGCCGTCGGTGCGGCGAACGTGTGGGCAAGTGCATTCATGACTGCCCTGACGGTACGGGATGCCGGTCCCGATGTCAAGAGCGGACTGGCTTTGCACAGAATGATCACATTGCGGAGAACACCGGGCCCCGTAATATAGGAGTCGCCATCCCCCCAGCGGGCTTCAAGGACGGCGGAGTGGCGCGTTGGCGCCAATGCCCCCGCGCTCCCACTCCCCTTTTTCCCTCCCTGCACACCCCATCGGTCCCGAGCAGAGAGTCTCCGCCCTTCGTCCCAGGCACCACGGGGCCGTCGCCCTACTGGCGGTAGTCCTCCCGCACCGGGCTGAACACGTCGATGATCTCGCAGTCGGTCTTTGCGCGGCCCGAGTGCGGCGTATCGGACGGAATCACGGCCACGCGGCCTTCGCACAGCGTGTCGGTCTCCCCGTCCAGCGTGAGCTCGAATTCCCCCGCCGTCACGACGGAGATCTGCTCGTGGGGATGCGAGTGCTCGGGAAACTCAGCCCCGGCCTCGACCGACCAGCTCGCGACGGTCATGGCATCGGAATGCAGGAAGGCCCCGAGAAAGCCCGGCATTTCCTCGGAGCGGTCCAGGTCGTCGAGGGAAAAGAACGGCACAGCAACGTGCGGATGAGGAGAGGAGAAATCGAGGCGTCCGGGCGCTCGCGCCCGCCCATCATCACCGAGACGGCCCCAAAAGGATCCCGGGGCCTCACCACCCGCCGCGTTCCACCCGCCGGAGGACATACGACTAGCTTCCGGTTCTGTGGACGGAGCAGGGCGGGCAAAACCCAATCCGGCACGTCCCGTACACAACAGATCCAGATTCCAAACTGTCGGCGCACAGCGGTCGGCCCACGTGACCGCAAGAAACCGTACACGACGGCCGCGCATTCGTGTCCTCTTTGGGCATGATGGGCGCGCCCTCGGGCTGAGGGCCGTCGCCCCCCCTGATTTCCAGTCTGTCGTTCAGCTGACACTCCCGAATGGGACTCCTCTTCCTCTACGTTGCGCTTGCGCTCGGCGTGTCTTTCCTGTGTTCGATCATGGAGGCGGTCCTGCTGAGCGTGACGCCATCGTACGTCGCCGCCCTCGAGCGGGAGGGCGACCCCGTCGGCGAGCGGCTCCACGCGATGAAGGAGGACATCGACCGGCCCCTCTCGGCCATCCTGAGCCTCAACACCATCGCCCACACGGTGGGCGCGGCCGGAGCTGGCGCGCAGGCCGCCGTGGTCTTCGGCGAGGCATACACCGGGGTGATTGCCGCCGTCCTCACGCTGCTCATTCTGGTGTTCTCGGAGATCATTCCGAAGACCCTGGGGGCCGTCTACTGGAGAACCATCGCCCCGTTTGTGGTGCGTCTCCTCGTTCCCACCATCTTTTCGATGTGGCCCCTCGTGAAGCTCTCGCAGGGCCTAACCTACCTGCTCTCGCAGGACGAGGACGAGGCCGCCTTCAGCCGGGAGGAGTTTACGGCCATGGCGGAGCTCGGCGAGGAAGAGGGCGTCTTCGAGGAAAAGGAGTCGCGGATTCTACGCAACCTCTTCCGCTTCAATTCCCTCCGGGTAAAAGACGTGATGACGCCCCGGACCGTGGTCTTCGACCTCCACGAGGCCCAGACCATCGGGGACGTGGTGGACGAGCACGACGAGTTCCGCTTCTCCCGCATCCCGGTCTACGATGACGATCCCGACGACGTGACCGGCTACGTGCTCAAGGACGAGATGCTGCTGCGGGCCGCCCAGGAGGAGCTCGACGTCCTGCTCGAGGACATCGCCCGGGAGATCCTGGTCGTCCGCGAGACGCTGCCGCTCCCCGACCTGCTGGAGCGGCTCCTCGACCGGCTGGAGCACATCGCCCTCGTGGTCGACGAGTACGGCGGCGTCGCCGGGGTCGTGACCATGGAGGACGTGGTCGAGACGCTGCTCGGTCTCGAAATTGTCGACGAGGCCGACTCGGTCGAGGACATGCAGGCCCTTGCCCGTCAGCAGTGGTTCAAGCGGGCCCGGGAGCTGGGCGTCGTCTCCGACGAGGCGCTCGACAAGGTCTCCTCCCGCACCCCGGAGTCGACCGGGGCCTCCCTTCCGGAACTGCCGGAGAAGGACCTCCCCGACGGCGAGGACGCCGAGGCGTCCCTCTCCTCCCCGACGCCGTCCGAGTCCCGATCCGGGTCCTCGGACGACGGATAGTTCCGATCCGTGCGCGCCTCTCCCTCCCGCCGCCCCGCCGATGCCCGTTTCGCTCGAGGAGCTCCCCGACGCCGACCTCCGCCGCTTCGACCGCCCGGCGGTTCCGTCGCCCGACGCCCTCGAGGACGTCTACCTGATCGGCATCTGCGGGACCGGCATGGGCGCGCTGGCCGGCCTCTGCAAGCAGGCCGGCTACGACGTCCGCGGGGCCGACGACGGCGTGTATCCCCCGATGAGCACACACCTCGCCGAGCAGGACATTCCGGTGCTCGAGGGCTACGACCCGGCTCACCTCGACCCCGCCCCCGACCTCACGGTGGTCGGGAACGCCTGCACGCCGACCCACCCCGAGGCGGCCCACGCCCGCGAGCAGGGCCTCGTCCAGCAGTCGTTCCCCGAGGCCCTCGCCCACTGCTTCCTCCGCGGCCGGCGGCCCCTCGTCGTGACTGGCACGCACGGCAAGACGACCACGACCGGCCTCCTCGTTCATCTGCTCCAGACCGCCGACCTCGACCCCGGCTATCTCGTGGGCGGGGTCCGGCAGGACGGCGGCGGCAGCTACGCGCTGGGCACCGATCCCCCGTTCGTCGTGGAGGGCGACGAGTACGACAGCGCCTACTTCGACAAGCGGCCGAAGTTCATGCACTACCGGCCGCGCCACGCCGTCGTGACCTCCGTCGAGTTCGACCACGCCGACATCTTTGCCGACGCGGCCGACTACCGCGGGGCCTTCGAATCGTTCGTCGACCTTCTGGCGCCCGACGGCCTCCTGGCCCTCTGCGGCGACGACCCGGCGGTCCGGGCCCTCGCCGACCACACCGACGCGACCGTCCGGACCTACGGCCTGGACGACGCTAATGACGTCCGGGCGCGCGACGTCACCGCCACGCCGGACGGACAGCGCTTCGTGCTCTGCCTCGACGGGACGGAGACGGAGGCCCGTCTCCCGATGCACGGCACTCACAACGTGCAGAACGCCCTCGCCGCCGCGCTCCTAGCCCACCGCGAGGGGGCGTCTCTGTCCCAGATCGTCGACGGCCTCGCGTCCTTCGCGGGCATGAAGCGGCGGCAGGAGGTGCGCGGCCGGCCCCGCGACGTGCTCGTGCTCGACGACTTTGCGCACCACCCCACGGCCGTGGCGGCGACGATCGAGGCCGTGGCGGCCGCCCATCCCGACCGGCGGATCGTCGCGGTGTTCGAGCCGCGCTCCAACTCCAGCCGCCGGAAGGTCTTCGAGGCGCCCTACGGCCGGGCGTTCGACGCGGCCGACGCCGCCTTCCTGAAGGCCCCGCCCGTGCGCCACAACGACGACGCGGCGTCGATGCTCGACCCCGACGTGGTCGTCCGCACCATCGCGGACCGCGGCACGACGGCCCGGGCCTTCGACGACGTCGACGCGATGCTCCCGGCCCTCACCGACGCGCTGCGCCCCGGCGACGTGGCCCTGCTGATGAGCAACGGCAGCTTCGACGGCCTCCACGACCGGCTGCTTGCCGCCCTCGCGTCGATGGAGTAGCGCCTCACTCGTTCACCCCGAGGACGTCGGCGGCCATCTCCGTGCCTTTCACCCGCGCCTCGATCTTGGCGAAGGCCGTGCGCCGGGCCGTCGACTGGTCGTCGCCGAACGGCGAGAAGCCGCAGTCGTCCGTCGTGCCGAGGCGCTCGACGGGCAGGTGCTCGGCCGCCCGAAGCACCGTGTCGCGCACCTCCTCGGGCGCCTCGACGCGGGGGTCGTTGACGTCGGTCACGCCAAGGAAGATGGTCTGGTCCTCGGTGCTGTGCTCGCGGACGATGTCCAGGACGCGGTCCGGGTCCTCCTCACTCGCGAACTGCATGTAGAACCGTCCCGCGTTCATCTCGAAGAGCAGGGGCAGTAGCTCCGCGTAGTCGACGTCGGCGCTGTGGGTGGAGTCGCGGTCGCCGCCCGGGCAGGTGTGGATGCCGATGCGCTGCCGCTCCGCCGCCGAGAAGCGGTCGAGCACGCGGTTGTTGAGGGCCACGAACTGGCGCAGGAGGCCCCTCGACGGGTCGAGCTTCACGGCGAGTCGCCCCTCCGTGAAGTCGATCTGCACGGCGTGGGCCCCGGCCTCGAGGCACCGCCGGATGTCGCGCTCCACCTCGTCGACGAGGTCGTCCAGGAAGGCCTCGCGCGGGTACCCGTCGATGCCGTCCTCCGGGTAGAGCAGGCTGAGGGCCGAGGCGGAGATGACGCTCTGCTTGACGGGCACCGAGGCGTAGGCCTGCGCGCGCCCCAGGTAGTCGACGGCGTAGCGCTGGTACTGGAAGGGCCCCTCGGTGAGCCGCGGGAGCTGGCGCTCGTGGCCGCCCTCGAACGGAATCTTGAGGCCGTCGGGCGCCAGATTGGGGGCCCCCTCGACCGGGTACGTCAGGAAGCTGGGCTTGGCCTGCTCCCCGTCGCTGATGACGGGTGAGCCGGTGCCCTCCAACGCGTCGACGGTGGCCCGCAGGGCGCGGTCGTACATCGTGTCGAGCGCGTCCTCGCTCAGGTCGCCGGTCCGGTACGCCCTCAGGCCTTCGATGAGCTCATCGGGGCGGGGAATGCTGCCGATGGGTTCGGTGGGAAGGACCATGATCGAACGGGAGATTGGGACAGAGGGTACAGGTGTCCGTCACATGGCGAGCCCCCCAGAAGATCCCGGACCTGCCTCGCAACGACGGTTCGGAGGCCTCGGTGCCCCTGCACAACGACCCCGGCGAATGGAAGTGCGACCGTTTCGGAGTCGCCGCGATCGTCGGGCCGCGGTGGACAGGCGGAAGGACCTGCGTGTCGACGGAGAACCAGGGGGCGCCCCCGTTGCGGATGCCGCAACATCCGTCAGTCCAGTTGTGCAAGCCCGCCAGCCGATCTTCTCACCCCGACCCCCACGACGACATCGATGAAATCGCTCTCCGACCGAGACCCCACCTCCCCGATCCCACGGGCCAAGTTCCTCGGCCTCGTGACGGGCCCGCTGGACGAGGACCTGGCGCGGGGCTCCGGATCGTGGTGGCCCCCGAGGAGTTAAGGGACCCCGTGAGACGGGCTTCTCGACCGAACGCTCACTGCTCGGGCCGCCTCCATTCGATCGCCCCCCTCCCCTCATGCCTACCGCCACCGACGCCCGGGACCGAACCATCTCGCTCGATCGGCCCCCGCGGCGGATCGTGTCGCTCGTGCCCAGCCAGACGGAACTGCTGGCCCACCTTGGACTGGACGAGACCGTCGTGGGCATCACTCGGTTCTGCGAGCGCCCCAGCCACTGGCGCTCCGAGAAAACGATCGTCGGGGGCACGAAGGAGGTCGACGTCGACCGCGTGGCCGACCTTGCGCCCGACCTCATCCTCGCCAACCACGAGGAAAACACCCGCGCCGACGTCGAGGCCCTCGCGGACATTGCCCCCGTCTTCGTCACCGAGGTGACAACCGTGACGGAGGCGCTCGACATGATCCGCACGGTCGGCACCCTTACCGCCACCGCGGACCAGACCTCGACCCTTGCCGGCCAGATCATCGCCCGCTTCAGCCGCCTGCCCGACTTCGCTCCGCTCCGGGCCGCCTACCTGATCTGGCGCGAGCCCTACATGACAGTCGGGCACGACACGTTCATCCACGACGTGATGCAGTGGGGCGGCTTCACCAATGCCTACGGCGACGAAACCCGCTACCCCGAGGTCCAACTGTCGGCCCTCGCCGAGCAGGACCTCGACGTCGTGCTCTGCGCCAGCGAGCCGTTTCCCTTTCACCAGAAGGACGTCTTCACCGACGACGTCCGCGACGCCCTCCCGAATACGTCCGTCAAGATCGTCGACGGCCAGCCCTTCTCGTGGTACGGCCCGCGTCTCCTGGACACGCCCGCCTACCTGACGGAGCTGCGCGAGTCGCTGCCCATCCCCCGCGCGGCGTAGCGGTCCCGACCGGAGGGGGCCGTCGTCCGGCCCGCTCATTCCTGCACGTGTTGCTCTCCTCCGGCCCGTGCTTCGCCTGCTCTTCCTGACCGCCCTCTCGCCCACGGTGCTTCTCGGCTCCCAGTCCTCCCCCGACCCGTCCGACCCTGCGGTCTCAGGCGAGCGGACCCGGGCCGACAGCCTCGCCCAGGAGGCCCTGCTGGTCGACGGGCACATCGATCTGCCGGACCGGCTGCTGGACGACCACGAGACCCCCGCCGAGTCCACCATCGGGGGCGACTTCGACTATCCGCGGGCCCGTGCCGGCGGCCTCGACGCCCCGTTCATGTCCATCTACATCCCCACCGAGCTGCAGGGCACGCCGGGCGCCCCCAAGGCCCGCGCCGACACGCTGATCGACCTCGTCGAGCGGATCGCGACGGAGCACCCCGACGCCTTCACGATTGCGACCTCGCCGGACGAGGTGCGGCGGATCAACAGGACCGACGCCCTGGCCCTGCCGATGGGCATGGAGAACGGGGCCGGGATCGAGGACGACCTCGACAACCTGCGGCACTTCTACGACCGCGGGATCCGCTACATCACCCTCACGCATGGGGAGCACAACCGCATCGGGGACGCCTCCTACGACGACAGTCCGCCGCGGTGGAACGGACTCAGTCCGTTCGGCGAGAAGGTCGTCGCCGAGATGAACCGCCTCGGGGTCATGGTCGACCTCTCTCACGTCACCGACGCGACGGCCGAGGACGTGCTTGTACAGACGGAGGCGCCGGTCATCGCCTCCCACTCCTCGGCCCGCCACTTCACGCCCGGCTGGGAGCGCAACATCAGCGACGCCCTCATCCGCGGAGTCGCCGAGACGGGCGGCGTCGTCATGATCACCTTCGGCTCCTCATTCCTCCGGAGCGAGTACCAAGAGCAGGACGCCCCCATCCGCGAGCGGATGAATGCCCACATCGACTCGATGGGCTGGGCCGATGACTCGCGCGAGGCCGTCCTCTACGAACAACAGGTGCGGCGGCAGCACCCGATCGGCACCGTCGCGGACGTGGCCGACCACATCGACCACGTCGAGGAGCTGGTGGGCGTCGGTCACGTGGGGCTGGGGTCGGACTTCGACGGGGTGTTTGCGCTCCCGAAGGGCCTGCAGGACGCGTCCGGCTACCCGACCCTCGTAGCCGAGCTCCTGGACCGCGGCTACACCGAGGCGGAGATCAAAAAGATCCTCGGGGAAAACATTCTTCGCGTCTGGTCGGAGGTGGAGGCCACCGCCGATCGCCTCCAGAACGACACATCCTCCTGACGACGCAGGGCCCGGATTCCCTCCACGGTCCGAAAGACCACTTTCGGCGTTCGGGGAAGCACCCTCGTTACTCGTTCCTCGTGACGCCCCTCCGATGAACGGAGCCCCGTTCCTCGACCGCACTCCCGTCTGCAGCCGCAGGCAACTTGTCAACCGCACATGCTGAGTGACCTCCTCGTGCTCGAACTGGCCTCGGTCCTCGCCGGGCCGGCGCCCCACTACGCCGACCACACCGCGGCGATCCTCCGCGACCGCCTCGACTACTCGCCCGACCGAATCGACATGCTGGCAACGGACGGTGTGATTGTGCAGGAGGACCCTGAAACAGAGCTCTCCCTCCGAGCGTTCTGCGACCCTCAATTCTCTATTCTCTACCGGCGTGCCCCCAGTTCCGCGTGTGGTCGAAGATATAGGTGGCGAGCTGGTCGATGGCCACCCGGTCCTGTTCCATCGTGTCGCGGTCGCGGACCGTCACCGTCTGGTCGTCGAGCGTGTCGAAGTCGACGGTGATGCAGAAGGGCGTGCCCGCCTCGTCCTGCCGGCGGTAGCGCTTGCCCATCGAGCCCCGGTCGTCGTAGCGGACGTTGAAGTGCTGGTTGAGGTCGTCCTCGATGTCGCGGGCGATGTCGGGCAGGCCCTCCTTGTCCATCAGCGGAAAGATGGCCGCCCGAACCGGGGCCACCTTCGGGTGGAACTGGAGCACCGAGCGCGTGTCGCCTTTTACCTCCTCCTCGTAGTAGGCGTCGCAGAGGAGCATGAAGAGCGTCCGGTCGAGCCCCGTGGAGGTCTCCACGACGTACGGCGTGTAGCGCTCCTCCTCCCACGGGTCGTAG
>JBDGQP010000025.1:0-7488 GCA_042218975.1 Salinibacter sp.
ACCGGAATGGTCGACTACCGATGCGATTCGTGAAGCCGGGGACTCAGGCCTCTCATCACAAAAGCGTAGGCGTGCCGGCCGGGCCGCTCCTCCGGGGGGCGACGAGGCAGCTCAATGACCAGCTGGTTTTTCTCGTTGAGGGAGTGGTCGAGCCGCTCGCCGTTCGCGAGCAGGCGAACCGTTCCGCTATCGGGCGTCTCGGGAGCAACGGCCGTGAGCGTGAGGGCGTCCTCGGGCCAGCCCAGCGCGATGGCATAGAGGGTCCGCCCATCTTTCGACCGCGTATACCGGACGTCCCGGGCAGTCATGGTCTGGGCCGTGACGCCTCCAAACTCTCCCTCTCTGAGCTGCGTCGGGCCCTCCCCGAAGACCCTCCACGGCCGCGTTTCGTACACGGCCTCCCCATTCGCATCGAGCCACTCGCCGAGGGACAGAAGCACCCTCCTCTGATCCGGCGGAATGGTCCCATCGGCTTTCGGGGAGACATTCAGGAGCAGGCATCCGTTCTTGGAAACGATATCGAGGAGACCATGGAGGACCCGCGCCTCTGATTTGATCCCCAGCCCCTGCGTGTAGCACCAGCTGCCGGTACTGATCGTGTCATCGGTCAGGAACGGCCGGGCCGAAATGTCGGTAGCCTGTCCCTTCTCAAAGTCCTTCACCGACACCTCAAGGGGGAGGTCGTCTTGCTTGCGCGTGGTCACCACGTCTCGTTCCCACCGCTCGGCCCGGTTGTAGTAGGCGGCCAGGAATTGCTGGCGGTAAGACTCGGGAATTTCGTGGAGCCAGGAGTCGAACCAGACGAGGTCGGGACGGTAGAGGGCGGTGACCTCGCCGAGCTTGGCGAGCCACATGTCCAGGAATCGCGATCGGTCCATCAATCCGTACATCCACGCTCGCCTCGGGTCCTCGAGCACCTTCGGATAGTTCCGTTTGGCCGTGGCGTAATGGCCCGTCCACTCTCCGTCTGCCCGGTGCAGACTATTTCGAGCGTGGTGAAACGTCGCCACGAAGCGAAGCCCCCGGTCACGGATCGCTCGTTCCAGTTCGCCGACCAGGTCCCGCTTCGGGCCCGTATCGGCGGCGTTCCAGGGGGTCACTTCCGAGGCCCAGAGTGAGTATCCATCGTGGTGCTCGGCCACAGGTCCGGCGTAGCGTGCGCCCGCCTTTTTGAAAAGATCCGCCCACCGCGCCGCGTCGAAGCGTTCGGCTGTAAACTGGGGAACGAACCGGGTGTACGGGTGCTCTGCAGGCGTGCCGTAGGTCTCGACGTGGTGGTCGTGGACCGGATGATCGGGGTCGTGCATGTGTCGCGGATACCATTCGGATCCGAAGGCTGGAACCGAATAGACTCCCCAGTGGAAGTAGACGCCGAACTTTGCGTCGCGGAACCATTCGGGGGCCTCGTTCACGGGCTTCAGGGAGGGCCAACGCGCCGTGTGAGGGCCCTGCCCGATTCCCTTGTGCACCCGTGTGAGTCGACGTTCAGTGGCCGACCGATAGGGTTCGGGGTCGAAGTCATCGGGGGACGTTCCTCGCCCGGAAAGGGAGGGACCCATGAACGGAGACAGGAGGGCCGAGGAAGCAGTCCAGCGAAGAAAGTCGCGGCGGCGAATGTCGGTCACGGCGCTGGTGCTCGCTTGAAAGAAGTGTGCTGTCGGAGGGGAGCATTACGGCCGTCGGATCGTCCCGACGGCGGTCCGCTGCCGGATGGGCTCCGAGTACATATTCACGTCTCCCGGGAGGGGGCAGGAATGTATGACGTCCAGCCCTTGTCATTCAAACGACACCCGAACCCCATCGAGGATCGGCCTGGATACGGAGTCTGTTGCGTACCGGGAGGCCGCCCGGTCTTCCGTCCGGAATCGGACGTCCGTCCCGCTCTCGTTAGCCCCCCGCATTCGGAGCTCGAACCGGAATCCATAGCCGGGGGGCAACGCGGAAAGATCGAGGGTTGCTGGGGCCTTCTTCACGACCCGCGCAAAGCCTGGACGCCGGGAGTACGATTCCTCTACGAGGCTCCAGGAGGTCCATTGGTCAACCGTTCCGTCTCCGTCCTCGTCGACTCCCACCCGGGCCTCGACCCGGCCCGTCCACGGTCCCGAACTGACGTAGTCGTGGTCGGCACGCTGTACAAACAGATAAAATTTGCCCTCGGCGAACCCGATGGTCGGATCCGGATGAAATCCTTTTCCGATCTCCCCGCCCCATTCGAACGAGGTGCCGAGCGAGTCGCTGGTCCAGACCCCGACCCGCATGGGCCCGTCGTGGGGATTGTAATCGCAGAAGAGGTAGTACCGGTCACCCACCTGGACGAGGGTGAAGTCACCGTAGGCGTTCTGCGGCCCGCGGTGCTTGTGGTAGAGGAGGCTGTCACCAGATGAGTGATCGTAGGTGGCGAACGCAGGAAGGGGAGTCGTTCGATCGTCGATCGGGGGAGGGAACTCATGGGGCCTGAAGCCGCGGATGCCGTCCGGGCTGCGCGTGTGCCCGGCCAGTGGGGAGTCCCACTCGTGCCGAGGGGCATGGATGGGGCTCCAGTCCTCGTAGATGAGGTGGAAAGAACCGTCCTCGCCACGGAGAACGCCGGAATCGGATCCGTGGGAGGGGTCGGCGAACACCTCGCCCACCTCCCGATGAGCGGTGTCGGTCAGGTTCGTGTCCACCACGAGATGAGGGTCCTGGTCATTGGGGTTGTCGTAGTAGACGTAGAAGGTCCCCCGGGCGTATTCTGCGGTCGTAACCCAGTCCGTGCCAACAACGCCCGGATAGTGGGTCCAGGTGTTCATGTCGGTACTGTGCCAGGCTCCGTAGGGACCTCCGCTCTCCTCCGCGTTTAGGTACCAGTAGTCGTCCGTTGCCACGGGAAGAAACACGGGGGCGTCTCCCCCTCCGGCGGGCTCGACGCCGGTAACCGGCTTCCAGTCGGTCCAGAGAGGCGACTGCTCGACGGTGATGCGCTTTGCCCTTCGCTTTCGGCCGTACCGTTTGAGAACGCTGCGAAAGCGGGCCGGGGACGCCGTAGGAACGGCACGACCCTCCGAGAGGCGAAGGTGCTCGGTCTCGGCGGCCCCGGCGGTCCAGTCCTGCGTGGTCTCGAGGGTCCAGGCCAGCGGCTCCTCGACGACCGCCCTTTGGGGCCTCTGCGGGGACGCGGGACGACCGGAAGGCCTGCCAAACGGAGAGCAAGCCCCCAGAAGAAAGCTACAGAGGACGAAGCACAGGAACGAACGCATAGGGAAGGAGGCCGAGGGAAAGGGGAGAAGCGATACACGCCCGCCGCACCTACTACTGAACGGCCACTTGGATCTTCGTGATGTTCTGGGGGTGATCCCGCCATGTTCTCAGCGCGCGGCCGGCGTCTTCCATCCCCACAGTACGAGTGACCATGCGGTCGACGGGAAACGATCCGTCGCCAAGGAAATCGATCACTTCGCGAAAGTTGTCTCTCCGGGCGTTTCGGCTCCCCCGGATGTCCAGTTCCTTCTTGACGAACGGAGTGGGGTCGTACGTAACCGGCTCTCCCACGTATCCGAGGTAGACGACCCGTCCTCCGAAGGCCACTTCTTCGACCGCAGAACGAAACGTCTCCGGCTGCCCGATCGCCTCCACCGTCACCGATGGGCCCTCGCCATCGGTTATCGCCCGCAGGCGATCTGAGAGGGAGCGGGTGTCAGCATTGATGGTATGCTCTGCCCCGATCTTTCGGGCTAGATCCAGCTTCCAGTCGTGAAGGTCGACCCCGATGACCTCCGCCCGCTGCCGGACCGCACCGGCGACCACCCCCAGACCAATGGTTCCGCACCCTAGCACGACCACCGTATCCCGAGCGGTCACCTCCCCTCGCTGAACCGCGTGAAAACCGATGGTGAGCGGCTCCACCAACGCGAGCTCGCGCAGGGACCGCGAATTCGCGGGAATGATCTTCTGCCACGGTACGGTGACAAACTCTGCAAGGGCCCCATGTCGCTGTACGCCGAGTGTCTCGTTCTCCCGGCAGCAGTTGGGCCGCCCTTGTTGACAAGCCGAGCACTCCCCGCAGTTTGTGTACGGCAACACCGTCACGGCGGCTCCTTTCTGAAAGCGGTCGGGCACCGCCGCGCCTGTCGCTTCGACGGAGGCTCCGATCTCGTGGCCGGGGATTCGGGGATAGGACACCAGCGGGTTGTTTCCCTTGAATGTACTCAGATCGGTTCCACAGAACCCGACGGCCTGAACGCGAAGTAGGACCTCGTCCGCGGCGGGAGTCGGCTCGTCGACGTGGCCGATGCTCGTGTCGCCGGGGGCATCGATGAAGAAGGCTTTCATGGCTGAGGGAGGTCTGCCTGAAATGAGGGGCGATGGACGAGCTCCGCATGGAATGGAGAAGCGCTGCCTCTCTCCGGTGGAGTATCCGTTCGTGCTGCTCGCCGGGGAGCATGGACTCGCCGACGCCCATCAGATCGGTCCGATCAGTCCATCGGTCCGAGCAGACAGGTGATACCCCCGGCCATGCCCCCTTCCGAGGACATGTTTGCCACTGGGACAGAATTCCTCAAGCTACCGATCCGTGCGAAAGTATCTGAAAGCGTTCGCGGGAGAAATCGGGACCGTGCCCCACGCGGGAGGGGCCTACGACCTGACCGACAAGCCGCCGACGGGAAGACCGCTCGACGCTCTTTCGACGAGGGAAAGGAGCAGTCTCCTCTCGTAGCGGATGCTCCCGAGCCCGTGGGCAGACGACAGCCCGGTCGCACGGGCGAAGAAAAAAGAAGGATGAAGAGGGCGACGTGAAGGGAGCCCTCTCCATCCTCCTGGAGGTGAACCACAATGTGAGGGCATCTACACCGGCCTCATCGGCGAAGGCCTCATCCGCTCGGACGGACCCTGAGTTCGATACGGGTGCTGGTCTGCTGTCCCTCGTCGTCGGTCACGATGAGCTTGATGTTGAAATCGCCGGGGTAGAACCCGTGATAGCTCCAGAGGTCCTCGGTGGTGACGGACTTCCCGGTGTACGTCACGGTCTTGAACCCGCCTCCCTGAGTCTGGGCCGTGATCTTCCAGGTGTACCCCGTGATGGATCCGCCATCCGGATCCGAAGCCGTGGCCTCCAGGAAAAGAACACGTCCTTTATGCGTCGCATTCGCGCTTGGCCGCGTGATCTTCGCCGTCGGCGCCTGACCGGCAGACGTGGTGTGGGAGAGACGAAGGTTGAAGCTTGCCGACTTCCCCCGACCGCTGTTCGAGAGCAGCAGGTAAACGGTCTTTGTTGAGTTCGAGGACAGGCCCTGCTGGATGGACGCCGACGAACTCGATCCGCCGCCTCCATGGCAGGTCGTGGTGGCTGTGCTGTAATTGCCGTACGCCTTCGCGTAGCCGTCGGCGGCGGAGGTGGTGGCCTTCACCTTCGCCAGCACCTGCTTCGCGCCGTAGCTGTTCTTGATGTTCACCTTCAGGACCTGTGCCGTTAGTTCGTTGACGGAGACCGACCGTGTCATCGGGCCGTTTTGCGCCTTGGCGTCGTAGGTGATCGTGCGCGGCGAGCCGGTCACGGCCTCCGGGTCGAAGACGCACGACGGATTGAGGTCGGCGTTGCCCTGCTTCACCTTCGATTCGAACGCCTGGTTGCGCACCCAGTCCCAGTGGTCGTCGGTGACGGAGTAAAGCTGGTGGACTTTCTTGATGTGCGGTTCGTTCTCGGCCTTCGGCTGCGGCGAGAACAGCGGTTCGAGGATCTTCGACAGCGTCGCGTTCCGGCTGTTGATCAGGTACACCCAGAAGTCCTGCGCCCAGTACTCCGCGTACTGCGGTTTTCCCATCTCCACCGTCAACTTGCGATCGACGTTGCGAAGCGGATCGGGGCCGCGCACGGCGGCGGCGCCCGCGCTGGCGCTGGTGGACTCGGCGAGCTCAGCCGTTCCTTCGATCACCCAGTCGGGCCGCTTGTTCGGAAGTTTGGCCCAACTGATGGGCCCGTAGCTGTACTGGGTCGCGTGGAAGAACTCGTGGCGCGTAGTGCCCTCCGAGGGGTCGCCACTTCCGTCGTAGCAGGTGATGGCGACCTTCGTCAGGGATAGGTACTTCCCGGCGGTGTTTCCCTTGCACCAGCTTTGTCCGTTCTTGTAGATCTTCCAGACCGGCTTATTGCCGAAGAACGTCTTCGGGAGCGCGGGCGACTGGAACCCACCGACGAAGTCCTGAACCGCTTTGTTGAGATACTGCCGAACGTCGTTCTTCTCGTCGGTTCCGCACGCACTGGCGTTGTTGAATCCGACGCACTTGACGACAAACTGGGCGCTCTTGGCGGTGCTCCTCGTCTGCGCGGCGGCCTTCGCGTTCTGGGAAAAGAAAGTCTGTGCCTTCGCGAAGAGGGTCTCGCCGCTGGCGTCGGCCATGGAGGGGGAGGTGTGGTCCTCGCTCTCGACGACGGCGACGGCCGTACCTCGCTTCATCAGGAAGCGGACGGGGGTCACCAGCAGGCCCCGTTCCGGCTCGTAGGCGCCGCGCACGACGCTCCATCCGTACTCGGCGCTCGCCTGCGCGTTGTCCGTGGTGTATTCCTGTGGAACGCGGACGGCCAGGGCGAGACGAGAGGTGTTGGCCCCTTCGGGAACCGGGAGCGCGAGGTAGAGCGGCGGCTCGTCGGCGGCGACATCGATGTTGCGGCCGCCCCCGACGCGGTAGTAGGAACCGACCGGCCGGGCGAAGTCCGGCATCGGGGTCTCCGAGGTCGGGTCCGCCATCGTGCCCCCCGACACGGACGTTTCCTCATCGAGGGCCCCTCTCGCCGCCATGACGCGCACGCCGGTGTCGGTAGAGGCCGTCTCGCCCGGGCGGAGCGTCCGGTCGGTCTCTACCGGAGCGTCGGGCGGCGCGCTCCCGGTCGGCCCCGACGACTCGCAGCCCGCGAGGAAACCGGCAACCAGCAGGGCCACCGGGAGCAGAAGCGCACGGAGGACTGGGGGGACGGTCCAGTCCGAAAAGACGCGAGTGGTATCGACAAGATCGGTCGCTGGCGCAAACATGGCGTGGCGGAGTTGACTTTGTTGAGAGAGTGAGAAAGGGACCGCGGACTCCAGCGGTGTCGACTTTCTCCTCAATTGCGCCATCCTCTATCGCCCCTTTACCCCTCTGGATTCGCGCTGAAGGCCGAAAGATGCGCCATGTGGGACCGAAGGATGCGTCGTGTCGCATCGTTCGGCCGCCGATGTCGCATCGCTCGGCAGGGAGACGGCCACGCGGGAGGTCTGGTACTGCCCGCGGCGGCTCACGTACAGTAGCGTGCTGGCCCCGACCATCAGCACGGCAAACACGATGATATGGACCCGTTGCCCGACGACCAGGACGGAACCGGAGCGGGTCTCTCCCGGCATCCACAGCGGCCCGGAGCGAGCACCCCCTCAACCCGGCGGCGATACCGATCCGTGAAGGAGTACAGGAAGACCGTTCCCGCACATATGAGGCTCGGTCCGCCGCCCACCGCAGAAATCGTTCAGAGACTTTTGCACG
>JBDGQP010000026.1:0-10045 GCA_042218975.1 Salinibacter sp.
TTCTGCGGCAGCTGCGGACCGCGTGTAGTCGCAGGCAGAGAATGGACGGTAGACACTCCGTTCACGTATCGATGAAGCCGCTCTGATCGCTGGGCCACGGTGAGCAGGCGGACGGACCTCCGTGTCGACGGCGAACCAGGGGGCGCCCCCGTTGCGGAGGCTGCGGTCCCCGTCAATCCAGTCGTGCAGGCCAACCCGCCCCGGCGGCATCCGGATGTTAGAATCCGCTGAAGGTGAGCGGCGCCGGTTCCTGTTGCTTGGCGCCCGTCGTCCGCTTTCCTATGTTAGGGCACGTTTGCTCTCACCCGATCTTAACATCCGTTTTCCTTATGCCCCGATGGGACGGCCTCGACCTCGAAACGGAAGGCACCGGCATCTCCGAACCCCTGAGCCGGCAGGTGAACCTCCTGGGCGCGATGCTGGGCCAGGTGACCCGCGAGCAGATGGGGGAGGAGCTGTTTGAGGACGTCGAGGAGCTTCGCCTGCTCTGCAAGCGCGCCGAGCGCGAGGACGACCCGTCTCTGCGTGCGGAGGCCGCCGACCGCATCGCGGCCCTCGACGAGGCGACGATCACGCAGCTCCTGCACGTCTATACGACCTTTTTCCACCTCGTCAACCAGGCGGAGCAGCAGGAAATCATCCGCATCAACCGCGAGCGGGCCCGCCGCTCCGGCCCGGCCGACTGGCCGCTGGGCCTCGGCTCCGGCAACGGGCGGGCCGACGCCCAGCCCCGCCCCGAGTCGATCGACGCGGCCGTGGCGACGCTCAAGGAGGAGGGATACACGCTGGACGAGGTTGTCGCCCTCTTCGGGCAGCTCGACATCCAGCCCACACTCACGGCCCACCCTACCGAGGCGCGGCGCCGGACGGTGCTGCGCAAGCAGAAGCGCATCGCCACCCTGCTGTCGACCCTGAACGAGGCGGACGCCACTCCGGCCGAGCGGGCCGAGACCCTCGACGACCTGTACGCCCAGGTCGCGTTCCTGCTGGGCACCGACGAGATCCGGGCCGACCGCCCCACGGTCCGCGAGGAGGTTGAGCAGGGGCACTACTTCCTGCACGGCTCCATCTGGGACACGATCGCCAACATCCACCGCGACGTTCAGCACGCCCTGCGGCGCCACTACGACACGACCGCCGAGGTGCCGGCCTTCCTCCAGTACCGCTCCTGGATCGGGAGCGACCGGGACGGCAACCCGAACGTGACGGCCGACGTGACGCGCTGGACCTTCGCCCGGCAGCGCCGGGACACGATCGAGCACTACCTCGAGGAACTCGACCAGCTGCACGACGACCTGAGCCTCTCGCGGCGCCAGGTGACCGCGTCGGACGCCCTCCTCGACTCCATCGAGGCCGACGCCCAGGAGGTCGTCCTCGCCGACAGGTCGCTCCACCAGTACCGCCACGAGCCCTACCGCCTGAAGCTCTGCTACATCGAGGCGCGCCTGGAGGGCCTCCTCGACCGCATCGACGCCACGGATGTCGAGCAGATGGCCGCCGACTACACGGCCGACGACCTGCTGGCCGACCTCGATCTGCTGGCCGAGAGCCTCAACAACCACGGGTTCGAGGATGCGGGCCGGAGCGGCCGCCTGCACCGCCTGCGCTCGCTGGTGAAGACGTTCGGCTTCCACCTCGCCGCGCTCGACGTACGCCAGCACAGCGGTGTCCACGAAGAGACCGTGGCCGCCCTGTTGTCGGCCGCCGGCGTCGAGGCCGACTACGCGGCGCTTCCGGAGGCGGAGAAGCTAGCGGTGCTGGAGGCGGAGCTCACCAATCCCCGCCCCCTTGTGTCGAACCACGAGGACCTCCCCGAGCCGGCCGCCGAGATGATGGAGGTCTTCGCGGTCATCCGGGCCCTCCGGGCCGTCGACCCCGACGCCATGGGCAGCTACATCGTGAGCATGACCCACACGGTGAGCGACCTACTCGAGCCGATGCTGCTCGCAAAAGAGGCGGGCCTCGGGGCCGTCGCCGACGGGGCCTTCCAGTGCCCGGCCGACATGGTCCCCCTCTTCGAGACGATCGACGACCTCGACGCGGCCGACGACCGGATGGAGACGCTCTTCACCCACCCGGTCTACGCCGCCCACCTTGAGGGACGGGACGGCTTTCAGGAGATCATGCTCGGCTACTCGGACAGCAACAAGGACGGGGGCTACTGGATGGCCAACTGGGCGCTCCACAAGGCCATCCACAATCTCGGCGTCGTCTGCGACGACAACGACGTGGACCTGCGCCTCTTCCACGGACGGGGCGGGACGGTGGGCCGGGGCGGCGGGCGCTCCTCGCAGGCCATTCGGGCCCTGCCCCCGGTCGTGCACAACGGCCGCATCCGAATGACCGAGCAGGGCGAGATCATCTCGTTCCGCTACGCTCTCCCCAATATCGCCCGGCGGCACGTGGAGCAGCTCGTGAACGCGACGCTCACCACCACCGCCGAGGCCCAAAACGAGACGACACGGGCGGACGCGTTCGCCCACACGGTGTCGACCGACTCCGACGTGGCGGCGTTGATGGACCGGCTCGCCGAGCACGCGATGGAGGCGTACCGCGACCTCATCGGGGGCGGGACGGGGCCGGGCTGGCAGTGGTACACGACGGTCACGCCCATCGAGCACATCAGCCGCCTGCCGATTGCCTCGCGCCCCGTCTCCCGCGCCTCCGGCGACGAGGTGGACTTCGCGTCGCTGCGGGCCATCCCGTGGGTCTTCGCCTGGACGCAGACGCGCCACATCGTGCCGGGGTGGTACGGCACCGGTCGGGGCCTCTCCCGCCTGTTGGAGGAGACCCCCGACGCCCTCGAGACGCTCCGGACCCTCTACCGACAGTGGCCCTTCTTCCGGGGCATCCTCGACAGCGCCCAGCGCGAGATGACCCGGGCCCGGCTCCCGATCGCGGAGCAGTACGACGCCCGCGCCGACACGGAGACTTCCTTTCACGACGCGATCGTCGACGATTACGAGCGCGCCGAGGCCGCCATCCTTCGGATTACCGACCAGGACGCCCTCTTCGACAATAGCCCGGTGCTCCAGAAGTCGATCCAGCTCCGCAACCCCTACACCGACGTCCTCAACCTCCTCCAGGTGGAGCTGCTGGACCGGTACCGCTCGGCCGAGGATCCGTCCCGGGAAGACACGCTGGGGGAGGCGCTCCTCCTCAGCCTCAACGGCATCGCCGCGGCCATGCAGAGCACCGGGTAGGGACGGGCGGAGCGGATGGGCGCCTGGGCGCGCAGGCGGCTCGCCTCCGCCCCCTTCGGGCCCGCCCGACCGCGGCGGCATCACGACGCGATTCCCGGCGCGGGACCGGGGGGCTTCGGGAACACGACGTTTGGCTCCCATCTTTCACCGACTCGTACCTCTGTTCTTCTTCGCTGACCCATGCCGTCCTCCTCTCCGCACGACGACGGGGGCCCGGCGGCCGCCCTGGTGGTCGACTACGCCCCCGACGCGTTTCCCCGACGGCTGGAGCGCCTCATGGAGGATCGGGACGACCGCACCGGGACCCGTCTTCTCTTCTACGGCGGCGTGCGCGAGCGGCGGCAGCAGGCCCTCGCCACCCTCACCCGCCACGCGACCGGCAACGTACACCAGTTCCGCGGGCCGTCGCTCCTGGCCTCCCAGCGCATGCAGACCCAGAACAATCTGCGCAAGGCCTTCGACCACGCGGCCGAGGAGAACGCACTGCTGTACTTCGATCAGGCCGACTCGATCTTCACGCACAGCCACGACGACACGCCGGACGCCCCGGCGGAGAACGTCGTCCCGACGACGGTCGAGTACTTCTTCAACCGGGTGGGGGCCTACGGGGGGGTCGTAGTGCTCGGCCTCCAGCGCAAGCGCCACGTCGAGTGGGCCCGGGAGAAGGTGCACCTCGTCGTCCGGTTCGAGTAGCCGCTAGGCGGGGCTTCGGGGCCGGGTGGATGCAACTCCCGGGCGCCTCTGTCGTTGATCGTTTCGATCGGCCGGCCCGACGCCGCCGGGACCCGCCCGTCGTCCCCGGCCGGCCCTACGCCCCTGGTCAGCACAGATTCCTCTCGGCTATGCGCAGCAAAGGCACCATCGCCCTCGTCGTCCTGGCGGTCGTTCTCGGCCTGGCCGGCTGCGGGGCCACCAGCTCGTACAACAGCCTCGTGCAGTCCGACGAGCAGGTCAAGACCGCGTGGTCGAACCTGCAGGCCCAGTACCAGCGGCGGGCCGACCTCATCCCCAACCTCGTAAAGACCGTAGAGGGTGCCGCCGACTTCGAGAAGCAGACGCTGCAGGCCGTGACCGAGGCCCGGGCGAAGGCCACCTCGATCCAGGTGAGCCCCGAGGAGCTCGACAACCCGCAGAAGCTACAGCAATTTCAGCAGGCCCAGTCGGCGCTCGGGAAGTCCCTCGGCCGCCTGTTGGCCGTCTCCGAAAACTACCCGAAGCTGCAGGCCACGCAGGCGTTCAGTGACCTGCAGGCGCAGCTCGAAGGCACCGAGAACCGCATCGCCGTGGCCCGGCGCGACTACAACCAGGCCGTCCAGCAGTACAACACGAAGGTCCGCTCCTTCCCCACAGTGCTGTTCGCCGACCTTATGGGCTTTCAGCCGCGCACGGCCTTCGAGGCCGAGACCGGGGCCGAGCAGGCACCGGACGTAACCTTCGACTGACACGTCCGTCCTCGTTGCCTTTTCCGCACCAACCGCCCCCTCCGATGCGCACACGAGGATCCCGCCTGGTTCTGGTACTAGCGGTGCTCGGCGTCGGCGCACTTCTGCTCAGCCGGGCGGCCCACGCGCAGCGGTACGACCTCCCGCCCCGTCCCGACGGGCCGGTCCTCGACCGGGGCGGGATGCTCTCGGACGCCGAGGAGCGCCAACTCGCGCGCAAGCTGTCGGCCTTCGAGGATACGACCTCCACCGCCGTCGTCGTGGTGACGCTCCGGAGCCTGGACGAGGCCCCGATTGCCGACTACGCGGTTGCCCTGGGCCGCGCGTGGGGCGTCGGGCAGGCGGAGAAGAACAACGGCGTGGTCCTGCTCGTCTCGCGCCAGGACCGGAAGATGTTCATCGCCACCGGCTACGGGGTGGAGGGCGCCCTGCCGGACGCCATTGCCAACCGCATCGTCGAGCGCGTCATCACGCCCGCCTTCCGACAGGGCCGGTTCTACGCCGGAATCGACCGCGGAACCGACGCCATCATTCGGGCCACGAAGGGCGAGTACGAGGCGTCCGAGACGGCCCAGTCGGCGTCGTCGGACGAGGGGATGCCCATCGCACTCCTCTTCACGCTGCTGATCCTGGCCTACTTCGTCGGCACCTCCTTCTTCCGGGGCGGCGGCGGGAGCAAAAAGAGTCGCCGGTCGCGCCGCCGGCGCGGGGACATGCCCCTCATCATTTGGGGCGGAGGCGGCCGCGGGGGCGGTGGGGGGGGCGGCTTCGGCGGCGGAGGCGGCGGCTTCGGGGGCTTCGGCGGGGGCAGCTTTGGGGGCGGCGGGGCAGGCGGGTCGTGGTAGGCCGCGGCTTTCCTCGCGTCGTCCCGGGCGCCGTACCGGACGCCTTCCTTCCCGCGAACCGTTTCATCGACTGCCAGCGTGCCCGTGTTCGCCTCGAGCACCCGGATCGTCTCGGTCCTCCTGATCGGATTTCTTCTCGGCGGCCTGCAGGCCCGGCCGACCGCGGCCCAGACCCCGCCGTCCGACTCCAGCTGGACGTTCGTGAGCTTCCCGGACTTCTTCAACTTCGACGTGCCGGACCCGAACCCGAAGTGGGACCGGGCCATCGATTACTTCCTCGACAAGGTGGCCGCCGAGGACCCGGCGTTTGCTCTCGTCGCGGGCGACCTCGTGGACGGGCGCTGGTGGAGCGGGCCCCAGCAGGTCGAGCAGCTCGGGAACGTCTACTACGCCGGGTGGATGCGGCGCATGCAGCGGCACGACCTCGTGCTGTACGCGGCCGTCGGCGACCACGAGCTTGGGGACGACCCCTGGCCCCCGGAGAAAGCACGGCTCGTTCCCCACTTCTACGACGCCTTCGAGCGGCACATGCAGCACCCGCAGAACGGCCCTGCGGGCTACCGCGAGCGCACCTACGCCGTGCGGCACCGCACCCTGCTGGTGGTGACCCTCCAGACCTTCGAGCGGCGGGACAGCACCGTCGTCCCCACGGTGGGCCCAGAACAGCTCGCGTGGCTGGAGCGGACGCTCGACCGTCACGCCGACGCCCGGTGGGTCGTCGTGCAGGGGCACGTCCCCATCCTGCCCGACGTCAACAGCTACTCCTCCAGCCAGATCATGCTCGAGGACCGGCACCGCTCCGCCCTCTGGCAGACGATGGTCGAACACGACGTGGACGTGTACCTCGCGGGCGAGCACCACGCCATCACGTGCCGCGAGCACCAGGGCATCTGGCAGATCGTGCACGGCACGCTCTGGGGGCGGGGCGGGGCGGCGAACTACCTGGTCGGCACCGTCGAGGGGGCGACGCTCCGCCTCACCCTCAAGCAGATTCCCATGAGTGCGAGCGGCGGAGACATCTGGAACGCCCACAAAGAACGCGGCCCGAGCGAATACGTGACCATTGCCCCCGAACACCGACGGCGGGGCTTCGAGACCGTCGGTACGCTCGTGATCAAGAAGACCGGGGGTACGACGCGCTTCCCCACCCGGACCGGCGCCTTTACCGCCTCGTTCCCGCCGCTGGAGTGAGCGATCCTCGGCGGCGGACGGGCGTTTACGAGGGAGCCGCCCGACTGCTTCTCCTGTGACAGGACGACTCCCCCTACGATGAGCGACGATCGACTGGACAAGCTGCAGGCCTTCTACGAGGAGGACCCGGAGGACCCGTTCACGCGGTTCGCCCTCGCCCAGGAGCACCTGAAGCACGACAACCCCGACAAGGCCCTCACTTTCTTCGAGGAGCTGGTGGAGACCGACCCCGACTACGTAGGCACCTACTACCACCTCGGCAAGCTCTATGAGCGACTTGGCCGCGTCGACGACGCCCTCGACATGTACGAGCGGGGCATCGAGGTGGCCCGCGAGCAGAAGGCGCAGAAGGACCTCTCGGAGCTGCAGGACGCAAAGCTGAAGGCGGAGGGCGTCGGGTTCGACTGACCCCTGGCGGTCCTCCCCCCACTCTCTTTTCCCTCCATCGTCATTCCGGGATGCGCACAGTCGTCCTCTTGCTTGGTGTGCTCCTGCTGGCAGGCCCGGGGGCCGCTCCCGCCCCGGCTCAGGCCCAGTCCGACTCGACCTACACCGTCAAGGCCGGCGACACGCTCTACAGCATCGCCCAGGAGGCCGGCGTGTCGGTCCGCACTCTGATGGAGTGGAACGACCTGGACGACACCAGTCTCCAGGTGGGGCAGACCCTGCGCGTGCGGCCGCCGACCGGGGAGACGACGCCCTCGTCCCGGACCGACACCGCCGCGTCCGAGACGGAGGCGCCGCCGTCCTCGGACGAACAGCGCCCCGCTCCCCCGGACACGACCACTCCCGGCGAGTCCCCGTCGCCTTACGGGCAGCACACCGTGACGGCCGGCGACACATTTGTCGACCTCGCCCTTCGCCTCGGCACCACCGCCGACTCACTGTTCGCGCTGAACGACAGCACGACCGCCCCGCTCACCCCGGGCCGCACGCTCCGCCTGCCGCGCCGGTTTGGCCCCCCGACCCACCGCGTCGAGGAGGGGGAGACGCTCTACAGCGTCGCGGGCACGTACGGCGTGAGCGTCCGTGCCCTGAAGGCAGCGAACAACCTCGAGAGCGACTCCCTCCGGCCCGGCCAGCGCCTGCAGATCCCACGCCGGTCGACGGAGGTGCCCTCGGAGTGGGCCGCGCCGGACTCGTCGGGACGGGTCGCCGTCTATCCCTCCGCCTTTGCCGGGCGTCTCACGGCCAGCGGCAGGGCCTACAATCCCGAGGACCTCGTGGTGAGCCATCCGTCGCTGCCGTTTGGGTCCGTGGTGCTGCTCTCCAGTCGGGACCCGGCCCGCCACACCTTCGCCCGCGTCGTTGACCGTGGGCCCGTCGAGGAGGGCGTGCTGCTGGACGTGTCGGCGGCGGTCGCCCGGGCGCTCGCCGTCGACGGCGCAAACACCCCGTCTGTGGCGCTCCGGGTGGTGTGGGTGGCCGACGGCCCCAACTGATCCGGCGGCCTCGCCCGCTTTCGTCCCGCCCGCGATGCCCATGGTCTCCGACGCCCCCACCGGCCTCCGCGCCTACCACCGGGTCACCCGGTCGGCCACGTACGGCGTGTGGAGCGCCCTGCCGCTCTTCGTACTCTACGAGGCGATGATCGTAGCCGTGAACACCGGCGCGAGCGCCGCGGTGCGGGTGGGGGCGGAGGTCTGGTTGAAGGATCTCCTATCAGTGACGGGCGCCCGGGGCGGGCTCCTGCTGGTCCTCATCGCCGCCCTTGCGGCCGGGACCGCCTACGTCATCGACCGCGACCGGCGCATCCCGATGCGGGGCCGCTACTTCGCCGGCATGCTGTTGGAGAGCGTCGTCTACGCCGTGGTCGTGGCGCTCCTGGTGTCGAACCTCGTGGCCGGGCTCTTCGCCGCGGCCCCGCCCCCGGGGGGCGACCTCTGGACGCAACTGGCCCTCTCGGTCGGGGCCGGGCTCTACGAGGAGCTGCTGTTCCGCGTGCTGCTGGTCGGGGGCCTGGCCCTCCTCCTTCGCCCCCTCTTCGAGAACGCAACCGCCGGCTACCTGCTCGCCGCCCTCGTCGGGGCCGCCCTCTTCAGCCTCGCCCACTACGTCGGGCCCCTGGGCGACCCCTTCGCGCTGCCGTCGTTCACCTTCCGCTTCGCGTTCGGCCTCGCGCTCAACGTGTTGTTTCTGGGGCGCGGGTTCGGGGTGGCCGCCTGGACGCACGCCCTCTACGACGTGATGGTGGTGACCGGCCTGTTCGGGTGAGGCGCCGCCGTGGGGCTCTGTTCGGGGGTGCTCGTCCTGCGGCCGGCTGTTGCCGGGGGCCACCGGGACCGGCATGTCTTTTCGACGAAACGATGCCAAAACGACAGGAACCCGAACCGTGGTACAGCCCTTGCCGTATACTCCCTACGCTCATTTCGGTCGGTTGAATCCATCCTGACGCCCTATGAACACCTTCCGCACCACCGCCCTGATGGCCTTCATGTTCGTCCTCTTTGCCCTGATCGGGCAGGCGCTGGGGGGCACGGGCGGCATGTTGCTCGCCTTCATCGTTGCCCTGGGGATGAACGGGGTTAGCTACTGGTACAGCAGTTCCATCGTCCTGCGCATGTACGGCGCCGAGGAGGTAAGCCGGGCCGAGGCGCCGGAGCTGCACGACATGGTCGACCGCCTGCGCCGGCGGGCCGACCTGCCCATGCCGAAGGTGTGCATCGTGCCGCAGGATCAGCCGAACGCCTTCGCGACGGGCCGCAATCCCGACAACGCCGTCGTGGCCGTCACGCGCGGCATCATGAACACGCTCGACCGCGACGAACTGGAGGGCGTGATCGCGCACGAACTGGCGCACATCAAGAACCGCGACATGCTGACGTCCACCGTCGCGGCCACGCTCGCCGCCGCGATTACGCTGCTTGCGCGGTTCGGCATCTTCTTCGACCGCGATCAGGGCTTCGTGACGTCGCTGCTCATGATGATCCTGGCCCCGCTGGCGGCCATGCTCATCCAGATGGCGATCTCCCGCAGCCGGGAGTACGCCGCCGACCGCGACGGGGCCGAGATTGCGGGCAACCCGCTGGGCCTCGCCCACGCCCTGCGCCGGATGGAGCAGGCGGCCGAGCAGCGGCCGATGCACAACGCCAATCAGGCGACCTCGCACATGTTCATTGTCAACCCCTTCTCCGGCGGCCTCGGCTTCCTTCGGAGCCTCTTCTCCACCCACCCATCGACGGAGGAGCGCATCGCCCGGCTGGAGGAGATGGCAGGGCGGTCGTAGCGCGTCGATGTCGGGGCGAACGGGACGGACCGCCGCCGGAGGATGACCCTGATGCACGGGGGAGCGGGGGCGTGGAGCGCTCCGAGCTTCCTCATTGGGCGGCCGGGCCGTACGGGTAGTCCATCTGCTCGGCGATCC
>JBDGQP010000026.1:10145-13174 GCA_042218975.1 Salinibacter sp.
GAGCTTCCTCATTGGGCGGCCGGGCCGTACGGGTAGTCCATCTGCTCGGCGATCCCGGCCGAGACGCCGCGCGCCGTCACGACGGGGCCCTCGTCCACCACGCGATCCCCGACCACCTCCGCGCAGTCCGGTGCCAGATCGTCGACCGCGTTCGGATGCGTGGTGGCGCGCCGTCCCTCTAGGACCCCCATCGCGCCGAGCAGCAGGGCCCCCGTGCAGACCGACACCTTCAGCGGGACCGGCGCGGCCGTCCCCAGCCAGTTCAGAAACGCCTCGTCCCGCCGCAGGCGACGCGTGCCGTGCCCGCCGGGCACCACGAGCAGGTCGTACTCGCCGAGGGACGTGCCCACCCGGTCGGGCGTAAGCCGGAGGCCGCGGTCGTCGGTCACCGGGCCGTCGAGGGCACAGAGGTCCCACGCGAAGCCGTCGATCACGTCCATCGACCCGAGGCGCGTGATCGGGTCGTAGGCCCCGACCAGGTCCAGGGCCACGAGATTGTCGTAGAGGAGGAAGGCGGCGGTCATGAGTGGATCGGGGGTGGAGAATTCAGGGCAATGACGACCCGAACGTCTTCGGACAGAGGAGGTACGACAGGGTAGAGATTCTCAAAAGGGTCCCGCCCCGCCATGTTTAGCCGCATTGAGGCCAAAAACTACCGCTGCCTCCTTCACGTCCGGCAGCCGATGGACCGGTTCCACGCCCTCATCGGCCCCAACGCCAGCGGCAAGAGCACCTACCTGGACGTCGTTCGCTTCCTGGGGGACCTGGTGCAGCCGGGCGGCCTGGACGCGGCCATCGACACCCGCACGCGGAACTGGCACGACCTCGTCTGGATGGGCGAGAAGGACCACTTCGAGTTCGCCGTCGAGGCCCGCATCCCGGAGGACAAGCGGGAGACGTTGGAAAATCCACAGTGGAACCGGTGTCGGTACGAGGTTCGGATTGCGGAAACGGCCCCCAGTGAGGTGGGCATCGAGGAGGAGACGCTTCTCCTCAAGAAAGAGTCTCCCGACAGGAAAAATCATCTTCGCGAGCCATCGCTTTTTCCGGAACACAATCGTCCAATTCCGGAGACTGTTTGTCGCGAAAAGGGAACGTCGGGGACCCAAGCAGTCGTGAGCAAAACGACCGAGACGAACGAGAACTTTTACGACGAGACGGGATCGGGGTGGAATCCTGCGTTCAAGCTTGGACCGAAGCGGTCTGCGCTCGCGAATGTGCCCGAAGATCCAACCAAGTTCGGGGTTTCGACGTGGTTCAAGCGGATGCTCGTCGACGGGATCGAATTCCTTCGCCTCGATAGCGAGGAGATGCAGCGTCCGAGTCCACCGGGCAAGGGCACCGGATTCCGGCCGGATGGGTCCAATCTGCCCTGGGTCATCCGGAATCTGCGCGAGGAGCATCCGCAGCAGTTCGAGCGCTGGCTCCGGCACATCCAAACCTCCCTGTCGGACGTCGTAGACGTGGGCACAGAGGTCCGAGAGGAGGATCGCCACTGCTACCTGCGTGTGCAGTACAGGTCGGGCGTGACGGTGCCCTCCTGGGGCCTCTCGGACGGCACGCTCCGGATGTTTGCCCTCACACTTCTTCCGTATCTCCCCGACCTCAAAGGTCCGGTGCTGATCGAAGAGCCCGAGAACGGGATTCATCCGCCCGCCGTCGAGACCGTGTACGAGTCCCTGTCCTCAGTGTACGACACGCAGGTGCTCGTTGCCACCCACTCGCCGGTCTTCCTTAACTGCGCCGAGCCGGAGGACATGCTCTGCTTCGCACTGGACGACGACGGGAAAACCGACGTTGTACTCGGGAGCGATCACCCCCGCCTTCGGGACTGGCAGCATGAAACCGATCTCGGGACGCTCTTCGCCGGAGGGGTGTTGGCCTGATGGACGACTCCGATGACCTCGTCGTGCTCGCCGCCGACAACCAGATGCAGGAAGCGCTCCGCGGCATTCTTGCCCGCCCGCAGGCTCTCGCCATCGCCCCCATTTCCTTCGAGGTGTTCAGCCACCCGAATAAGGATCCCGGCTGCCGGAAGAAGGCCCACGAGTTTCTGCGCAATCTCCGCGCGGACTACCGATACGGATTGGTCCTCTTCGACTACGATGGATGTGGCGCCTCACACACCTCCTCCCCCGATGAGATTGCGTCCGACGTGGAAGAGCGGCTGCAACAGTCAGGATGGGGAGATCAAGCACGCTGTGTTGTGATTGACCCCGAACTGGAAGTGTGGGTTTGGAGCGGCTCTCAGGAGGTGGATCAGTGTCTCGGATGGGCGGGCGCCTCTCAGCGCGTTCGGGACTGGCTCCGGGAGAGTCGCCATTGGCCGTCGGACCTCGCAAAACCACCCGATCCGAAGCAGGCTATGGAAGACGCGCTTCGGGAAGCTCAGCTGCCCCATTCCTCGAGCATCTTTCGCGAGCTGGCAGAATCCGTGAGCCTGGAAGGGTGTGAAGACGATAGCTTTCAACGCTTCCGACAGATCTTGCAGAGCTGGTTTCCGCCGTCGTGGAGGCAATGAGCCACGAGAGGCCATTCCCACCGCTCCTTACGGTGCGGCGGCAACACTGCAGTTCCGGGTAAAGCAGATTGGGAAAATAGAAAAGGGGCGAACGGGTCGTGCCCGCTCGCCCCTTCGATTCGGCGTTGGGGAACTGAAGTCTACGCCACCGCCGCGGGCTCGCGGACGTTCTCGGCGGCCTGGACCATGTTTTCGAGCGACGGTCGGACCTCCACCCAGCGGCGCGTCTTGAGGCCGCAGTCCGGATTGACCCACATCTGCTCGGGGTCGAGCACCTCGAGGGCCTTCCGGATGAGGCCCTCCATCTCCTCGACGCTCGGTACACGCGGGGAGTGGATGTCGTAGACGCCGGGCCCGATCTCGTTCGGGTAGTCGAACTCGTCGAACGAGTCGAGGAGCTCCATCTTCGAGCGGGACGCCTCGACGGAGATCACGTCGGCGTCCATGTCGGCGATCGCCTCGATGATGTCGTTGAACTCCGAGTAGCACATGTGGGTGTGGATCTGCG
>JBDGQP010000027.1:0-2763 GCA_042218975.1 Salinibacter sp.
CATCGTAGTACCGGCTTTCCTGAAACCGCTCAAGAGAGATCACTCCCTCCTGGAGCGCATCTTCGTAGTCTACTGCATGCTTCAAAGCGGAAACAAGCGCATCGGCCCCGCCGACCTCTACCAGCGCCTCGTACGCGACCTCGGAGTCGTCGTATTCCCCGGAGACTGCGTTCAGGAAGTCCTCGACGCGAGCGAGGACCTTCTCGATTCGATCAAAGGGTAAAGGAGAGAGTTCATGGTCCCCCATGAGAGCGTCCTTGTCCCGGTGGGCGATGAGCTTCTGTCGCCGCTCCTCGAGAGGGGAGCACAGGTCATCGATCTCTCTCAAACGGCTGGACAGCTCCTCGGCCAACTCGCCTCTACCGTCTTCCGCGACGGCGTGCTGTAGGCGCTTCAGCACGACGTTGTCGTGTCCCATAGTGCTCGGATCCTCAGTAATCCGGACGAGCGACAGGATCATGTCATCGAGGTAGGCGCCTCGGAGCACCTGAAAGAACGATCCGGTGCGTTCCGCCAAGAGCTCTCTCCGCTCCCGACCCTCATGGAACAGGGTTCGGTAGTGGCCCCACTGCTGTCGAACGCGGAGCGTCTCCTCAGCCAGGTGCTGGTACAGCGTATCGACCGGGTCTGGCGCGGATATGTCGAACGTATCACTCATGGATGAACCCCTGGCCGGTGTGACGACTCGGTCTAGACTTGGCTTCAAGCGTGGAGGGTCTCGCCGGAGATGAACTGGGCAAGCCTAGACGGGAGTTCGAATCCGCTTCCACCAGTTCATAACCGGTTTTACCCGATGCCAGTTCGACTCAGCCAACCGGCCCCGGAGCCCGATTTTCTGGGGCCGGTGCCTGGAAGTGATATCGAACTCTTCGTCCCGAGCGTCGTTCTGAAATACAGAATCGGCCATCCTCCCTCCTAGCCTGACCGCCGATGGAAAGCGCCCAGAGCCGCTCTGTCCACATTCGAAGTCGGGGCGTGCTGACCCTTCCCAAATCTCTGCGGGAAAAGTACGACCTTGAGGAGGGAGATGCCCTTCACCTCGTGGACGCAGGGGGCACTTTCGTGCTCACCCCCATGCAGCCAATGGTCCCCAGCCTCTCCGCCCAGATCGAGGAGCTTCGGGAAGAAACTGGGCTCTCGGTTGAGGAGCTCTTGGACCGGCTCCGCGAGGAGCGCGCGGCCCTCGTACGGGAGCGCTACGGAGACCCGCCCACAGGCGAAGAATCTACAGGCGAAGAAGCCCTAGGTGAAGGGGACGCCACAGGGGAGGACGGACACACCGGAGGCGCCCCCCCGCCGCGCGACGGCTCCCGAGCACGTCCAGACAGTGGCGATGAGTGACAGTCCCGCTGCCGAGGAAGGCCCAGCAGGTTCGACCACAGATCGTCTCCGAATCTACGTTGACGCGGACGTTCTCTTCGCGGGCGCCTCTTCCCCTTCCAGCTACAGCGCCAGTCAGGTACTGCTCACCCTCTCTGAGATCACCCTCATCGAGGGCATCACCTCCGAACTTGCCGTCGAGGAATGCCGGCGAAACCTGGAGGCAAAGCTTCCGAAGGCGACCGAGGCGTTTGGCCGTCTGGTCCGGCAAGCCTTGGCGACCCGCGAGCCGCCGAGTCGAGAGGACCTCCGCCCCCACATGGGCCGAGCCGATTGGAAAGACCTTCCACATCTCGTTTCGGCCCGGCAGGCGGGTTGCCGGTACCTCACGACGTACAACGTCGACGACTACCGGCCGGGACATCCGGAGGTGCAGGTCATTCGGCCCGGCCCGCTGGTCCGGAGGGTCCGAGAGCGGCTCTCCACGCTCTAAAACCTCTCTTGAAGGCCGGTGCCCTGAAGACGTGCGCAACCGGCGAATGAGAGGTACGTGTCTGTCGCACGGCGTAGTCGATTTTAAGCAGGAGGTGCTCTCAAGAGCCGGGGTTCTGGAGAGAGCTTCTGTGTTCGAGTGCAATCAGATCTCAATTGCGCTCAGCACAGGACGCAGAACCCGACACCGAAGCGCTTACTGGTCTGGGTCTCTGCTGAAACCAAAGGAGCCGCCAACCACTGCTCCGATCGCAAGACCGGCAGGGCCACCGGCCAGTAGTCCTCCCGCCAAAGCCCCTAGACTACCGTAGGCCAGGCCGTTTTGCTTCTTTTCCTTCTCCCTCTGCTTCCGAGAAAGCGGGATGCCGGTAACCCCGTTCTCCTCCCGAACCTTCGAAGCAGGACGGTCCCTCCTGGCTCTGTTACACGATTTGCAGGCCGGGTAGAGATTGTTGCCGTGATCTGTGCCCCCGTTTGCTTTCGCCTTAGAGTGGTCTACCTCCCACTCATCGGCATACTCCCCAAACTGGAGGGGACTGTGACAGAGATGACATCGACCGGACGTGCTCTGGAAGATCTTCTGGAGCTCCTGTTGGGAGTAGCTCATGGTAATTGAGGTGCGTAGACGTCCAACTGTGCTGCCTTGCGGATAAAATCCGCGGGGACAAGCTTCGCCGCTACTTACCCTTCCGAGGACTCCGGGTCCCTTTTGCCATAGGTGTGGCGCTCGCGAAACTTCCCCCCTCGGTTGTGGATCACCACGTCACCACCTTGATTCTCAGCTACGTCCCTGGCGGCATCGATCGCCTCCCCCTGCGTGTCGTGTTGAGACGTATCGCGGCTGTTTCCCTCTCCCCGGACAGCCCACTCTCCATTGCGTCGGACGACGTGTTGGTTGGCCATTGGACTGTAGTCGATTGACTACTGGAATTTTGACCTGATGGTGCTTAT
>JBDGQP010000028.1:0-4533 GCA_042218975.1 Salinibacter sp.
TTCGGAGGAAGTAGGAGAGGTCGATGTCCAACGCCTCGGCAATCTCCATGAGCTTCGCCGAATCGGGAAGCGTGTTTTCCTGCTCGTAATTCCACACGGTCGTCTTGCTCAGGTCGATTTCTGCAGCCAATTCCCGCTGATTGAGACCGCGTAGCTTCCGAGCCTGTCTGATGCGGGCACCGAGTGCCATGACTGGACCCGTGACGAATAAGGGAGAAGTGAGGGGGTTGGCAATATAGAAATCACTAGCTGATTTGCCAACCCCGGACCAGAAAGAAAGAGAAGGGGGCCCGATTCGTTCCCACTCTCCTTCCGCGGAACCTCCAACGGACCATACGAGGAGGACCCCAATCAGGTCTGTTGGAAGAGCCCGAAGTCCATCTCCTCGCGCGATTCAACGTCGGAGCCGGACACCGGATTGTCGCACAGTGCGAACCGGACGGCCTTTCGCCAGCCCTTATTCCGGCCTGTGACCGCGTGTCCCGTGGCGGCGTTCGTCATCGTGAAGAGCCACCACCGCTCCTCGGGCGCCAGTCCGCGCCAGTTGCGAATGGCTGTTGGGATCTTGGCCGGATCCGCGTCCTCTATGGCCCACGCCAGCAGGACGAGTTCTTTGCCGAAGAGGCGGGACACAGGCACTTGGCCAATTTGCCATTTGCCCGTCGGCTGTCCGTTGTCCCGCAGCCGCCGGTTGAACTCGGCCTTCGTCGCTTCCTCAATCTCCTCCCACTTCATGCGCGGAAGGACCACTCGCATCTTCGAATCTTCCTTGCCGAGTGCGAAATGGAGTTCCCGTCGCTCGTCGCTCTCCTCCCATTCGAAGTGTTCAGACATGTAGATGGAGTCATCGTCCGACTTCGGCGGGATCGTGACGAGGAAGTGGTGCTCTCCCTCCGTAGGGGTAAAGCCAAATCCGAGGACGTCCGTGTCGTGTTCGCCCATTACTGTTCCACCTCGTCAGGATTCAAATCTGTCTTTGCGTCTTCCGCCCAATCCCGAAGCTGCTGTCCACTATCGAACTGCAGCGCCTCTACATTCAAGGTCACTTCTCCCTCTTCGATCAGACCACGCACGTACTCAGCGGCCTCCTCCAGGGTCTCCCCATCGACCTCCATGTTCTGATCGAAGGACAGGTCCACCCATTCTTTCCCATCGATCGTAATCCTTGGGCCCTTGGCCGTCGCCCCCAGTTTTTGCATTCGCCGCAGGAAATCGTACGATTCCTTCGTCGTCCCCAGTTGATGAGACTTTTTCCACAGCGCCGGTTGATCGTCCTGGATGGCCGCGGAGCCATCGTCCGTCCAGTCGAGCCGGATGGCTTCCGGTTCCGACACCACTCCATCCTCTTCGGCCACCGCCTGTACCACCTGCGTCCCTTCTTCGACCTCGATCGGGTCTTCGTAGCGGCCCCCGGCCTGGCGCGGATTCGAGCCGTCGGTCGTGTAGCGGATCGGGACCTCAGGGACAGCCTGTAGCTCCACTCGTTTCTTCCCGTCCGCATCCGAATAGACGCGGTGTTGAATCGTCACCTCGTTCGTCCATTCCACGGGTTCGCCCGTCTCGTGCTCCCCCTCCGAATCGACGCAGAGGAAAGAGACCTGCAGTGCATCGGTCGTGAACGACTGCGGGTCCGTCACTTCCTCCGACGCCGTCGTGGCCTCGGCCCCGATCTCATAATAGATGGTATCGCCGTGGACGGGGGTCAACCGTAGGGTGACCTCACCGCTCTCATGATCTCGGTGTAGCTCCTGGACACGCACGTCCGTCTTCGGTGGCGGAAAGGGACCCTTGTTCACGTAGTTCCCTTCCGGTCGCCACTGATCCTCATGTAGCATGCGCTTTTTTAAGCGGTCCAGCGCATCGGGACGGTGCAGCGGCCAACTGGTGTACGCGGCGGCCCGCTTTTTCACCTCCGACCAGAGCATCTGCTTTTGTGTGAAGAGGCGCTCCTCACACTTCTTTCGGAACGAATCGTCCTCGATGTCGGCCGTGAACTTTCCTTTCTCTTCCAGCGTGGAGCGGATTTGCTCTTCCCCGTTGTAGCTATTGTCGGTGAACTGCATCACGAAGTCCGCAGACCGGAGGTCGTCGAAGGACGGGTAGAGCAGGGTGGTGAAGGTCTCGCGGGCCGCACTGAGGAGCTGGAGCTTCACTTCGTCCCGAATTTCCTGCGCCGACGCGTACTGCGGATCATTCTCGGAGACCTTCTCCGCCTTCATCTCGTCCAGAATGTGGCGAATCGCCTTCAGACGCGCGGACTTCTCCAGCAGGTGCTGAAGCGTGCTCCGCTGGCCGGTGAGGAAGAGAACGCGATTCTTGTATTCCAAGTCGTCATAGAAGGCCTTCAGATCCTCGTTCAGTCCCGCATCGGAGGAGGGTTCCGCCAGCACGAGGGTGACCTTGTCCGACGTGACATTGATCTCATCGACGGCCGGGAGGGCCTGCACTCGCTGGTAGACATCCGAAACGGAGGGTTCGAATAGTCCTCGAAGGAAGTCCCGCAGCTCTATGAGTCGCGACTTGCGTCCATAAGACTCGGACGTCGTCTTGAGCCGTGCGTTGATGTTCTGAACGTCCTTGAAGAGGAGCCGCCCGTCAGTATCGGTGTGGAGGTACCAGGCCGAGGTGTAGAACGGCTTCAGGACTTCCTGCTCGACGCGAGAGACATCTCGATTTGGCGTACAAAGAAGAGAGACAACATCAGTCCGCGTAAGCCCCCGAATGGCATCCGGGACGTTGGGCAGCGACGCCATCAGCAGGAGGGTTGCCGCGTCTTGTGCATCGCGGCCCTCCCGATTTTGGTCAATTGTCTCCGCTTCTGCGTCCCCGTCGGACGCGATGTCATGACTGATCGCATTCTCCAGCTTCGGGTTGATGCGCGTAACCTGCGTGAGGGTCCCTTTGTGGTTGAGGTCGATGTCATAGGGATGAACCAGGTACCTATCCTCCGCTCGCCCTGTATCGTACATGCGGGCAACGACGGTTCGCATGAGGCGGATCAGATCGCGCGTCTGCTGGAAACCCTGGTTTTCTCGGAAGCGGGCGTAGAGATCACGGATAGAGAAGTGAAAGGGATATGCGTCCTGAATGCGCCGAGCGTACTCTTCCGGGGACGCACTGGTCACATCCATTTGCTTCGCATCCTTCACGGACTGGGCGTAGGCCCGAGCAACGTCTTGAATGTCTTCCTCTGGCGGAAGCGATTCGAAAATCTGTTTCCGCAGGATATGGTAAAGCTCATTCGTGTTCTGCTGCACTGGCTCCAGTTCCAGAGCTCCCCGGTTGGCCTCATTCCTCAAGTCACGAAGGGCCTCGTTGAGCTGCTGGCTCCCTTCCCCATATGTTGCGGTCAAGTCCGAAATCACAACACACACGTTCTCTAGCTCCGGCCGTCCCACAGCCACCAGTAGATTTGATAGTGCGGCGGTTGTCACCGTAGCTAAGTCCGCATTCCCAATCTTCTTCGCCCGGGCTTGGTTGAGATAGGGAGGGAGCTCGTCGAGGAGGATAAGGAGCGGCTCGCCCTTGAGAAGATTCACCCAGGCGGTTTGTCCGGGCGGCTCCAGAGGCTCGTAGTACTCACTGAACTCCTGCTTCTTGCCGATCTGTTCGGCAATGGACCCCCAAATCCCGTACGGTGCATCGCTCTCTCGGCCGGTGAATGCGGCCACATTCACCTTTCCCAAATTGGAGTCGTGGTACCCCTCCAGCACCTCATCGCGGAACTGCGGATATTCCGCCAGAAGCCCGAGGGCAATCATGTTGTGGGTTTTCCCCCCTCCCATTGCCTGATTGAGAAGAAATGTGCCCTGCTGTGACTGACGGGAGAAGCGATCGAACGCTTCTCGCAGCAGGGTCTCCATTCCGTTGGTGACGTAGTTCCGCTCGAAGAACTTCCGGGCGTTAATCTCGCCTTCTATAAGATCTGTGAGGTCGAGAACAGTATCTCGGCGGCTGGGATCAAAGACCTCGTCCCGGACACTGCAGAGCTGCTGGAGTGACTTCATGGACATGTGCCTGTTGGGTAGAGCTAGATTCCGAGACGGGCTGTTAACATCAGCGATTCGACGTGGAATGTGAAGCACAAACCATTCCGACCCGCAGCATACGCACTGAGGAAGAGTTCGAGCGTCGCGTAGAGCCGTAATTCCCGTTCGGGGCGTTAGCCGTCGGAGCCAGCTCCTCACTGTTCGCTTCTCCGACTCTTCGTTATCACTCGGGAGCACCTCGCCATTCGCATCCACTTCGAGGCTTCCAATTCACCTCATGAGCGCAGCCGTTGCTGGTCACAGGCCTGAGGCCCGAGAGGTAGTAAGCCAGGAGGGTACGGGGGAAGTGTAGTGTCCCACTGAGGGGAGAACGGAGTACAACCGTGGAGTTGTTTTACCAATGTTGTACCCCTAAACACATATAAATACATAAGCCCCTGAAAAAAGGGGCTTACAAGGTAGTGGGCGGTGCTGGAAAAGAAGCAGCACTGTGGGTCGTTTTGCCTTAATGGTAGGGTTCCTCATCTGCGGCTGCAAGTCCCCC
>JBDGQP010000029.1:0-10876 GCA_042218975.1 Salinibacter sp.
AGGACGGAACTTCTCATTGGCTCAATCCCAAAATGATTCGTTGAATCTGCATTAGCTTCTCCAGGACCCCGGCGCCGAGGGGCCGGACGTCTTCCTTGAGGCGGCGGTCGGAGTTTTGGGTCAGGCTCCCGCTGATCGTGAGGTTGCCGCTCTGGTCGAGCACCAGGGCGTCGGAGCGGGTTATGAAGTCCCCATTTCCAACGACGAAAAGCGGGCCAGTCGAGGGGTCATCGTCGTCGTTGCCGCGATTCTTGTCGTTGTAGGCACCAACCGAGAGGGACCTGTTTGTCGCGGCGATCGTGTTTTGGCCGGTCGCGGTAGCGAATTTGCCGCGGGCAGTTGTCTCGAGTCCCATCGCTGTAGAAGATTCGCCGCTGGCGGTCGTCTGCGTGCCCATCGCCGTAGCACTGCCGCCGCTGGCGGTCGTCACTTGGCCCATCGCCGTGGCGGCAAATCCATTGGCTTTCGTGTCTTGACCGAAGGCCACAGAATGAAGTCCGATGCTATCGGCGTCCCAGACATCGCCCTTGCTGGAGAAAACGCCAACCTCCCCGGCGCGGATGGCTCCCTTCGCCGGGTACCACATCAGTCGCGTACCGGGACCCTCGGCCGGAATCGAGTCATCTTCGGCCGTCGGGCCGTAGGTCCCCGGGACGTACAGCCCGCCGTTGTAAGTGAGCTGCAGGCGGGTATCCCCGCCCCCGTTTTCGATGGTGGTCACCGGGGTCGGGCTCTGGGCCTGCGCGTCGGAGACCGGCAGGGGGCCCGCGACCAGGAGCAGAAGCAGGAGGAAACTGGATGTCACAACGTTCATCGGGAGAGGCGCACACGAGAAGAATATCGGGCGTGAAAACTCAGGCGAGTACCAGTGTCGCATCGGTCGTTGGACGAGGTTGGAGGACCGTTCGTAGTTGAAGTGTACGCAGGGGTGAAATGCACGCAGGACCCGGACGAGCGGCAGCAGGAGGCCGGCCGCACCCCGCGCTCCCTGTGCGTTAGATCGCTCCCTGCGCGTCAGAGATGGCGACCGACGCGCAGCGCCGTCGGTCGGGAACGGGGCGCAGCGGATGGGGCCTATCACTCTCCACTACAGAGCAAGGCATGGGCGGCCCCAGAAGTGCGACATTTTGCCCCGGGAGACGCGACATAAAGCGTCATTCTCCCCCCTGAGAAGCGACACGCCCCCGACGCGACGAGCGAGATGGTCGCGGACGGGCCCGAGGCCCCGGGCTGCCGTGCGCGTCTCAGGCCCCGATCCCCGGCGGCGGGGCTGCGCGGGGCGCACGGCCCCGCCCCCCGCTCGTGGCTGGGGCTAGGGGCCGTCGTGCGGGGCGGCCCCGTCGTCGTGGCGGGCGGCGTAGGCGGAGGGCGGGCAGTCGAAGTGGGCCTGGAAGTGCTTCCTGAAGGTCTCCCTCGTTCCAAAGCCGACGCGGTAGCCCACCTGCGCCACCGAGTCGGCCCCGTCGGCGAGCAGCTCGGCGGCGCACTCGACGCGGTACTGCCGCAGGAACTGGGCCGCGGTGCTGCCGGTCAGGCGCTTGAGCTTGCGCTGGAGCTGGCGGGGGCTGAGGCCCACCTCGGCGGCCAGGTCCTCGACGGTGAGGGACGACCGGGACAGGTGCGCCTCGATCGCGGTCGTCACGCGGTCCAGAAAGGCCTCGTCGGCGGTGGTCATCTCCACGTCCGGCGCCAGCAGGCGGGCGGCACGGGCCGAGCCCCCCCACGCCCGCCGGGCCGCCAGCAGCTGCTCGATGCGGGCCCGCAGCTCCTCAATCGAGAAGGGCTTCGGGACGTAGTCGTCCGCCCCGGCCCGCAGGCCGGCGACGGCGTCGTCCTCGGCGGCACGGGCAGTGAGCAGGAGGATCGGCATGCGGCCCAGGTCCTCGTCGGCGCGGAGGCGGCGGGTGAGCGCCAGGCCGTCCAGCCCCGGCATCATGACGTCGGCCAGGACCAGGTCGGGGGGCTCCTCCCGAACCGCGTCCAGGGCCTCCTGCCCGTCGGCCGCCTCCGCGACCGCCCAGCGGTCGGTCAGGTGCCGGCGGAGGTAGGCCCGCACGTCGGCGTTGTCTTCGGCCACGAGAATCCGCGGCCGGTCCGTCGCCGGAGGAGTGCCGTCGGCCGACGCCCCCGCAGGAGCCGCCCGTCCGTCGCCCGACGGGACGGCGTCTGCCGGGACGTCGAGGGGCTCGGTCTCCAGTTCCGTGTCCGCGTCGACGGGCGGGAGCGGAAGACGGACGGTGAACGTACTGCCGACGTCCGGGGTGCTGTCGAGCTCGATGGTGCCGCCATGCATCCGGGTGTACTCGTGGGCCAGCGCCAGGCCGATGCCGGCCCCCGACTCGGTGCCGTCGGGGACGTCGGGGCGGGCGAAGCGTTCGAAGACAGCTTCCTGCTGGGCCTCGGGGATGCCGGGGCCCGTGTCCGACACCTTAACGACGGCTCTGGGCTCGTCGTCGGCGTCCGGCGCCTCCACCTCGAGGCGCACCTCCACCGCTCCCCCGGCGGGGGTGTACGTGAGCGCGTTCGACAGCAGGTTGCCGAGGACGGTTTCGAGCTTCTCGGCGTCGAATCGGCAGGGGTGCGCGTCAGGATTCGTCTCCAAGCTGAGCGTCACCCCGCGCCGGTCGGCCATCGGGGCGTAGGCCTGCACGAGGGTACGCACGAAGGCGACGAGGTCGCCGGGGGCCGGGTCGAGCTCGGGATCGGCCGCCTCCAGGCGGGCGAGGTCGAGCAGCTGGTCGGCCAGGCGCCGGAGGCGGTCCACGTGCCGGCGCAGGATCTCCAACTGCCGCTCGAGGGGGGCGGGGACCGCGCCGAACGCCCCGTCGAGGGCGTCGTCGAGCCCCCCGACGAGGAGGGTGAGCGGCGTGCGGAACTCGTGGCTGACGTTGGCGAAAAAGCGGTTCTTCTCCGCGTCGAGGGCGGCGAGCCGCTCGGCCTGCGCCTCCGTGCGCCGCTTCTCCTCGGCCAGCTCTCGCGTCCGGGCGTCGACGAGGGACCGAAGCTCGTCGCGCCGCCGCCGCAGGGCGCGGACCCGGAGCCAGTAGGCGCCCCCGACGAGGCCGAGCCCGCCCAGGGCGCACAGGGCCCAGAACCACGTGGTTTCGTAGTAGGCGGGCGGGATCCTCACGTGAAGGGTGGCGGGCGACCGCGTGGGGGCCCCCTCCAGGTGCGCCCGGACCTGGAAGGTGTACGAGCCGGGGGGCAGGTCGGTGTAGCGGGTGCGCCGGTCGTCCGTCCGATGCCAGGTCGAGTCGTAGGGCACGAGCCGGTAGGAATGAGTCACGTCTGGTCCCTTGGCGAGGTGGACGCCCGCGAATCGAAAGGTGAGGGTCCGCTCATCGGCCCCGAGGCGCGCGGAGTCCACTGGGGCCCGATCCGCCCCGTCGACCGACCAGCCCGTCACTTTGGGCCGGGGGGCACGGGGCGGCGTCGCCACGACCGAGCGGGGCAGCATCGTCACGCCGTAGGGATGGGTGACGTACAGGGTGTCGCGGAAGAACCGGCCGCCCGCGGTGTTGCTGAGCAGCCCGTCCGCCGTCGTGAGGTGCCGACGGACGGTTCCGGTCGCCGGGTCGAGCAGATACAGGCCCGTATCGGTCCCGGCGAGCAGAAGAGAGTCCTTGGCCGCCGATAGGGAGAGGACGTGCTGACCCGGAATCAGTCGGGTCGTGCGGGTGGTGTCGCCTTCCAGGGAAATGCCGATAAGGCCCTTCGCACGGCTGCCCAGCCACACCCGGTCGTCCAGCACGGTCATGCTGCGGGCATCCACGGACGCGTACCGGGGAAACGAGGCCACCGTGTCCGCCCCGGCGGGCCCCTCGGCCCCGGTGTAGGGATTGAGGTGGACGATGTGGCCCCCGGTGCGGAGCAGGACCGTGCCGTCGTCGGTGGGGTGGAGCCCGGGGTAGCGCGTCGGGTACGGGGCGTCGTCGTCCCACCGCCAGAGGGTGTCGACGGGCGCCTTGGGGCGGGGCCGGACGCGACAGATCCCGTGGTTGGTCCAGAAGACCCCTGCCCCGGTCGTGTCGACGTAGCCGTTGGCGGCCCGGAGGTCGGGGTGCACCCGGCGCCACCCGTCCGCGCCGCGCCGGAACCACCCCGCGACGCTCAGGGCGTCGATGCCGTCGGGCCGCCGTCGCACGGCCATGCTCCACTGGCCCTCCGCGTAGGGCGTGCCGTCGGCCCGGCGCGGAGGGGCGTAGGCGGGGTCCGGGGCCAGCCGGAACACCCCGGACCCCCAGGTCGACAGCCAGAGCGTGCCCCGACTCGTGTCCGCCGAGAGGTGGAGCGACCAGCGCAGGGGAACGCCGTCGATGGACGTGCGGGTCCGGGCGCCCGGCGACGGAAGGTGAAGGAGGCCCCGCTGCGTTCCAATCCACAGGTCGCCCTGGTCGTCCTCCAGCGCGGTGTAGTACTGCGTGTTGGGAAGCCCGAGGGATGGGCCAAGCGAGCGGACGCGCCCCGACCGCAGGTTCCACCGTAGAATGCGTTCGCCGTGCACCACGTACCCGGTGTGGCCGCGAACCGTCGTTCCGTGCTTGGTGGGCTGCCCCGTCGATACCCGCTTTCGAAGCGTCCCCGTCGACGGGTCGAACCGGTAGGTGCCGTTCAGCGTGGTGACGAACGCGGTCCCATCGTCCGCAAACCGGAGGCTCTTCCACTTCAGGCCGTCCCCCGCCCCCTTCACGTCGACGAATGACACCGTGCCGTCGGGCCTGAGCCGGCCGGGGCCTCGGGTCCGGTCCAGCACCCAGAGGGAGCCGTCGGGCGCCCGATCGGCCGCCACCATGACCCGCTCGGTGTCGGCGAGACGGCTCGCCGCCGCGCCGTCCGAGGTGTAGGTGAGGGGTGTTTTCTCGAACGCGTCGGCCCCGGGCGGGAGGCGCCACAGCGCCGTCTTCGTGACGGCAAGCAGCGTGTCCCCACGGCGTAGGAGGCGGGCGACGTATCCGGGCTCGGGGGGCGCCGGATGAACCTGGCGGACCGCGCCGTCTTCGATCAGGGCGACCCCGTGCTCGACGAACGACCCCCACACCCCGCCGCCCTCACGGGCGAGCAGGTCCCCGACGACGCCGACGCCCATCGAGTCGGGGAGGGAGACCCGCTGCATACGGTGGCCGTCGTACACGGCCAGGCCGGCGTTCGTCCCGATCCAGAGCCGCCCGTCCCCCGCCTGCGCCAGGTGCCGAACGGTGGCGTGGGGAAGCCCGCTCCGGCGCGTGAAACGACGGTACGGAACGGTCGCGCCGTCCCCGTCGGCCCGGGTCGACGGCTCAACGACGGCTGCCTGCGCGTGGGCGGTCCCCCTTTCGTTCGGCGCGGGCAGCAAGAATCCGAGCAGACACGCAATTCCGACCGCACGCAGAGGAGCGATGAAACGGTCCAGGCACATCGCGACGAGAAGTGTGCATCGCGAGGGTGCAGGCGAGTCGTCTCGATTCCTTTCCCAGTCGGGCCTGTAGAAGGGAATGTGTGCGGGCTGACACGGGACTGAAATCGCACCTTCTAACGAGCGCTTGCTACTGGACAAAACACCGTGGAGTTCCACGATTCTTCAATCAAGGAAAGACGGGCGGCCCCGGACGTCCGTCCGCGCCGGGACGAACCTTTCCCCGAACCGGAGGTAGGGATGGTCCGCGCCGCCCATTACATTGCTCGCCCGTCCCATGCGTCGACTCGTTCGGCTCCTCCTTCCTCTTTGTCTCCTTGCTGTGCTCGCCGGCCCGGCCCTCGCCCAGGAGGCCGACTACGGCCAGACGACGTTCGACAACTCCGGCGCCGAGGCGGCACAGGCGCCCTTCCTTCGCGGGCTGCTCCTGCTGCACAGCTTCGAGTACGAGGAAGCCCGGGCGGCCTTCCGGGAGGCACAGCGGATCGACCCCGACTTCGCGATGGCGCACTGGGGGGAGGCGATGACCCACAACCATCCGATCTGGATGGAGCAGGACCGGCAGGCCGCCCTCGAGGCGCTGCGCGACCTGGCGCCGACCCCCGAGGCGCGGCTCGAGGCGGCGCCCACGGAGCGGGAGACGGCCTACCTGCGCACCCTGCACGTCCTGTACGGGGCGGGGCAGGAGGATCCACGAAGCAAGGAGGCCCGCGACGACGCCTACGCCGAGGCAATGGCCAACCTCGCCGAGCGGTACCCCGACGACCTCGACGCGCAGGCCTTCCACGCCCTCTCGATCCTCGGCACCGCCCACGAGGGCCGCGACTTTGCCACGTACATGCGCGCCGCGGCGATCGTCGAGGAGGTCTTCGACGCGAATCCGCAGCACCCCGGCGCCGCCCACTACCTCATCCACGCCTACGACGACCCGGTGCACGCGCCCCTCGGCCTGCGCCCGGCCCGCGTATACGCCGACATCGCCCCGGCGGCGCCCCACGCCCTGCACATGCCGTCGCACATCTTCTTCGCCCTGGCCAAGTGGGACCGCGGCGCGCAGTCGAACGTCGCCTCCTTCGAGGCGGCCCGCCGCAAGGCCGGGGGCGGGGCGGACGGCCTCAGTGGCGGTGGCTTCCACGCCCTCCACTGGCTCCACTACGCCCGCCTGCAGCAGGGCCGCCACGCCGACGCGCGGGCGGTCCTCGACACCACCCGGCACCACGCCCAGACGCCGGCCACGACGACCAGCTACGCCGACTACATGCGGTGGTACATGCCCATCGCCTACGTCGTGGGCACCGAGCAGTGGACCCGGCTCGACCCGCTCCTGGACACGATGAACGTCGACCCGACCGCGCTCGAGCCCCGCGGGGCCGTGAGCGTCTACGCGGCCCGGGGCCTCGCCGCCGCCCAGCAGAATAACCTCTCGGCGGCGCGGTCGGCCTTGTCGAAAGCGAAGGCGGCCCTCGGCGACGATCCGTCCGACGCCCTTCGCATTCAGGTCCACGAGCTGGAGGGCCTCCTCGCCCTGAAGGCGGGCGACACGGCGGCGGGCCTCGACCACCTCCAAACCGCCACGGACCTCGAGATGGAGCGGCCGCTCGACTTCGGCCCGCCGTTCCCGGCGAAGCCCGCCCCCGAGCTGTACGGTGAGGCGCTGCTGTCGGCGGGCCGCCCCGCCGACGCCCTCGATCAGTTCACCGCCACGCTGGAGCGGTACCCGGGCCGGGCGCTGTCGCTCTGGGGCAAGGCCACGGCCGCCGCCCGCGCGAACAAGCCCGAGGTGGCCCGGGCGGCCCGCTCCGCCCTGTCCGAGCAGTGGGCCGGGGCGGACCCGGCCGTCCGCGACCGCCTGCAGTCCCTCTCTGCCTCCTCGGACGCGGAGTAGCGCCTACGTCGCGTCCGCCAGCTTCCGCTCGATGATCTGCTCCGGCTCGGTGACGCTGCGCAGGCAAAAGCGGGCCACGAGGCGTTCCTGCTCCTCTGCGCCGAGGTCGGCGTGGTGGCCCTGGCGGTCGAGGCGGTCCTGCTGGGCGTGATAGAGGGCCACCGCCGCGGCGACCGACACGTTGAAGCTCTCCGTGAAGCCGGGGAGCGGCACCTCACAGGCGGCGTCCACCTCGTTCATCATGGCGTCGGAGACGCCCGCCTCCTCGTTGCCGAAGATGAGGGCGGTCGGCTCGGTGAAGTTCAACTCGCGGATCGGCACCGTGTCGGCGTGCAGGTGGGTCGCCACCAGCCGATAGCCGGCCTCGCGAAGGTGCGCGGCGCCCGCAGCGGCCTCTTCCCAGCGCCAGACGTCGAGCCAGCGCTGGGCCCCGCCCGCCGTGCGCTCGGAGTGCTTGTAGCGCTCGTTGTCCCCCTTCACGACGTGGACGTCCTGGTAGCCCAGCGCCTCGGCCGACCGCATCACGGCGCTCACGTTGCCGGTGTTCACGAGCCCCTCCACGACCGGCACCACGGTGCGCGTCCGCTCGGCCACTACCTCGCGGAGGCGCCGGAGGCGTCGGTCGGTCATGTGGGGCCGGAGCAGTTCGATCACACGTCCCGGCGGCAGCCGCGTGTCGCCAAACTGAAACGGATCCTTGTCGGCGGGCGGCGTACCCCCAGAGGCGATCAGCCGGTTCATCTCCTGCTCGGCGTCGACCTCGTGGTGGCCCATGAGTCCTCGGATTGTTGGTGGAGCGTACCGATCGTCGTCCGTTGCCCTTGCAGGCGCCGTGTCCCTCCTCTTCTCCGTCCCCTCCTCCCCTGACGTTTCCTCACACTGTCCGCGCCCGCCGTCGTTCGGTCGGCCTCGTCTCGATCGTCGTCGAGGTCCGGCGCGTAGAGGTGAGCGCCGAGATCTCGGGGGTCTTCTGGCCGGGCCCGCGTCTGGAAGGGCCCGCACCCCACAGGACTCATCCCGAATTCTGTAGCAGGGGTCGGGGTTGGACGTGACGACGTGCAGAGGGATGGAGGCACGATCCCTCCACACCCGAACGGAGCGTGTGCCCGGGGAGACCGCGTGCACGCGGCGTTTGCATCAGTCCAGCAGCGTCTCGTAGAACCCGAGCGTCTGTTCGGCGATCGCCCCCCAGCTGAAGTGCGCCTCGACCCGCCGGCGGGCGGCGGTGCCCAGGGTCTTCCGCCGGTCGGGGTCGGCCATGAGCGCGTTTACGCCGTCGGCCAGCCGCCGGGCGAAGCCGTCCGGGTCGGCGGGCTCGACGGCCTCGCCCGCCGTGGGGTCCACGTCGACGAGGAGCCCGGTCTCCTCCGGCACCACAATCTCCGGGATGCCGCCCACCGCCGAGGCGACGACCGGCGTCTCGCAGGCCATCGCCTCGAGGTTGATGATGCCAAACGGCTCGTAGACGCTGGGGCAGACGAAGACCTCGGCGTGCGTGTACATCGTGATGACCTCCTCGCGCGGGAGCATCTCGGCGATCCACACGATGGGGTTGTCCGTCTCGGCCCGCGCGGCCTCCACGCGCGCCTCCATCTCCTCGCCGATGGCCTCGGTGTCGGGCGCACCGGCGCACAACACGACCTGAATGTCGGGGTCGAGGTGGTGGATGGCCTCCACGAGATGGAGGATGCCCTTCTGGCGCGTGATGCGGCCCACGAAGAGAACGAACGGCCGCTCGGGGTCGACGCCGTGGGCCTCCAGCACGGAGGGGTCGGGGCGCGGGCGGTACTGGTCGATGTCGATGCCGTTGTGGATGACCTCGACGTCGGCCCCGCCCACGTCGTAGAGGGCCTGCACGTCCGCCTTCATCGACGCGGAGACCGCCACGACGCCGTCGGCGGTCTCGTAGGCGGTGCGCTCGACCCAGGAGCTGCCCTGGTACGCGGTGCCCAGCTGCTCGGCCTTCCAGGGCCGGTGCGGCTCCAGCGAGTGGGTGGTGAGAACCAGCTTCCCGCCCGTCAGCTGCTTGACGAGGCAGCCCGCCAGGTGCGAGTACCAGGTATGCCCGTGGACGATGTCGGCGTCCGCCACCGACCCGGCCATGACGAGGTCCCGCGCCATCGCGTCCATGAACTTGGCGTGGCGCTCGTCCTGGCGGGGCAGTTCAAAGTCGGGCGCCACGCCGCGGACCGTCAGGTTGCCGTCCGTCTCCCGCTGCTCGCCGAAGCACAGCACCTCGACCTCGTGCCCTCCCCCGTCGAGGGCGGCGAGCTCGCGGGTCAGGTACTCGACGTGCACGCCCGCCCCCCCGTAGACGTTGGGCGGATACTCGTTGGTGAGAACGACGATCTTCATCGGTGAGGGGAATGCAATCTCAGGGAGGAGAGAAGAAACGCTGCGGGGTGCTTTCTACATCCGGTCGATGTGGGAGTATGGGCGTTTGGGGGTGTGGGGGTCGACGGAGCTGCGGTCCACCGCCCCCCAGCGCCAGACACCGAACTCCCAAACTCCCACACCCCCACACTCAGATAATCGTATCGTCCGGGATGACGGTGTTTTTCGGGATGACGACGATCCCGTCCCGGATGTAGTACCGGTCGGTCTCGGCCTCCTCGACGTTGTCGCGATTCTTGATGATGCAGCGCTTCCCGATCGACACGTTCTTGTCGATGATGGCGCCCTCGACGTACGACTCCTCGCCGATGCCCGGGTTCTCTGCGCCCTCGAGGTAGCCGAGCTCGTCGAGGTCGTGCCACCGGTAGTGGTCGGCCCCCATCATCACCGTGTTCTTGAGGGTCGTGTTGTCGCCGACGTAGGAGCGGATGCCGACCACCGAGCGGGAGATCTGGCTGTTGGTGACCACGCTCCCCTCCGCGATGAGGGAGTTCTGGACGTAGGAGCTCAGGATCTTGGCCGGCGGCAGCATCCGAGCGTTCGTGTAGAGGGGCCGGTTCTGGTCGTAGAGGCTGAACGGCGGGCTCGTGCCGGCCAGCATCAGGTTGGCCTCGTAGAACGAGCTGATGGTCCCGATGTCGCTCCAGTAGTCGGTAAACGGGTAGCTGGCCACCTTCAGCTCGTCGATCGCCGCCGGGATGATCTGGTTGCCGAAGTCGTGGTCGTCGGGGTTGGCGTCGAGCAGTTCGCGCAGGGGCTCCCGGTCGAAGATGTAGATGCCCATCGACGCCAGGTAGGTGCGGCCCTGCTCCTCCAGCTCGTCGGCGACGGGGCTCTCCTTTCCGCTCAACTCGTCGCGCGGGGGCTTCTCGTGGAACTCGGTGATGACGTGCTCGTCGTTGGTCTTCAGGATGCCGAACGCGGGGGCCTGCTCGGCGGTCACGGGGATCGTCCCGAGCGTTACGTCGGCGTCGGTCTCGCGGTGGTGCGCCAGCAGATTCCGGTAGTCCATCGAGTAGAGCTGGTCGCCCGACAGGATGAGCACGTGGCGGTGACGGTAGCCCTCGATGTGGGGAATGCTGCGCCGCACCGCGTCGGCCGTGCCCTGAAACCAGTCCTTCGAGGAGGGGGTCTGCTCGGCCGCGAGGACTGACACGAAGCCCTCGCTGAACCGGTCGAACTGGTAGCTTCGGGCGAGGTGCCGG
>JBDGQP010000003.1:0-2218 GCA_042218975.1 Salinibacter sp.
CGAATTCGTCAAGGAGTTTCGCCTCAACCTCTACGACGAGGAGATCTATGTCTTCACCCCGCAGGGCGACCTCATGACGCTTCCGCAGGGGGCCACGCCCGTGGACTTTGCCTTCAAGGTCCACACCGAGGTGGGCATGCAGTGCATCGGCGCCAAGGTGAACGGGAAGATGGTGCCGCTCTCCCACGAGCTGTCCAGTGGGGACCAGGTCGAGATCATCACCTCCAAGAAGCAGCAGCCGAACCCCGACTGGATCAACTTCGTGGTCACCCACAAGGCCCGGAGCCGCATCCGCCAGTGGACCAACGAGGAGCGCCGAAAGGCCGCGGACCTCGGCCGCGACATCTGGCAGAAGAAAAAAGACCGGGCCAGCATCGAGATCAGCGACCAGGACCTCCAGGAGGTGGCCCACGAGCTGAAGTTTCCGGATCTGCAGCAGCTCTTCTACGAGATCGGGAAGGGCCTCTATGACCCGGACGAGCTCGTCGATTACATCAAGGGCAAGACCCGGGACGCCGACCCCGACGACGCGGACAGTGAGGACGAGGAGTCGCTGAGGGAGCGCTTCGAAAACTTCCTCGACACCGCCCAGCCGACCGACAAGCAGACCCTCCTCATCAACGGGGAAATCCAGAAGGACCTGGCGGTGAACTACGCCGCCTGCTGCAACCCCATTCCGGGAGACGAGGTGTTTGGGTTCGTGAGCAAGACCGGCACGATCAACATCCACCGCTCCAACTGCCGGAACGCCTCGGATCTGCTGGTCAACCACGCGGACCGCATCTTGGAGGTGGAGTGGAGCCACCAGAAGGACGTGCAGTTCGTGGCGGCCCTCCGGCTGATGGGCGAAGACCGGGTCGGGATGGTCAACGACATCACGACCGTCATCTCCAAAAACCTGAAAACCAACATCCGGTCGCTGACCATCGACACGGAGGACGGCATCTTTTCGGGGACCATCACCCTCCACGTCTCCGATCTGGAGCACCTCCAGCGCCTGATGGAGCGCCTGAAGCGCATCGACGGCATCCACGGAGTCTACCGCTTTGAGGAGTAGCCCCTTCCGACCGACGCACTCCCGACCGACGTACGCAGGCCACTCATGTCCGATCGAACGGAGACCCTTACCAAAGAAGACGTCGCGCGCCGCGTGGCCGAGAAAATGGAGAAGCCCCTCTACAAGGCCAAGCCGTGGGTGCGGGCGGTCCTGATGGCCGTCGGGGACCTGCTGGTCGAATCGGACCCGGAGCGGCGCATCGAGCTCCGCGACTTCGGGGTCTTCGAGGTGAAAAAGACGAAGGCCAAGCCCACGGCCCGGAATCCGCAGACCAACGAGCCCGTCTTCGTGCCCAGCCGGCGCAAAACCCACTTCAAGCCCGGCAAGCGCATCCGGGAGGTACTGAAGACCCCGCTCCGGGAACTCGGCTACTCGGTTCCAGAGGGCAGTGCCGACCGGCCCGACGAGGACGGCGACGAATAACGCCGAATCCCGCAGCGGGGCCCGTCGGCCTTCTGGGGGCTCGGATGCGAAGACGGATGGAGGAACGGGGGAAAAGTTCATCCCCTCCATTCGTCCCGCCGTCCACCCCTCGAATGGAGCACACGGAGCCCGCCCAACTGCACTGGTGGACAAACCCGACCGTCCCGTGGAGGCACTCGAAGGATCGTCCCGCATCGTGGGCGTCGACGTCGGCACCAAGCGGGTCGGGCTCGCGGTGTCGGACCCGCTGCGTCTGTTCGCGCAGGCCGAGGGCACCTACGCGCCGGACGAGGCGCTCGAGGCGCTGCGCGCGCTCCGACAGGAGAAGGGAATCGACCGGGTTGTCGTCGGGTGGCCTCTCACGGAGGCGGGCGAGGAGGGGGAGGCCACCGAAATGGTCGACGCCTACGTCGAGCGCATCGACGACGCCCTCGGCCCGATCGAGGTGACGCGCCGCGACGAGCGCTACACGTCGGAGCGGGCGAAGGACCTGCTGCGGCGGGCGGGGGTCTCGCAGCCGGGCCGCTACAACAAGGGGCGCGTGGACGCCGCCGCGGCCGCCGTCATCCTACAGGGCTACCTCGATGCGCGCGGGGCCTGATTCCAACCGCCCCGATTGGCCCGAGCCCTGTAGCAGGTCGCCCGTCGGCCCTCGGCCTCTTACGGGGGGAACGTGTGGAGCGGTGGGGAGACCCTCCGTCCATTCGTCCGGGTCGTCCTCCCCGTCGAGCCCGGCGT
>JBDGQP010000003.1:2228-3621 GCA_042218975.1 Salinibacter sp.
GAGGAGATCGAGCGCGGGAGGGGGCCGCATCATTCGCCGCGCCGCTCCTCCTCGTCCAGAATCCGGTGGCCGATCGTCCGGGCAAGGTCCGGGGCATTGCCCCAGGCGCGGTTGTTGGCCACGACGTTGAGGAGCGCATTCTGGGACTGGGCCCGGTACGTGAGCGCCGTGGTGTCGAGGACCATGTCGTGGGCCTGCTCCGTCTCGCTGAGCTCGGGCACCGGGGCGTCGAACGGGTAGGCGGTGGCGTAGGCCTCGGCGTATTTCGTGTCGCGGGGCGTAAGCAGGCGGGCCACGGCCTGGTCGTTGGCCGCGGTGAAGCGCTCCCCGCACCGGGCCCACTGCTCGCGGATGGCGGGCAGCCAGGTCCAGTGGCTGAACACGTGCCCCAGGCCCCGCTCGTCGAGCCAGTCGAAGTACCCGCCGGACAGCAGATGGTCGGATCGCAGTTCGACGTGGCACTGCGTGTCGTCGGGCAGGGCCGAGAAGAAGTTATCCAGCTGCTGGACGTTGGCGTCCGGTTGGGGACTCTCGGCCACCCGCTGGTATTCCTGCTGGAAGATGAGGCCGTCGAGCCGGTCCCCGACCAACTCGACGGCCGGCTCGTGGAAGGTCTCGAGGTAGCCCTCGGCGTCGAGGTAGTCCGGATTGTCGACGAAGTCACCGCCGCGGCGCAGGGTGCGGGCAAAGAACTGCCGGGGCGCTTTCAGCAGGAAGGCCGCGTCGTCGGGCGCGTGGTCCAGGTAGTTGGAGAGGACGTGGTAGTTGGACGAGGGCGCCCCGTCGTCCTCGAGGAGGGGGTGGTAAAATGTAAAGTCCAATTCGAGCACCTCGAAGTGCGCAAAGTACGACCGGACCGACGCGATGGGGACCCGGCGCTCCTCGAAGCGCTGGCCCTGCAGGGTTCGCGTCCGGGTTGAGATCTGATCCCCGTACTCGTCTTCCGGGTAGATCTGGCCGAGCCAGCCGCCGTACCGGTCGCTGGCGGTGCCGAAGCGGACGTGCGGGTGGACACCGCGAAACTCGAAGCGGTCGAGGGCCGCACGGCGATCCTTCGGAGAGGGAGCGGTCGTGGAGGAAGACATGAGGAGAAGGGGGTCAGGAGTCGTCGGTGGGAGCGGAGGCCTCGATCGCGGCCCGGAGGCGGTCGTAGGTAGTGGACAGGTCCTCGGGCAGGATCCGCGTCTCGGCCGTCGTCGACATGAAGTTGGTATCCCCGTCCCATCGGGGCACGACGTGCACGTGCAGGTGCTCCGGGATGCCGGCCCCGGCGGCCCCACCCAGGTTCATGCCGACGTTCATCCCCTCCGGCTCCAGGGCCGCGTGGAGCCACTCGATGCACCGGTCGATGGTGGCGGCAAGGGCCTGCTGTTCGGCGGCGGTCAGCGCCGTG
>JBDGQP010000030.1:0-19195 GCA_042218975.1 Salinibacter sp.
ACGTTCAGCCGAGCCGTACTAATTACCCATAAGGCTTAACACCCCTATTTTGCAGATGCCATCGCAGGGGGGTCGACGCCTCGCATGCACGTGCATGCCCCGATCTTCTATCATGTCAGACATACCGCTGGCCGTCCTCGGTCAGCACCGAGTTCCCTGGTGACTATAGCGCGGGGGCCACACCTCTTTCCATTCCGAACAGAGAAGTTAAGCCCCGCAGCGCCGATGGTACTGGCACTTCGCCGGTAGAGTAGGTCGTTGCCAGGATTCTTCTCCGGGCGCCGTTGCCTTTGCAACGGCGCCCTTTTTTTATTTACGATGTGTGCCCGTGGAGGCACGGAGCCTCACGCCTTCCGCCGGCCGGGTCCGCGTCGATCCGCGACCAGTCGGGGCCCAGGGCGGCCCGGCCCCGGCCCACTTTCCCTTCCCCAATCCCTTTCTGGAATGGCTCCCGACGGCGACGTGTCCTCTACGTCCGGACGCGACACGTCTGCCTCGGCGGACGAGAGCGGCCCCGCGCTGGGCCCCTCGTCAGACGGGCCCGAGGCCCCGTCCCAGCCGGAAGCGCGGACCGATCTTCCCGAAAACGGAGAAAGGTCGGCCCCCGATCTTCCGGCCTCCGACGACTCGTCGTCGGGCACATCGCCCCTGGCTGACTTCGACCCCTTCGCCGCGTACCGGGGGGCCTTCCGTCGCTTCTTCACGGTTGCCCGGCACGTGATTGGGCTCCTGATGGGCGGCCACATCGCCTACGTCCAGTCCCTCCCCGACGTACAGAAGACCGGCTTCCGCTCGCCGGGCAGGCGGGCCCTCGCCTGGATCCTGGGGGTCTTCGTGCGTAGCGACCTTCGGAACCGGCCGTTCCCCGTGCAGCTGCGCCGACGACTTGAGATCCTCGGGCCCACGTTCACGAAGCTCGGCCAGATCATGGCCATCCGTGAGGATCTGTTGCCCGACCCCATCACGCGGGAACTCGACAGCCTGATGGACCACCTGCCCCCGATCCCGTTCGAGCAGGTACAGGCCATCGTGGAGCGCGACCTGAAGCGACCGGTCGACGAGGCCTTCGAGGCGATCGACCCCGACCCCCTCGGCTCCGCCTCGATCGCGCAGGTCCACCGTGCCACGACGCGGCAGGGCGACGAGGTGGTGATCAAAGTCATCAAGCCGGGGATCCGGGACGTCATTACTTCCGACCTGAAGCTGTTGGAGATCTTCGGCGTCTTCCTGCAGTGGATCCTGCCGCGCTACCAGCCGAAGCAGATCATCGAGGAATTCAGCGCCTACACCAAGCGCGAAATCGACTTCGACTACGAGGCCGACCACGCCGAAATCTTTTCGGCCAACTTTCAGGATGTCCCTGGGGTCGTTTTCCCGGACGTCTACCGCGAGCTCAGTACCGGCGATGTGCTGACGATGGAGTACCTTGGGGGACTCCGACCGGGCACAGAGGCGGCGCAGAAGCTGAGCGAAGCCGAACGCCAGCGCGTCATTGACCTCGGCGCCTCCGCCATCATCCGCATGCTCTACAAAGATGGCTTCTTCCACGCCGACCTCCACGCGGGCAACCTCAAGATCATGCCCGGCGACCGGCCCGCGGATCTCCAGATCGGCTTCATCGACCTCGGCATGGTGGGCCGCTTCCGGTCCGACCTGAAGCGACGGATGCTGTACTACTACTACGCCCTGGTGCGGGGCGACGTCGAAGGCGCCGCCCGCTACCTAATCGACATGGCCCGCGTCGGGGAGGGCGGCGACCCGCAGGGGTTCCGGCGCGCGGTGTCGGACATGGCCCGCCACTTCCTGATGCGCAGCAAGCAGGGCTCAATCAGCCTCGCCCAGGTCATCCTCCAGTCCCTGAGCCTGGGCGGCCGCTACCGGGTGTTCTTTCCGGTCGAGATGACGCTCATGGTGAAGGCCCTCGTCACCTTCGAGGGAGTCGGCCGCACGCTCGATCCCGACCTCGACGTCGTGGCGGTGTCGCGGCGGCACGTGCAGCGCATCTTCCGCGAGCGCTTCAATCCCTGGACGCTCGGCTCCGAGGTGCTCGGCAGCGCGCCGGAGCTGGTCGACGCGGCGCTGAAGCTGCCGCAGCTCCTGACCAGCGGGGTCTCCCAGCTCGAGGAGTCCATGGCCGAACGGCCCACCAGCAGCCCCCTCGAAGGGCTTCGAAGCGGCATTCTCGCCGGCGCCTTCATCATCGGCGGCGTCATCTCGGCGGTGCAGGGCGGGGCCCTGTGGCTCACGATCCCGCTGTTCGTGATCGGCGTGCTGTTGGCGGTGGCCGGGCGGTGACGGGCCGCGGTCAGGCCGTTTGGGTCCGCACCCGATCGAGAACGGCGTCGAGGCGGTCGAGCACCTCATCGGTCTCGCGGAGCACGTCGGCGGGGGAGCCACTCGCCTGGGCGCCGTTCCGGGAGGGAGAGGACGTCGGAGGCAGCGCGTTCGTGTACAGCGACCGGGCCTCGTCGGCCAGCACGTCGGTCCGCAGCGTCAGCCCATGGCGGGCCAGCACCGGCCCCATTTCGTCGGCCCGGGCCCGGAGGTGGCGCCGCGTCGCCTGGTAGGCGTGCTCGCAGACGTCGTGGCGGTTTTTGAAGCTGAAGATGTTGGAGAAGAAGAGGCTGGTGTCCTCACACTCCGGCTCGATCAGGATCAGGTCGGCGTCCGGATGGGTGTGCTTGTACTTTTTGAAGCCGGTCTGCTTTCGCGAGTCGACGATGGCGCGGAACGTCTGCGAGAACACGGAGGGAAGGCCCCGGTCGGCGAGGGTGGGGCCGGCCTGCTCGTCGCTGAGCAGCCGGTCGGCGTGCCGCTCAAGCTGGACGTTGACGGGAACGATGGGGTTGATGCAGAAGAGCAGATCCGCCCCGGCGTCCAGTGCCACGCTGGCGTGGACGGTGCGGCGGGCCACCCCGTCGATGTAGTAGCGCCCGTCGATCTCGACCGGCGTGTAGAGGCCCGGCAGCGCCGTGGAGGCCTGGATCGCCGACGAGATCGGGACGTGGTCGTGCCCCGGCTCGCCAAACACGACGACGTCCGCGGAGTCGAGGTGCATGGCCACGACGTACAGGCGGCGGCGGAGGCGGCGGAAGTCGTTGGTGCGGCCCCCGGTCGAAAAGGCCTGGCGTAGAAACCGCTCCAGAGGCGCGTTGGTGAAGAGGCCGGTCGGGAGCACCGACCCGAACGTCGAGAGCAGCCCGAGGAGCGACAAGTCGCCCGGATTCTGGACGTAGTACTGCAGGGACGAGGCGACTGTGCCCGGAAGTCGCCAGAGCCGACCCGCTAACTCCCGGACCGCGGGTCGGAAGAGAACTCCCGGGTCGAGGTTCAGGGCGGGATCGCGCGCCTCGGAGATGACGGCCCGGCTCAGCTCCCGCGGCGGCACGCCGTTGGCCAGCAGGGCCCCAATGAGACCGCCGGAACTAACGCCTACGTACATGTCGAGGTCGTGCAGGTCGGCTCCCTCCACGGCCTCGTCGAGGGCACAGAGGGCCCCAATTTCGTAGACGGCCCCTTCGATGACGCCGCCCGCGCAGCCGAGCCCGATGGTGCTCCGGTCGGTGGTGCCGTTCGAATGCATCGCGGAAGGATCCATGGTGGAAAAATATCCGGTGGCTGTATCGGGGGAGCCGGAAGCGGTTCCAGCGCGCGCACCGGCAGTTGGGCCGGCCAACGGGTGCGTCGGGCCCGAAGCGGGCAAGAAAGATGCCGTCCCCAGAGCCGGGGCTCCTCTCTCGGAGCCCCGCGGAGAGGGGCGCTACGCCTCCGAGTCGTCCGTGGACTCGGTCTGCTCCGACAGCGCCTCCGACAGCGCATCGACCTGCCGGGACAGGGTGTCCACCTTGTCCGACAGGCGGTCGACCTCCGACCGGGTCGGGACGCCGAAGCGATCGAGCGCGGCGTGAACGGTGTCGAGCAGGAGGGACTGCGTCTCCTCCCCGGCCTCCTCAAGCTGCTCGAGGGCCTCCTCGCGCTGCTCGCGGGCAGTTTCGGTCACCTCCTCGCGCACCTCTTCGATCTTCCTGCGGCGCTCGCTTTCAAATTCTTTGCCGCGGTCCACGAGTTCCCCGAAGAGCTTGGTGCCCTCCTCCTCGACTGTGGCGAGGGCCCCGAGGCCGGCGAGCCAGACCTCGCGTCCACGCTTCGTGAGTTCCTCCTGCAGAGAGTCGTGGGAGGTCGATGTTTGGTCGGTCATGGGACTGAAATTGGTTGTGAGCGGAAAACGATGCGGACGCGTGCGTCACGACGGCGACCCGGTCTCCCGCGAGACGGCTGCCGTCCCGTCGGGCGCCTCCGACGAAGACGACGCGCCCGGGGGCTCGTCGAGATGATCGAGAAGCACGGAGATCCGCTGCTCGAGCTCGCGGAGCTGGGTGCGGAGCTCGTCGAGCTCCCGGGCCCGCGGGCTCTGCACCAGTTCCTCCAAGCGCCCGAGCGAGCTTCTGACGAGCTCGTCGACGGTCGAGCGAATCTGGTCGATGCCGCTGTCCACCATCTCCCCGCTGCGTCGCAGAAGCTGATGCAGCAGGTCGGACGGAATCACCTCGCGGCCGTCCTTGCCCTCTTCCAGGATGATCTGGGTGAGGGTCTGGGCCGTAAGGTCCTCACCGGTCGTGTTGTCCACAACCTCCACGGTCTCGCCGCGGCGCACCATGGCGGCGATGTCGCTGAGCGACACGTACTCGCTCGACTCCGTGTCGTAGAGCTTGCGGTTGGTGTAGCGCTTGATCCGTCGGGGCATGTCGCGACCGGGAGTGAAAATGCCGGGTTGTAACGCAACGCGTCATTCCTGAAGGTTTTGACGCACTGTGTTACAGAATGATCCCGTCCACCTTCCCTCCCGGGGCGAGACGGCCCGGACGAGGACGGGCAGCATCTGGATCAACAGCCGCAACGACTTCCCGGCCGGCCGGTCGGACGGCGGGCACAAACAGTCCGGGATCGGTCGCAGGACGGCCCCTGGGGCGGCACGCGCACCGTCTTCGAACGATTGCGGCCCGAGAAGGTAGCAACGCGCGTCCGGTCTCCGCGTCACGGATGCACCGCCCCATGCCCTACTGCCGCGCCGACGACGTTCGGCTCTACTACGAAAACGAGGGCACCGGCGCGCCGCTGCTCTTCGTGCACGGCCTCGGGTCCAGCACGCGCGACTGGGACAGGCAGGCCGGGCCGTTCGCGGAGCGCTACCGCGTGATCCGGGTCGACCTGCGGGGCCATGGGCGGTCCGACCGGCCGGAGGGCCCGTACCACATGGCCTCGTTTGCGCGGGACGTGGCCGTGGCCCTCCAGCGGCTCGACGCCGCGCCGGCCCACGTCGTGGGCCTTTCGATGGGGGGCATGGTGGCCCTTCAGCTGGCCGCCGACGCGCCCCGGCTCGTGCGCAGCCTCGTTGTCGTCAACAGCGCGGCCGACATGCGCCTCCGTACCTGGCGAGACGTCTGGTTCTACCTCTCCCGTCGGACGGCCGTGCAGGTGCTCGGCATGCGCCGCGTGGGCCGCATCATCGCCCGTCGGCTGTTTGTAAAGCCGGAGCAGGAGGCGCTGCGCCGGGAATTTGTCCGGCGCTGGGCGGAGAACGACAAGCAGAGCTACCTCTGGTCGATCGATGCCATCATGGGGTGGAGCATCGCGGACCGGCTGTCGTCGATCACGGCGCCGACGCTGCTCGTGTCGTCGGAGCACGACTACACGCCGATCGCGGAGAAGAACCGGATTGCCGCGGAGATGCCCCGCGCGGCCCTCGCCGTGGTCGCGGGCGCCCGACACGCGCTCCCCGTAGAACGGCCGGCCGCGTTTAACGCGGTCGTTGAGGACTTCCTCAGGGACGTATCGGAGGGCGGCGTTCGGGGGGGAGGGCGTATCTCGTGCCACGCGCCGAGACGGGAGAGCCGGCGCGGCTAGGCTGTGCGACGTCCGGACCCTGTACGGGAGGAACCTCGGCGGGGACGCAGCGCAGTACGCATCACGGAATCCGAAGCCATCGTCAGTGCACGTAGCTCCCGGCGTTCACGTCGATGGTGGTGCCGGTGGCGTGGTCGGCATGGCCACTCAGGAGAAACGCCACGAGGGGCGCGACGTCCTCCGGTTCGGTGAGGTCGTCGAGGGCAAGATCCCCGCTCACGTAGTCCTCGCCGTACTCGTCAATAAAGTCCTGTGCCATATCGGTGCGAACGAAACCGGGGGCAATCGTGAAGGCGACGACGCCGTCCTCGCCGAAGCCCCGTGCCACCGACCGGAGGAGGGCCACGAGACCGGCCTTGGAGGCGGCGTACGTCATGTAGTCGGGGGTGTCGCCCCGAAAAGCGGCCCGCGAGGCGACGCCGACGATGCGGCCCCCGTCGTGGCCCCGGAAGTGATCGAGTGCGTGCCGGCACAGCAGCTCGGGCGCCCGCAGGTTCACGTGCATCGTGTCGGCCCAGGTGGTGGCCCAGTCGTCGGTATCGGCGTCGAGCGGGGTGGGGCGGGCCACGCCGGCGTTGAGGACGAGGCCGTCCAGCCGCCCGAAGCGGTCGAGCACGTCGCCCACCAGCCCGTCGGCGGGGTCGAGCGCCGAAAGATCGGCCTGCACCGGCTCGGCCCCGTGGCCGCACGCATCGGCGACGGCCCGGGCGGCCTCGTGGCTGCGGCCGTAGTGGACGGCGACGGTCGCGCCGGCCTCCGCCAGCTCCAAGGCAACGGTGCGCCCGATGCCCCGGCTGGCGCCGGTGACGAGAAGAGTTTGGTCGGCGAGGTCGAGGGGCATCGGAAGAGAAACCATTCGTTGGATTGAAGAAGGCCGGAAAGGGAACGCCGCGGATCAATCGTCGAGCGCGCTACCGACCGCGGCAGTACCCGGGCGGCTCTTCGGAGCGGAGCGGGAAGGGTTCGCCCCGGCGCTCGGCCTCGTGGCAGATCCCCCCTCCGGAGGGGACCGGCGGCACAGGGGGGCACGTGGAACACGACGACTGGGTGGAAGGGGGGACCAGCACTACGACGCCCCGGGGCGAACGAGGTACATGCCCAGGATGAGAAGGTCCAGCGGGCCGTCGATGCGCTGGAGCGTGAGGGCGTCCCAGACGATCCCGGCGAGGACGAGGAGGGGCCCGGCGTGCTCGTGCCGGCAGAGAAACGGGCGCGCCCAGTGGCCGCGGGAACGCTGCTTCAATCCGTCGAGGAGGGGGCCCGACCAACCCGCCTGACGACCGGGCCACAGGGCCGCACTCGTGGGCGGCGTCCGTGGGGCGTAACGGAGGGGGCGGGAGAGCGGCCTGCGCCGAGCGACATCGTCCCGCGCATTACGGCTCACGAGTTGGGGGAGGGGAGGTCCGGCTTCTTGACCCCTACCGTGTCGGCGTCGGGCGTCGAGGACGTCTCCTGCGGGCGGCGCCAGAGGGGTACGGACGAGCAGGGCTCCCCGTACATCAGCTTGCGCGCGACGGCCTGCAGCTTCTGCGTGGCGTGGACGTACGCCATCTCGGGCACGACGTCGCTTCCGCAGCCCTTGATCACGACGGGGCGGTCCTCGTAGGCCGACCAGTCGACGTCCGCCAGGGCCTGGACGTAGTACTCCCGGTGGAGGTCGTCCTCGCGGCCGAGGGTCGTCGACGCGGCGACGTCCCGGAGCTTCGTGGCGATGAGCATGTAGCCCCAGGTGGGGACGATGGCGTCGGTCGAGCAGTAGAGGGCCACGTGCTCGCCGTCGTACGCCGACCAGTCGTGCTCGTCGACCTGCTCGCGGAACTCTTTCTCCTTCAGCATGAGGCCCTCCACCAGGAACGTGCTGATATCCAGCTCCGTGACGGGCCGGTCGTCCCAGAGGTCCGCCAGGTTGAAGACCTGAATCTCACTGTCGGCGACGCTGTTTTCGATCGGCTCCATGGAGGGTAGGACGTGTTTTCGAGAGACCAAAGGACGGTATGAACCGACGGACCGAAGCCTGAGTTTCCCGGAGCGCTACTCCGAGCCTTCGTCCTCGCCGGCCTCGGCGGGCGCGTCGTCGGTGTCGACGAGGGCGTAGATCGCGTCCAGCGGCAGCTCGACGTCGAGGGCGTCGCACCGGAGGCGGGCGTCCCGGTCCGCCACCGACCGAACCACCCACTCGTCGCCCCGGCGCACGTACTGCGTGACGAGGGCCCGGGACGGGGAGGCAATCCAGTATTCCCGGAGGGAGTCGAGGTTCAGGTACTCCTCGACGCTCAGGCGGCGTTGGGCGACGGCGGTGCTCATGGGGAGAGACGGTCGAGGCGATGCAGAAGAGCACGGTGCAAACGCAAGCCCAGCCCACGGGGTTCGATGGGGCGCGCCGGGGAGAGGAGTCAGGACGGGGAGACGGGCCCAATCTCCTCCGCGAGCCGATCCAGGTAGGTGCGCAGAAACTGGACGCGACGCTCGGCCGCCTCGCGGCCCGCGTCGGTCTGCATCGAGTCCGGCAGGCGGAGGAGCTTGGCGTAGAAGTGGTCAATCGCGTAGGTGGCGTCGTCGGGCGGGCGGTTCTCGCAGAACGGGTCGTCGGGGTCGTAGAGGGCGTTCCCGAGCGCTCCGGCCACCATGAAGCAGCGGGCGAGGCCCACGGCCCCCAGCGCGTCGAGTCGGTCGGCGTCCTGCACGACCTTCGCCTCGGTCGTGTCCGGCGCGACGTCGCCCGAGAAGCTGTGCGCCGCGATGGCGTGGGCGATCGGGGCGATCCACCCGTCGGGGTAGCCGGCTTCCCGCAGGAAGGTGCGCGCGGCGCGGGCCGCCCGGTGCGAGGCCCGGGCCCGGTCGGGGGCGTCCTTGGGAAGCACCACGCAGTCGTGCAGCCACGCGGCGGGCACGACCACCTCGAGCGCCGCGTCCTCCGCCTGCGCGAGGCGGCGGGCGGAAGCCACAACCCGCTCTACGTGGGCCCGGTCGTGGGCCGCGTCCGCGCCCCGATGCTGGTCGTCGAGGAACGATGCGAAGCGGGACGTCCAGGCGGACCAGTCGTCGACAGAGACCGGCATGACGACACTTCGTGGCGAAAATCGGAACGGATGGGCTGGAGGGACATGTGCTGAGACCCCAGAGACGGCATGCCCTCAGCGATGCATTTCGAGACCGGATGACCATTATCCCCGTACAGAGCGAAGCGGACTGGCAGCACGCCCGGGCCATCCGGGAGCGCGTCTTTATCGAGGAGCAGGATTGTCCCCCCGAGGAGGAGTGGGACGGCCACGACGCGACGAGCCGGCATGTGCTGGGGCGCGTCGACGGCGAGGCCGTGGCGACGGCCCGCTGGCGGGCCACGTCGCACGGCGACGCGATCGTGGCCAAGCTGGAGCGGTTTGCCGTGCTGCCCGCGTATCGGGGCGAGGGGCGTGGCACGCAGCTCGTCGAGTCCGTCCTCGAGGATGCCCGACGGGCCGGCTTCGACACGTTTCTGGTCCACGCCCAGTCGCACCTGGAGGGCTGGTACGAGGCCCTCGGGTTTACCGCCACCGGGCGCACCTTCGAGGAGGCGGGCCTCCCGCACGTCGAAATGATAAGGGACGACGGGCAGTAGAGCCCGACGGTCACCGGAACGACACTACCCCTCGTTCAGGCCCGCGTCCACGACGTCGGGGTTGGTCCGGACGGTGGCGCCCTGCACGAGCTTCGCGAGCTGGTCCTCAAACGCCTGCTTGCGCCGCTCCTGCATCATCTGCTTCCGGGCCTTACTCGTGTCCATCGGCTCCCCGGCGTTGGTGAGGCGGATAACGTGGAAGCCGAACCGGGTGCGGACCGGCTCCGGGGCAATGTCGCCGGAGTCGGAGAGCGCGAAGGCCGCCTCGGCGAAGGGGTCGACCATCTGGTCCCGGGTGAAGAAGCCGAGGTCCCCGCCCTGGCTCGCGGACGGGCCCTCACTGTGGCGCCGGGCGAGCGCCGCGAAGTCGGCGCCGGCCTTCGCGCTGTCGATGAGGGCGGCGGCGGCCTGGCGGGCCGAGTCCACCTTCGACTGCGGAGCGTTCTGGCCGGCCCGCAGCAGGATGTGCTGCGCCCGAATGCGACGGTTCTGCTTGCTGTACTTCTGCACCTCGACGTCGGAGGGGGCCTCCGCGTTGTCGGCCATCTGCTGCTGCAGCTGCTGGGTCTGGAGCCGCTCGGCGATGAGGGTCCGGAGCGAGTCCATGGTCATGTTGTTCTGGGCCAGCTGTTTCTGGAGCTGGGCCTTGCTCTGGTATTTGCTCCGAATTTGCTTGAGGCGCCGGTTCACCTGCGCCGAATCGACCGGCAGGTCCTCGGCCCGCGCTCGGCCCCGCATCACGTGCCCCTCGGCGAAGCGTCGGACGAGGTCCCGGTGAATGGCCTGGATGGTATCCGGCGACCGTTGGTCGGGGGACAGCCGCTGCAGCCGCATCTTCGTCTGCCGACGATACTGACTGGCCGAGAGGGTGTCGGTGCCGTACTCCGACGAGACGACGAGGGCAAGGGTCGAGTCGGAAAGCGGCTCGCCGACCTGATAGGGCACCCCGGCGCCCGAGGAGCCGGAGCCCCCGCAGCCACTCAGGAGGACCGCGGACGCCACTACGGTGACGCAGAACAGTCGGCGAAGAGAACGAGACATTCGCATGCTGGAGGACAAGGAGAGGGCAATGCTGAAGGCGACGGCCCGCCCGGACGCACGGCACCCCGGTGGAGCGAAGGGCCTGGACTGTAGACTCAATTTGCGGAGGGCGTCCGGGTGCAAATATCCGATGGATGCACGCCACCTGATGGAAGGTGTTTCTGGGCTTCCGCGAAATCCCGATTCAGAGGCACTCGCGGACCCACAGGAGTCCTAGGCCCGCCGCGGGAAGGCGGGGCCCGCGTCGAAGACGACAGGAGCGCCCGGAGAGGTAGAATTTCGATGAACGCCGAAACCTGGCTTCGGCCCTCATGTTGGACAGGCCGCATCACGCAGTCCGCCGCGTTCGTCTAGCCTGGTCTAGGACGCCGGCCTCTCACGCCGGTAACACGGGTTCAAATCCCGTACGCGGTACCGCTTCGGCTTTTACGAGGCGCTGGCCTTCCCTCCTCCTCCCCCCGGGCCAGCGCCTCTTTTTTGTGTGCAAACGACGTTCGGGCACGAGCAGTGCAATTGTAAGCGGCCCTCTGTTCCGAGGCGGCCGCCCAATCGGGCCACGACCTGCAGGGGCCCGAATACGAAAGCGGCGGCCCCGATGGACGAGACCGCCGCGCGCTCTACCGAAAGACCGGGCCGCCCCTCCTACTCGTCGTCTGCCCCCGCCTCGTCGTCGAGGTCGACGGAGGGCTCCCCGTTGGTCCGGATGGACTTGAGGCCCTCGAGGTTCTGGGGATTGAGGACGTTGTCCACGAGGCCGTAGTCCTGTGATTCCTCGGCGCTCATCCAGTAGTTTCGATCGGCGTCGTCCTCGATCTGGTCGATGTCCTGGTCGGTGTGAAGGGCCAGGATCTCGTAGAGCCGCTTCTTGAGCCACATGATTTCCTGGGCCTGAATCTCGATGTCGGAGGCCTGGCCCTCGGCCCCTCCCATCGGCTGGTGAATCATGACTCGTGCGTTGGGCAGGGCGGCGCGGCGGCCATCCTCCCCGGCGGCCAGCAGCACCGAGCCCATCGAGGCGGCGAGTCCCACGCAGATGGTGGCCACGGGCGCGTTCACGTACTGCATCGTGTCGTACACGCCGAGGCCGCTGTAGATGACCCCACCCGGGGAGTTGACGTACAGGTTGATGTCCTGCTCCGAAGACTCGCTCTCGAGGTACAGGAGCTGTGCGACCGTCAGGTTCGCGATCTGGTCGTTGATCGGCGTTCCGATGAAGACGATTCGCTCCTTCAGCAGTCGGCTAAAGATGTCGTAGGCGCGCTCGCCCCGCGTGGTCTGCTCGACGACCATCGGAACGAGCCCGGACGTCGGCTGATCGCCCATGCCCCCCTGGTAGATGTCGCGGGGCATCGACGTCAGGCTCTTGCTGAATTTGATGAAGTCGTCGGCGTCGGCCATGTCGACTGGAAGTCGGTCCGGAAAACAACGGGTCGGTAGGAAAGGGTCACACCCTCAGGGCGGGGAGATGGTTCCTCCGCGGCGGATGCGGAACGGGGAGGGGGCCGGAACGAGCGCCGCCCGTCGGTGCCCTACGGCGCAACGGTCTGGCGGGCCTGCTGCTCCCGCTGCATCTCCTCCTCGAACTCCTCGCGGCTCTTGTGCTGGACGTCGAAGCGCTCGATAAGCAGGTCGTACACCTTGTCGCTCAGGATCTGCTGCTTCACCCGATCCATCATGCGGGGCATCTGGCGGTAGAACTGCTCAATCTGCTGGGCGCTCACCTCGTCGTCCCCCTCGGCCTGCTCGGCGAAGAAGGCCTGCAACTCTTCGTCGGAGACCTCCAGGCCCTCCTCCTCGATGATCTTGTCGCGGATGAGCATCCAGCGGCCCTGCTTCTCGGCGTCCCGCCGGTTGCGGTTGCGAAAGTGCTCCTCGTCGAAGTCGTCCGGCAGCTCCCCGTCGTGCTCCTCCTCAACCTGTTTGACGAAGGAGTCGAGGTACGTCTCGATGACGGACTCCGGCACGGGAACGGGGTGGAGCTCCAGCATCTTGTCGATGATCTCGCCCTGCACCATTTCGCGGGCCTGCTCGTCCCACTGCTGTTGAAGCTGCCGCTGCACCTCCTCGCGGAAGGCCTCCGGGTCCTCAAACTCCTGCTCGGAGACGCGGCGCACGAAGGCCTCGTCGAACGGGGGCAGGTCGCGCGCCTTCACGTCGTTGACGGTGACCTCGTAGAGACGGTCGTCGCCGTCGCCGTGATCATGGTCCGGGCCGCCGGGACCGTGGTCGTGGTCATGCGGGTCCTGGGGCAGCTGCACGCGGAACGTGTCGCCCGCCTTCCTGCCGACGAGGGCCTCGCGCAGCTCCTCCTTGAGGCGTTCGTCGTCGAGGAAGAAAGAGAGGTCCTCGTCCTTGTCCCCGATGATGGGCGTGTCGGTCTGCGGGTCGATGCGCTGGAGGTCGATGTTGACGAAGTCCTCCTCGCCGGCCGGCTCGTCCTCCATCGGGAGGAGGTCGGCCTCCTCGGTGCGGAGACGCTCGATCTCCTCCTCGACGTCCGCCTCGCTGATCTCGTGCTCCAGCATCGAAATCTGCTCGGTGGACACGTCCTGCAGGTCGACGTCGGGCCGCACCCCGAAGCGGATCACCGCCCGCAGGTCCTCGTCGACCTCGTAGTCGAGCTCCGTGATGGTCGGTTGCCCGAGCGGCTCAATGTCGTCGCTTTCGTCCACCTCGGCCTCGAAGGCCTCCTGCACAAACTCCTCGGCGACCTTGTACCCGATCCGGTCCCCGTGCATCTTCTTGACGAGGCCGAGCGGGACCTTGCCCTTCCGGAAGCCCTGTACGTCCATGTGCTTCCGCTGCTCCTTGAGGGCCTCCTTCAGTTTCGGCTCCATCTCCTCGGCCGTGGCGTGGAGCTCCAGCTCGTATTCGACCGGAGAGGCTTTCGAGATCGTCGTGTTCATAGAGCGATGCGGGTTGGGGCAATCAGCACGGGCGATGCGGGCGTCACTCGCGGCCTCGGCGCGCAGCCGGCTCGGCCTGAGGTGACCCTATTCAAATGCACGACGCGCAGAGAAGATCGGCGCCGCGCCGGCCCAGCGGCCCGCGGAGACCTGTCTGGCCGCTAATCCCGCGTGAAATCGGCCTGCGGCCTGTGTTGGCCCTCCGATGATCGGCGTCGCGGGAGAAGGACGCGTGGGGGAACGGGTGCGTGGGCGAGAGGGGCATGGGCGAGAGGGCGAGGAGGAGAAAGGGCGCACAGGAGCGGCGGCGACAGTGTTTGTGCAACACCGCCTACCAGGACCAGAGCGTGAATGCGCCCACACCTCCACACTACCACACTCCCACACCCTCCCCGGGCACGGCCGTCGAACCAGACACGGAGCGCGGGCCGTCGAGTGGGGCGGAGCGTCGGGCCGCTACTCGTACGTCACCCACCGGGCGATCTCGCGGAGGCTCGGCGTCTTGCCGTAGGAGAGGATGCCGACCCGGTAGATGCGGCCCGCGACCCAGATCGTGCCCACGAACGTGGCGACCAGCAGCGTGAACGCGACGGCGATCTCCCAGACCGGCACCGAGGTGATGGCCGCGCGCAGCACCATGAGGATCGGGGAGAAGAACGGCACCATCGACAGCACGACCGACGCCGTGGCGTTCGGGGCCTCGATGATGAAGACGAGGAAGAGAATCGGCAGGATGAGGGGCGTCATCACGGGAATGAGCAGGCTCTGGGCGTCCTGCTGCTGCTCGACGGCCGAGCCGACGGCGGCGAAGAGCGCCGCGTACAGCAGAAAGCCCCCCAGGAAGAAGAGAATGAACCAGACGACGAGGTCGAGTGGAATGGTGGGGATCGACACGCCGGCCGCCTCCTGCATCGCGGCGGCGGAGGCGCCCTCGGGCGCCCCGAGGTCGGACGGATCGAAGAAGAGGACCAGCAGGGGCCCCACGGCGGCCGAGCCGCCCAGGCCGACGGCCGCCCACGTCAGCATCTGGGCCAGCCCCATCGCCCCGATGCCCAGCACCTTGCCCATCAGTAGCTCGAACGGCCGGACCGACGATACGATGACCTCGACGACCCGATTGCTCTTCTCCTCGATCACGCCCTGCATCACGAACTGGCCGTAGAACAGCACGGCGAGGTAGATGATGAAGGCCATGGCGTAGCCGATGGCCGTATAGGCGAGGGACGAGTCGGCCGTCGTGCCCTCCTCGCTCAGCTTCCGCATCGCGAGAGGGACGTCGGACCCGATGATCGAGCGCACGGCGTCGGAGGCCCCGGCCGCCTCCAGGCGCCGGGCCTGCACGACCCCCCTCACCCGATTGTCGAGTTGGGCCCGGAGCGAGAGCCCTCCGCCCTCCGTTGAGTAGTACGTGGCCTCCCCCTGTCCCTTCAGCAGCGAGGCCGGCAGGAGCAGGTATCCGTCGTAGCGCCCGGCCCGCACCGCGGCCCGCACCGAGTCTTCCGGCGCGTCGACGGGGCGAAACGTGAGCTGGCCCCCGCCGTCGGCCGCCAGCGAATCGGCGAGGCGGCCGGTCTCGTCGACGACCGCGATCGTGTGCTGGGTCGTCTGCCCCGCGAGGTAGCCAAACAGGGCCGGGGCCGCCCCCAGCGCGACGAACCCGATCGGCACCAGAACCGTCGCCACCAGAAACGCCGTCGAGCGCACGCGACGCCAGAACTCGCTGCGGAGGATGAGCCAGATCTTCTGAATCGACATGCAGGGTCGCGGATCTCATTCCAGAGGAACGCGAAGAGATGCCGGGCGAAGGGGCGCTACCGCTCCGCCGGGGTCGGGTCGCGCAGGCGCTCAGCCTCGGCCTCCCCCACCACCTCGACGAAAATCTCGCTGAGCGGGGGCGCCACGCGCTCGTAGCGGTAGAGTTCGTTGGTGCGGTCGAGGGCGCGGTCCAGCACCGGTCGGGCCTCGGTGCCGTCGGTCAGGTACAGCTCGGCACGGTGGGCGCTCCGGCTGTGGACGCGCACCCGGTCCTCGGCCTCAAGCTCGTCGATGAAGGCGTCGTCGCCGTCGAACTCCAGGACGAGAGTGTTCCGGCCGAACTGTGACTTGACCTCGCGGAGGGGACCCTGCAGCACCACGTCGCCCTGCGCCATCAGGCAGATGTCGTCGCAGAGCTGCTCGACCTGCTCCATGCGGTGGGAGGCGAAGAGGATGGTCCGGTCGTCACGGCGCAGCTCCAGAATGATGTCGCGTAGCAGGTCGGCGTTGATCGGGTCGAGGCCGCTAAACGGCTCGTCGAAGATGAGAAGCGAGGGCTCGTGCAGCAGCGTCGCGATAAACTGGACCTTCTGCTGCATGCCCTTCGACAGCTCCTTCGTCTTGAGGTCGGCCCACTCGGTGGCGTCGAAGCGGTCGAGCCAGTGGTCGGCCCGGTCGGCGGCCTCGGTGTGGGAGAGCCCCTTGAGCGTGCCGAGGTAGACGAGCTGCTCCTTCACGCCGAGGCGCTTGTAGAGGCCCCGCTCCTCGGGCAGGTAGCCCATGCGCTGCTGGCTCCACGGCCCCACGGGCCGCCCGTCGAACCGGACGGTGCCCGCGTCCGGCACCATGATGTAGGTGATCATGCGGATGGTGGACGTCTTGCCCGCGCCGTTGGGACCGAGCAGGCCGAGGATGCGGCCGGGCGTGGCCTCGAACGACACGTCGTCGACCGCCACGGTGTCGCCGTAGCGCTTCGTTACGCCGTCGACCGAGAGGTGCGCCATGGGAGAGGAGCGATGTGCGAGAAGCCGCCGCGACAGGTCAAGAGGCCAAAAAAGCGGTCATTTTCAGTAAACGCAAGGCTCGATCCCCGCCCGAACGGGCAAATGATTGGGGAAAAATTAAACCAGGAACTCCGCGCCAGGGACCATCTTGTGGTCGCTACATTAGACGGCCCTGTTACGGGACCGATTCCCGGCCCCCGCCTCTCCCTGCCGAGCCGCCTTTCCTCTCCACAGCCCCGCCGATGCCCATGTCGACCGAGCCCGCGCCGACGATGGACGCCCTCGTCAGCCCCTTTCCCACCGACGACCCGGTGCTGAGCCTGATCGGCGACACCCCGATGATCGACTACCCCGGCGCCGAGCGGGGGCGACTCCGCTGCAAGCTCGAGTCGGAAAACCCGACGCGATCGATGAAGGACCGCATCGCGATGGGCATCCTGACGGAGACCCTGGCGGAGACCGACTACGACACAGTGATCGAGGCCAGCTCCGGCAACACGGCCGGCGCTGTGGCCCTGGTGGCCAACCGGCTCGGGGTGGACTGTCTCCTCACGTGCCCGGAGTCGACCAGCCGGTCGAAGATCGGCTACATGAAGGCCTTCGGCGCGGAGGTGCACACCTGCCCGACCGTCGAGTCGGACCACCCCGAGCACTATCGGGCCGTGGCCCAGCGTCTCGCCGAGGAGAACGAGGATGCGTTCCTGGTGAATCAGTACCACAACCAGGGCAACCCGTCGGTGCACCACCGGTGGACGGGGCGGGAGATCTGGGCACAGGCCGGGACGGACATGACCCATCTTGTGTCGGCGATGGGGACCGGCGGGCTCATCAGCGGGTCGGCCCGGCGGGTGAAGGAGGAGGCGCGGGCCGCCGGACGGGACGTGACGGTCGTGGGCGTCGACGCGCAGTGCTCCAACATTTCGACGGCCTTCTACGAGGAGGAGCCGGTGCCGTACGACACCCGGGTCGAGGGGCTGGGCAAGGGCGGCGGGCTCCCCACGATGTGGTTCGACTACATCGACGAGGTGCGCAGCGTGCCCGACGACGAAGCGTTCCGGCAGGCCCGTGAGGCCGCCCGGGAGCACGGCCTCCTCATCGGGCCCAGCGCCGGGGCCGCCCTCTCCGTTGCCCTCAACATCCACGAGGAGCAGCCCGACGCCCGCGTCGTCACCATCATCTGCGACGGCGGCGAGCAGTACTTCGACACGCTGTTCGACGCGTAGACTCGGGCCGCGGACGGGCCGCGACGAACGTGACGTCCCCTCGACGCCCAGACGCCCTGGGTGCGCGAGTTCCTCCGCGAGAAGGACATGGCCCTCCAGGCCAGCGAGGCGGCGTCCATTCCCGTTCGGCGGCCCCTCGGCTTCGCTCGGGTGGTGCGGCCCGGGCTCAGGATGGGCGGCCGCTGAGGCGCAGGCCCCCCTGCAGGGACGGCACCGCGAGGCGGCGGCCCAGCGCGTCGAGGGCGCGGCAGACCGCCGACAGGGGCGCCGGCAGGTCGCCGTCGGGGACGAAGCGCCAGAACCCTACGTCGGGGGTCAGGCCGTTCTCGCGGAGCAGACGGCGTGCCCAGGCCGGAGTAAAGCGTCGATCCGTGGCGATGTGGCGCGTCTGCAGGCCGAGTCGGTCGGCGAGGCGGTACCACCAGTAGTCTCCGTTCAGGGTGAGGGCCACGAAGCGGCCGGAGGGCCGTAGCACGCGGGCCACCTGCTGGAGGAGCCGGGCGGGCCGCAGCACGTGCTCGAGAACGCCGACGCAGATCACCGTGTCGACCGAGTCGGGCGGAACGGAGCCCAGGGTCTCGGCGTCGTCGACGCGGAACGAAAGGGCGGGATGGGTCGCGCGGCGACGCGCCGCGTCCACCATCTTGGGAGAGAGGTCGATTCCGATCCCCCGACCGATCCGGTCGGCGAGGGCGCGCAGGTGGGTGCCGGGGCCGCACCCGACGTCGAGTACCGTGTCCGACGGGGCAAACTGGGCGTGGCGGTCGAGCACCGCGAGCCGGTGGGCCAGGAGGCCCTCGGCCGAGCCGTGCCGCTCGGCGTAGTCGGCGGCCCGGTCGTCGAAGAACGTCCGGACGTCGTCTTTCGTCGTGGCGGGGGCAGGGGTTGGGAGGGGCGACATGCGAGAGGGTGTTTGCGTTGCGGGTGGGGGGTGGGGGAAGGGCCGCCCGACGCCGGCCGGGCGGAGGAGGGTCTATTCGTCGCCCCCGTCGGCGTCGAGCGTCCCAGCGACGTCGCGGCTCGTTCCGGCCCAGCTGTGCATCGCGGCCGATCCGGTAGTCAATCCCACTCGCGGTGGAGTCGGCCGGGGCAACGACCCACTGGGCGTACGCGACGGGCATCTCGGCGAGGAGGGAGCCGGTAAGCAGGGCAAGGATGCGCGAGGAGCAATAGGGGGCGGTCGTCGTGGCGGCGACGGGGTGGCGGGGGGCACCGAGAACGCGCTGACATCCCGCAGGAGCCAGCTCGTGACGTTCCCCGTCCATGACGCTCAATCTCCCGTCCATGGAGCACAGGGGGCGGACGCTTCCGGGCCGAAACGCCCAGGCTGCAGGCCGCGGGGCTCAGGATCGAGAGCGAGAGGCAGGGAGTGGAGGCGACGCAGCGGACAGCGCACGGGAGGGCAGTGCGTGAAGGTCCCCGCTGCCCAGACCGGGAACGCCGTGGTGGGCAGGGACCCCAAGGGACTGTGGGAATGAAGGGAACCGGCCCGGTGTCCCCGTACAGCCGTGAGAATCTGGAAACATATACCGAGTCGGACCGGCCGCCAGCGCGCCCAGCGGGGGGGATGGGAGAGGCGGCTGGTGGCCGAAGTGAGAGACGTCCGTCGGTGCGCGGTGTACGACGCCCGATGGAAAACCGGATCCCCGACGAAACGGGGACACGTCAGCGCACCCGGATGCGCTGGCCGGGGCGCAGGGCCGAAGGACCTAGATCGTTGAGACGCTGGATCTGCTGCACCGACGCACGATACTTCCGGGCGAT
>JBDGQP010000031.1:0-4825 GCA_042218975.1 Salinibacter sp.
AAGTCAACCCCTCCGCGGTCGAGGGCGTGGAGGAGCGGCACCGTGGCGGTCGGATTGGGAAACCCGTCGGTCAGGAAAAGGCCCATGGCCTTCTCCTGGCGGGCGTGCAGCCGGTCGAACGTGTCGTCGAGTCGAGACATGGACGGTCGGGAGCGTAAGGGAAGAGAAAGGGAGGAGGGAGACCACCCGCTAGATGTTCTTCGCGATCGTCTCCATGTCCTTGTCGCCGCGCCCGGAGCAGTTGAAGACGATCACGGCGTCCTCGCCCCGCTCCTCGGCCAGGGAGTGGGCCAGGTCCGGCAGCAGGTGGACGGCGTGGGCCGTCTCGAGGGCGGGAATGATGCCCTCCGTCCGCGACAGGCGGTCGACGCCCTCCAGGGCCTCGTCGTCGGTCACGGGATGGTAGGTCACCCGATCGGAGTCGCGGAGGTGGGCGTGCTCGGGCCCGACGCCCGGGTAGTCGAGGCCGGCGGAGAGGGAGTGGGCCAGCTCAATTTGCCCCTCCTCGTCCTGCAGGAGGTAGCTCATCGCGCCGTGCAGCACGCCGGGCGAGCCCTCCGCGAGGGTCGCGGCGTGGCGGCCGTTCAGGCCCCCACCGGCCGCCTCGGCGCCGTGGAGCTGCACGTCGGCGTCGTCGAGGAAGGGGTGGAAGATGCCCATGGCGTTGGACCCGCCGCCCACGCAGGCCACGATCGCGTCCGGCGTCTCGCGGCCCTCGACCTCCCGGAGCTGGTCGCGGGTCTCGGTCCCGATCACGCGGTGGAAGTCCCGCACCATCATGGGGTAGGGATGCGGGCCCACGACGGAGCCGATGATGTAGAACGTGTCGTCCGGGTTGGAGACCCAGTCGCGGATGGCCTCGCTGGTCGCCTCCTTCAAGGTTTCGCTGCCGGTGGTCACCTCCCGTACCTCGGCCCCGAGTAGGCGCATCCGCTCGACGTTGAGGCGCTGCCGCTCAATGTCCTCCGCGCCCATGTAGATGATGCAGTCGACCCCGAACTTGGCGCAGACCGTCGCGGTGGCCACGCCGTGCTGCCCGGCCCCGGTCTCGGCGATGATGCGCTCCTTGCCCATCCGGGTGGCCAGCATGATCTGGCCGATCGTGTTGTTAATCTTGTGGGCCCCGGTGTGGCAGAGGTCCTCCCGCTTGGCGTAGATGCGGGCCCCGCCGATCTGCTCCGTGAGCCGGTCGCAGTAGGTGAGGGGCGTGGGCCGCCCGACGTACTCGCGGAGGTGGTGTCGAAACTCCGCCCGGAAGTCGGGGTCGTCCTTGTAGGTCTTGTAGGCGGCCTTCAGGTCCTCCAGGACGGGCATGAGGGTCTCGGGGACGAAGGCCCCGCCGTAGTCGCCGAAGTGCCCGTTCTCGTCGGGGGCGGAGTAGGTCGTGGTCGTAGAGGCAGTCTCAGGCATGGGGGAGGAAGCCGTTGTGGAATGAGGGCGTCGAGGGCACGAAGCGGAATGCGTGGGGCGGAGGCGTGAAGCAGGCTATGAGAACCGCGGCCGGGGGGACGTTTGCCGACACGAGAATTCGGAAGCGCGACTCACGGATCATCTCCCCCGGACCCTTGCTCACGCATCATTTTGCACGAGTCACGAGAGGAAGAGGCTACGGGGCGGACTCCTCTGCCAGGTCGCTCCGGACGGCCCGAAACGCCTCCATAAAGGTGTCGATCTTCGCAAAGCTCTTTTCGCCCGGGCGGTCTTCGAGGCCGCTGGACAGATCGACGGCAAAGGGCTGCATGGTCTCCGCGGCCCGGCGCACGTTGTCGGCGTCGAGGCCCCCGGCCAGGAAGATCGGGTAGTCGGCCGAAAGGTCCCGCGCCAGCCGCCAGTTGAACGACTCGCCGCTGCCGCCCCAGACGCTCGAGTCGTGGGTATCAAGCAGGAAGTACTCGGCCGTGTCCTCGTAGCGCTCGAAGAGGGTTCGTAGCTGGTCGGAGGTGGCGTCGTGGCGCACGCGGATCGCCTTGATGACCGGACACTCCACCTGCTCGACCACGTGGGGCGGTTCCTGGCCGTGGAGCTGGGCGAGTTCAAAGCCGGCCTCCTCGACCGCCGCGTTGACCTCCGCCGCGCCGTCGTTGACGAAGACACCGACGGGCGCCGGGCCGTGTACCCATTCAATGATGTCGCGGGCCAGGGAGGGCGGTGCGTACCGGGGGCTCTCCTCGTGCTGGACGAAGCCGAGGTAGTCGGCCCCGGCGCCTGCCAGGTACCGCGCGTCCTCCAGCTCCGTGATGCCGCAGACTTTGAGTCGGAGATCCATGGACGGTGGGGGCGAAACGGAATTACTGTGTGCGTTCGAGGGCAATCTCGCGGGCCCGGCTCCGCAGGGTGGCCAGGGCCTCGCCCGGGTGCTCGGCCCGCATGAAGTGCTCGCCGATGAGCACGCCGTTGACGCCCGCCTCGCGGAGCCGGACGAGCGTTTCGGGATCGCTGAGCCCGCTCTCGGCCACCCGGCCCACGCTCCGGGGCACCTGGTCGAAGATGCGGAGCGAGTTCTCGATGTCGACCTCGAAGGTGGTGAGGTCTCGGTTGTTGACGCCGAGCACGGTCACCTGATTCCAGTCGATTTTCTCCAGGTCCGCCTCCGAGTAGACCTCCACCAGGCAGGAGAGGCCCAGCTCGGTGGCCGCGGCGTGCAGCTCCGAAAGCTGCCCGGGGTCGAGGGCCGTGGCGATCAGGAGCACGGCGTCGGCCCCCACGGCCCGCGCCTCGACGAGCTGGTAGGGGTCGACGATAAAGTCCTTGCGCAGCAGCGGCGTGTCGGGCACGTGGGCCCGGATCCAGGCCAGGTGCTCAATCGAGCCCTGAAAGTGCTGCGGCTCGGTGAGCACGCTGATCGCCGAGGCGCCGTGGGCGGCGTACTGCTGGGCAATCCGGGCCGGGTCGAAGTCGTCGCGGATCGTGCCCTTCGAGGGCGAGGCCTTCTTCACCTCCGCCAGGAACGACATGCCCCGTTCCCGAAGCGCCTCGACCAGCGAGAGGGGCTCGCGATCGTCGTAGAAGGGGCGGGCCTTGAGCTCGGCGACCGGGGTGTCCTTCTTCCGCCGCGCCACGAGTTCGCGGGTGTCGGCGATAATGTCGTCGAGAATTGTGCTCACGCTTGGCGGGACAGAGACCAAAAAAGCAAGACGAGACAGGGGGCTGGGGCTAGGAGGCAGCCGGAACGGTCTGGGACACCTCCGCGAGGCGATCCAGCTTCTCGAGGGCGGCCCCGGAGTCGATGCTCTCGCGGGCCGCCTCCAGACAGGCGTCGACGTCGTCGAACCGATCGCTGGTGTGGAGGCCGTAGGCCGCGTTTAGTACCACCACGTCCCGGCGCGGACTATGATCCTCCCCGGCGAGGATGTCGTGCAGGATCTTCGCATTTTGCGCGGCGTCGCCCCCGGCCAGGACCGAGGCGCCGGCCCGGGAGACGCCGTGCTTCTCGGGCCCGATCTCGCGGCTCCGGGGCACAGGGTTGTCCTCCGTCGCGTCGTACTCGAAGAGGGTGGTCCCGTCGGACACGCTCACCTCGTCCATGCCGTCGTGGGAGTGGAGGGTGATCACGTGGTCGGCGTCCAGGCGGGCCAGGATGCGCGCCATCATCTGGGCGGTTTGGGTGTCGAAGGCCCCTACGATCTGGCGCGTGACGCCGGCCGGGTTGCAGAGCGGCCCCAGGATGTTGAAGAACGTGCGGACGCCCAGCGACGTGCGGACGGGCATGACGTGCTTCATGGCCGGGTGGAAGTGGGGCGCAAACAGGAACGCGAGGCCCACCTCCCCTAGGCAGCGCTCGACGCCCTCCTTCCCGAGCGCGATCTCGACACCGAGTTCCTCGAGCACGTCGGCCGAGCCGGACTCCGAGGAGACCGAGCGGTTGCCATGCTTGGCGACGGGCACGCCGGCGCCGGCCGCGACGAGGGACGCGGTTGTGGAGATGTTGAAGGTGTCGGCCCCGTCCCCGCCCGTGCCACACAGGTCGATGGCGTGCGGGTCGTCCAGGTCCACGTCGACCGCAAACTCGCGCATCACCTTGGTGAACCCGACCAGCTCGTCCAGTTTCTCGTCGCGGGCCCGGAGTCCCATGAGCAGAGCGGCCATGTGCTCCGGGCGGGCGTCCCCATTCATCATCTCGCGCATCGCCGCCTCCGCCTCCGGGCGAGAGAGCGCGGTGCCGTCGGCAATCGTTTGCAGATGCTCCTTCACGGTACAGTCGAGGTTGGTGAGAAAAACGCGGGGGCTAGGCGGTCGTGGCCCGAGGATCCTCGTCCCAGACGACCGACAGCCAGTTCTCGATGATCGTCGGGCCGGCCTTCGTCATGACGCTTTCTGGGTGGAATTGGATGCCGTAGAGCGGGAACGACCGGTGCTGCAGCCCCATGATGGTGCCGTTCTCCGCCTCGGCGGTGACGGTGAGGGCGTCGTGGGGGAACGAATCGGGGTCGATGACCAGGGAGTGGTAGCGGGTCGCGTCGAACGTGGGGTCGACGCCGGCGAAGAGGCCCGTCCCGTCGTGCTGTACGGGACTCGTCTTGCCGTGCATCAGCTCGTCGGCCTGGACGATGGTGCCGCCGAACACCTCTCCGATGGCCTGGTGGCCGAGGCAGACCCCCAGGATGGGGGTCGTGTCGCCCAGTTGCTCGATCACCGGCTCGGTCAGGCCCGCCTCGGCCGGGCGGCCCGGCCCCGGCGAGATGAGAATCCCGTCCGGGGCCCGGGCCTCCACCTCCTCGATGGACAGATCGTCGTTCCGGATCACCTCCAGGTCATCGGTGTGCCGCCCGACGAGGTGGACGAGGTTGTAGGTGAAGGAGTCGTAGTTGTCGATGACTAAGATCAT
>JBDGQP010000031.1:4835-17887 GCA_042218975.1 Salinibacter sp.
TTTCGGGGTCTGGGGGTGTGGGGGTTTAGCGGGCGCCCCTGTTCACAACGAGGTACTTTTGAAATACTCGGAGTATTGTTCGCGAACCTGATCGGCGGGGCCACACCAGCGGTCGGGGTCATTCATCATCTTTACGAGGCTGCCCGAGATTTGGTCATACGTTGCGTCGAGGTCGTCGTATGCAGACTCGTTGATGTAGTCGTGGTCAAGGGCCGCATCGAGCTACCGATACGTGAATAAGTTCTTGAAGCCCGTCCCCTGCCTGCGGCCACGCACGGTCCGCAGCCGCCGCGGGAAAGGTTTACGTACCTTCTCACGGATCGGTAGGCTCGCGTCTCGGCAGCCTCAGCCTCAGCGTCGCTCAGTTTGCTGATGAAGTGCTTCGGATATCGGCGTTTGCGCCAGACTTCGGCCACGTTTGCAAAAACGGATCGAGACGAACGGCGAATCTGGTCGGTCAGTGCATACCTCTCCTTTTTTGGCCAGGACTCGGAGTATCGAAAAATGGTCCGGGCCGCCCGGAAGGCATCCTGATAGACTCGTAAGTCTCGGAAGGACTCTACCATTCTGGTGTAGGAGTCTTTTCTCCCATACCCACGCACACCCGTACTCCCAGACGGATTAGCGAGTGCGAACGAGCCCGGTGAGCGCACGCACCCGCTCCATGATGGGGGCGACCCGCTGGCGGGCCCGCTCGGCGCCGGTGCGGAGCACGTCGCGGACGTAGTCGGGACGGCTCTCCAGCTCCTTGCGGCGGGCCCGCGCCTCGGCGAAGAAGTCCTCGATGAGCTCCAGCAGGGCCTGCTTGGCGTGGCCGTAGCCGTAGCCGCCCTCCCGGTACTGCCGGGCGATCTGCTCGCGGGTCTCCTCGTCGGCGAAGAGTCTGATGAGGGCAAAGACGTTGCAGGTCTCCGGGTCCTTCGGGGCGTCGAGGGGCTTCGAGTCGGTGACGATCCCCATGACCTTTTCCTTTAACGCATCGCCCTCGTAGAAGATGCCGATCGTATTGCCGTAGCTCTTCGACATCTTCCGGCCGTCGATGCCGGGGACCACGGCCACGTCGTCGAGGATGTGCGGCTCGGGGACGGGGAAAAGCGGCTCCCCCTCGGGACAGTGGGTCTGGTTGAAGCGGCGGGCCAGGTCGCGGGCGATCTCGATGTTTTGCTTCTGGTCGGCGCCCACCGGCACGAGGGAGCCGCCGTAGGCCAGGATGTCGGCGGCCTGGAGCACCGGGTAGTTGAAGAGGCCGGCGTTGGGGGTGAGGCCGGCGTTCACCTTTTCCTTGTAGGCCACGCCCTTCTCGAGCCGGCTGGTGGGCAGGAGGTTGAAGAAGATCCAGGTGAGCTCCGTCACCTCCGGCACGTCGCTCTGGACGAAGAGGGCCGCCTCTTCCGGGTCGAAGCCGAGGGCGAGGTAGTCGAGCGCCACGTCGAACGTGTGCTCGCGGAGGCGGTCGGCGTCGTCGATGGACGTCATCGCGTGGTAGTTCACGATGAAGTAGTACGCCTCGTGCCGGCTGTGCAGGTCGATGTGCTGGCGAATCGCGCCGAAGTAGTTGCCGAGGTGCAGCCGGCCGGAGGGCTGAATGCCGGACACGACGACGGCCTCCTCGGCGGCCGAGGCGTCGGCGGGAGCGGCGGGATCGGGGGCGTCCATGGGACAGGAGTCGTTCACGGGAGGGCGAAGGGAGGGAGCTACTCGGTCCGCTGGGCCCGGTCGATGAGGTCGGCGAGCAGGTCGAGGCGTTCGTGGCTGTTGCTCGTGAGGGCCTCGAGAATGCCGCGGGTACGCATCTGGTGTTCGACCTCGTTTCGCTCGTGGGTGAGGGCGTCGTTGAACGCCGCCTCCAGGGCCTTCAGCTGGTGGAGCATCTCCATCTCGTCGTTGCCGAGGCTGAAATCCTCCGGGTCCAGGTCGGTGCCGTTCTCGGGCGTCCCGCCGGCACTGAGAATGCTCTCGGAGAGCTTGCCGACGTCGGCCCGGGCGGTCTTCTGGACGCGCTCCAGGGCGTCGGTCACCGCCGCGTCCGGGTGCGACCGGATGACGGACCGGTAGGAGTGGTTCAGCTTCAGGAACTGGAGGAGGAGCGGGTTGAGACGCTCGACGGTTTCGGCCCGGCTGATGGTCTTGCCGGCCCAGCCACGGCCGAGGAGGACTTCTTTGAGCGAGTTTGGCATGGGCAGTCGGAAACGGGTGGGGGAGCGAGAACGGTCGGGGGCGTCCAGTGACGAGGAAGGCGGGCGTCGTCGGGGCCGCGAGGGGCTCAGAGCAGGCCGTCGGCGGCTACGCGCATGGCCTGCCGCAACGCCGCCGCCTTGTTCCAGGTCTCGTCGTACTCGCGGGCCGGGTCGCTGTCGGCCACGATGCCGGCCCCGGCCTGTACGTGGGCGGTCTCGTCGGAGACGACCATTGTTCGAATGGCGATGCAGGTGTCGAGGGTCCCGGAGAAGTCGACGTACCCGACCGCCCCGGCGTAGATGCCGCGGCGCGTCGGCTCGAGAGCGTCGATGATCTCCATGGCCCGCACCTTCGGCGCGCCGCTCACGGTGCCGGCCGGGAAGCAGGCCGCGAGCACGTCCATCGGGCCGTGATCGGGCGCAAGGGCCCCCTGGACCGACGAGACGATGTGCATGACGTGGGAGTAGCGCTCGACGTAGGCGTAGCGGTCGACCTCCACGCTGTCGTAGCGGCAGACGCGCCCGAGGTCGTTCCGCCCGAGGTCGACCAGCATCAGGTGCTCGGCCCGCTCCTTCGGGTCGCCGAGCAGCTCCTCCGCGAGGGCCGCGTCCTCCTCGGGGTCCTCGCCCCGGGGGCGCGTGCCGGCGATCGGGAGGACCTCGGCGACGCCGTCCTCGGCCCGCACCAGCACCTCCGGGGAGGAGCCCACGAGCCCCAGGTCGTCGAGGTCGAGGTAGAAGAGGTAGGGGGAGGGGTTGACCTGCCGCAGGGCCCGGTAGAGGTTGAAGCGGTCCCCCTCGAAGGAGGTCGAGAACCGCTGGGAGAGCACCACCTGGAAGATATCGCCGCGCTCGACGTGCTCCTTGGCGGTCCGGACCGCGTCTTCGAAGACGGGGCGTTCGACGTTGGAGGTGAGCGCCGCGTCCGTCCATTCCACGGGGGCGGGGTCCGGGGCCGGTTGCTTCAGGTCCGCCTCCAGGGCCTCGAGCCGCGTCTGCGCCTCGTCGTAGGCGGCGCGGAGGTCGGTCTCCGCGTCGACGAACACGTTGGCGAGGAGCACGAGCTGGTGGCGCACGTGGTCGAAGGCCACCACCGTGTCGTAGAAGCACCACACCGCGTCGGGGACGTCCAGATCGTCGGGCGGGGCGTCCGGCAGGTCCTCCACGAGACGGACGGCGTCGTAGCCGAGGTAGCCCACGGCCCCGCCCCGAAGCCGGGGAAGGTCCGGGACGTTCACCTCCGTGTAGCGGTCGAGGTAGGCCTGGAGGACCGCAAAGATGTCGCCGTCCGGACGCGGCAGGCCGACCTCGGCGTCGGGCGTCCGGGGCTCCTCCACCTCCACCTCGGCCCCGAACTCGGTCGCGTGGACGACGCGGTACGGGTCGCGGCCCAGGAAGGAGTAGCGGGCCAGCTTCTCCCCGCCCTCTACGCTCTCGAACAGAAAGCTGTAGGGGGTCTCCTCGCGGAGCGCCAGGAAGGCCGAGACGGGGGTCAGCAGATCGGCGCTCCGGCGCCGGGACACGGGCACCACGAGACGGTCGGCGCCGTCCTCGCGGGCGGCCGAGACGTGACGTCGGAACTCGTCGAAGGTCATGGGAGAGAACCAGATCACCAAAAGAAAAACCCGCTGCCGGGGAGCAGCGGGTCCGGAGCCATCAAAACGATGCGGCGCGCCATCATGCGCACGGGAGGCTCGGGACCCGAAGGGAGGGCCACCAGAACCACCAGACCTGAACCAGGGGGCGCGTCGTCATCATAACAATTCAATTGTACAGGACAGCAGGCTCGGGGTCAAGACGCCGGTTTGAAATCCCCTTGCAGGACGGGGGCGCGGCGGGGAGGCCCCGTGATCGTGCACCGCTGCTTTGAGTGCACAACGACCCTCATGGGTGTGCATAGTTGCCGGCCGTCCCGAGGTGGGCGGCGACTGCCCGTCCTCGCGGGAACTGCACCAGCGGCCGCCGTGGGAATCGGAGAAGGCCCCGTCGCACAACCGGTGATGTCCGATGCCTCAGTTGTGCGAACCCGTCAGAGCTGTCCCACCAGATCCCGCAGCCGGAGTTCCCACACCCTCAAAGCGGCCTCCCGGACGATGGCCCGGCTCATCTTGGACTGTCCCTCGGTCCGCTCGGTGAAGATGACGGGCACCTCCTTGACGGTGAAGCCGGCCCGCCAGGTTCGGTAGTGCATCTCCACCTGAAAGGCGTAGCCGTCGGAGTTGACGCGGCCGAGGGGGAGCGACGCCAGCACGCGGCGGTGGAAGCACTTGAAGCCGGCCGTGACGTCGCGGATCGGCATGCGGGTGATGGCACGGGTGTAGATGCCCGCCGCGTAGGAGAGGACGAGGCGGGCGAGCGGCCAGTTGATGACGCGCACCCCGCCGACGTAGCGGGACCCGATGGCCAAGTCCGCCTGCCCGGTCTCGACCGTTTCGATGAGGCGGGGCAGATCGTCGGGGTCGTGCGAGAGGTCGGCGTCCATCTCGCAGATGTAGGTGTAGTCCCGGGCCAGGGCATAGCGAAAGCCTCGGAGGTAGGCGGTGCCGAGGCCGAGCTTGCCGGCCCGCTCGATCAGGTGCACGCGCTCCGGCGCCTCGTCCATGGCCGACTGGACCACCGCCGCGGTCCCGTCCTCCGAGTTGTCGTCGACGACGAGGATCGAGATGGGAGTCGGTTGCGCGAGGACCAGGTTGATAACCCGACCGATGTTGTCGGCTTCGTTGTAGGTCGGAACGATGACCAACGCGTCGGTCGTAGCCTCGGGGGCTGGAGGGGGAGGCACCGATGAACGGAAGCGTCGTGGAGGGGAAGGGGTGGGAGGGGGCGCCCCGGTACTGCAGAGGGACCGCGCCGAAAACCTAATTGGTGGCGGTCCGAATGGCAACGGCGCGCACTTGGCAGCAGGCGGGCGTCCCACAGTCGGTGTGGGTCCCCGGCCCGCACCGGCGTGGGGAGGCGGACTGAATCCCCAAGAAGATTCCCCGCCCTCGAAACCGAGGAACGAGGACTCAGATACAAGAGCGTGGCGAATTGCTTCTTTGGCCGAAATCGTTGATCCTGTTACCATATGGCGTTCGCACCGTCCCCGCCCGGGCCAGCGCACGCCGAGCGTCCCTTTGCCCTCACCCACCCCCGCACGCAATGGCTGACAACACTTCGGCCCCAGACCCCGACACGAAGTCGAATGGTAGCTTCGAAGACGCATCCAGTCTCCCGGAAGACTTTCCGCACGCGTCCCGGCTGCGAGAGGCGGGGGTGACGAGTCTTGCGCGGCTCCGGGAGATCGAGTCCCTCGAGGAACTCAGCGGCATCGGGCCGGCCTACGCAGAAGAGATTCAGGCCGCGCTCGACGAATACACGGAAGCGGGGGCTGCGGAGGACGCCACCACGGAGAAGCGCCCCAGTCCCCTTTCCGGCGACGGAGCGGCCGCGGAGGCAGAGGGCCCCTGGACGAAGCAGTCCATCGACATCCCCGAGGGGCCCCTCGACGAAACGGTCTCCTTCGACACCTACCCGGCCGACCGGTACGACCACGACTCGCTCGGCTTCGCGGATGAGGACGTCGAGGGCTTGCTGCGCGACATGCTGCTCCAGCGGCGCTTCGAGAATCGGTGCCGCCAGATGTACCAGCAGCAGAAGATTTCGGGCTTCCTGCACCTCTACATCGGGCAGGAGGCCGTGTCGACCGGCAGCGTCAACGCCATCGAGATCGGCGAGGACTCCATCATCACCGCCTACCGCGACCACGGCATGGGGCTGGCGATGGGCATGTCGCCGGACGAGTGCATGTCGGAGCTCTTCGGGAAGAAGACGGGCTGCTCCCGGGGGAAGGGCGGGTCGATGCACTTCTTCGACGCGGAGAAAAACATGATGGGGGGGCACGCCATCGTCGGGGCGCACCTGCCGCTGGCTGCCGGCATCGCGTTTGCCCACAAGTACCGGGATGACGGCAACGTCTGCCTCTGCTTCTTCGGCGACGGGGCGATGCACCAGGGCGCCTTCCGGGAAGCCTGCAACCTTGCCGGCGTCTACGAGCTGCCCATTGTCTTCATCTGCGAGAACAACCAGTACGCGATGGGGACGGCCGTCGACCGGGCCTTCGCCAAGCCGGATCTCTTCAAGCACGGATACAACTTCGACTTCCCGTCTTCACTGGCCAGCGGGATGGACGTGTTCAGCGTCAACAAGGCGGTGCAAGACCACATCGAGAACTACGCCCGGCAGGGGCAGCCCTCGCTCCTGGAGGTGCGAACGTACCGCTACCAGGGCCACTCCATCACCGACCCGGCCGAGTACCGGGCCGAGGGGGAGCTCGACGAGCGTAAGAGCGAGGACGCCATCGTCCGCCTGGAGCAGTACATGAAGGCCCGGGGCCTCGCCACCGACGAGGACTTCGACGCGATCGACGAGGAGGCCAAGCAAACCGTGGCCGACGCCCTCGAGGTCGCCGACGCGGCGGACTTCCCCGACGAGAAGGCCATCTACGACGATGTCTACGCGCAGGACGACTATCCCTTCATCGCGTAGCGAGTGTGGAATGGGGAGTGCGGAATGGGGAGTGACCCGCATTCCGACGCGCTCCCCCATTCCTCCTCATTCCGAATTACGAACTCCAAATTCCCCATTCGACGCCATGGCTACGCTGCAATTTCGTGAGGCCCTCCGGGCCGCGATGACCGAAGAGATGGAGCGGGACGACGACATCTTCCTCATCGGGGAGGAGGTGGCCGAATACGACGGCGCCTACAAGGTCAGCGAAGGGATGCTCGACCACTTCGGGTCGGATCGCGTCATCGACTCGCCGATCAGTGAGCTCGGCTTCGCGGGCCTCGGCATCGGGGCGGCGATGAGCGGCCTGCGCCCGATCGTCGAGTTCATGACGTTCAACTTTTCGTTCGTGGGCTTCGACCAGGTCATCAACAACGCCCCAAACATGCGGTACATGTCCGGCGGCCAGTTCGGGGTGCCCATCGTCTTTCGCGGGCCGAACGGCGCGGCCGGCCAGCTCGCCGCGACGCACTCCAACTCGACGGAGGCCCTCTACACCAACTTCCCGGGCCTCAAGGTCGTCTCCCCGTCCATCCCCGACGACGGAAAGGGGCTTCTCAAGAGCGCCATCCGGGACGACGACCCGGTCGTCTTTCTGGAGAGTGAACTGATGTACGGTCTGCAGGACGAGGTCAGCGACGCCAAGGACTACACGATCCCCCTCGGGTCCGCCCGCGTGGCGCGGGCGGGCGGCGACGTCACGATCGTGGCCCACAGCAAAAGCTACCACGTGGCGATGGACGCCGCCAACGAGCTGGCGGAGCGCGGCTACGAAGCGGAGGTCATCGACCCCCGTACCCTCAAGCCCCTCGACATCGAGACGATTGTCGAGTCGGTCGTGAAGACCAACCGGCTGGTCGTTATCGACGAGAGCAATCCGTTTGCGAGCGTCGCCTCGGAAGTGACCCATCAGGTACAGGACCGCGCGTTCGACTACCTGGACGCCCCCATTCTCCGCGTAACCGCCCCCGACACGCCGGCGCCCTACGCCCCCAACCTGATGGACGAGTACATGCCCGGTGCCGACGAGACCGTCGACGCCTGCCTCCGGGTCCTGTACGCCGAATAGCGCCGCTTCTTGGCGACGCGGCTGTGTCGAGGTGCGAGCGGTCCTCGACACGCCCCTCCCGCCCTCATTCGACATCCGTACCTCGAAACTCGACACTGATCTATGGCGATTTCAATCGAAATGCCGAAGCTGAGCGACACCATGGAGGAGGGGGTACTCTCCGCGTGGCTCATCGACGAGGGGGAGGAGGTGTCGGCCGGCGATGTGCTGGCGCAGGTGGAGACCGACAAGGCGACGATGGACCTGGAGGCGTTCGACGAGGGGGTGTTGCTCAAGAAGGTGATCGAGGAGGGCGACGCCGTGCCCATCGGCCAGCTGATCGCCGTCATCGGCGAGGAGGGGGAGGACATCTCGGACCTCCTGGACGGGGAGGACGGCGGAGACGGGGCCGTCGAGGAAGCCGCCGAGGCAGATCCCGCCGAGGACCCGACGACCGAAGAAGCGGACTCCGCTGCGCCCGAGCCGACGCCGGAGCCCGACGCCGTGGACACCCCGGCCGGGGACGGCCAGCTCCGCGACCGGACGCCCGAGCCGGTGCCCGCCGGGACCGACGCGGAGGGCCGGCGCATCAAGGCGTCGCCGCTGGCTCGCCGCATCGCGCAGGAGCACGGCGTCGAGCTGACCCGCGTCGAAGGCACCGGGCCGGAGGGGCGCATCGTGCGGCGCGACGTGGAGGCCCGGATCGAGGAGCGCGAGCGGGCCCCCGAACCGGCGCCCGAGCCTCCCTCGCAGCCGACGCCGGAGCCGGCCGTCGAGGCGCCCAGCTACAGCATGCCCGAGGAGGAGGCCCCGTACGAGACGGAGGACATCTCCCAGATGCGGAAGACCATCGCCCGGCGCCTGGCGGAGAGCAAGTACTCCTCGCCCCATTTCTACCTCACGGTGGACATCGACGTGGAGGCGGCGGTGGCGCTCCGCGAGGACCTCAACGAACTGGCCGAGGAGCAGGACCGCGCCAAGATCTCGTTCAACGACCTTATCACGAAGGCCTGCGCCCTGTCGCTGCGCGAACATCCGTTCGTGAACGCCGCCTATCTGCCGGAGGAGGGCGAGATCCGGACGTACAACCGCATCCATATCGGCATCGCCGTTGCGATCGACGAGGGCCTCATCACCCCCGTCGTCCGCGACGCCGACCGGAAGGGGCTTGCCCAGATCGCGAAGGAGACCCGCGACCTGGCCGAGCGGGCCCGCAGCCGCGACCTGGAGCCGGAGGAGTTCGAGGGCGCGACCTTCACGACCAGCAACCTCGGCATGTTTGGGGTGGAGGAGTTCACCGCCATCATCAACCCTCCGAACTCCGCCATCCTCGCCATCGGGGAGATCCGCGACACGCCGGTGGTAGAGGACGGCGAGGTCGTGCCCGGCAAGCGGATGAAGGTGACCCTGTCCTGCGACCACCGGGTGGTTGACGGGGCCATCGGGGCTCAGTTCCTGAAGTCCGTGCGCTCCTACCTCGAGGAGCCGATGAACCTGCTGCTGTAGCGTTGACCGTTGGAGCGTGAACCGCCGAACGTGCCACGTTCCACCGTGCCACGTTCCATCGTGGCCATGACGATCGCCCACCTGTCGGACCTCCATTTCGGTCGGATCGCGGACACGGGCATCGTCGACGCACTGGTGGCGGAGATCAACGACCGGGCCGACGACCTGGTGGTCCTCAGCGGCGACCTCACCCAGCGGGCCCGCCACCGGGAGTTCGAGGCCGCGCAGGCCATGCTGCGGCGCCTCGAGCCCTCCACGCTCGCGGTGCCGGGCAACCACGACGTTTACCCGTGGTGGCGGCCCGTCCGGCGTCTCGCGACGCCCCTTCGACGGTACAAGCGGTACGTCACCGGCGACCTCGCTCCCACGCACGCCGCCGACGGGGTGGCGGTCCTCGGCATCAGCACCGCCTACGGCGCCACCATCAAGGGCGGGCGCGTCGGGCCCGGCGACCGGCGTGCCATCCGGGACTACTTCGAAGACGTCAGCGACGCCGCCTTCCGGATCCTCGTTCTGCATCATCACCTCACCGAGGTCCGCTCGATCGGGCCCCACGACGTGGCCCGGCAGGCCCGCCGCACGCTCGACACCGCGGCAGAGCAGGGCGTGCATCTCATCCTCTGCGGTCACCTCCACGTCTCGCACGTCGAGCCGCTCAAGGTCATTCCGGGGGCCCAGCGCATGGTCGTCGCGAGTGCCGGGACCGCGACCAGCAACCGCTGGCGCCCCTCGTTCCGTCCCACCAACGTCTACAACATCGTCACCGTCACCGAGGATGCCTTCCAGATCGAGGAGCGTCGATATCGGTCGGACGAGGCCCGGTTCGTGCCGGAGCGCCGGACCCGGTTCGACCGCACCCCCCCTCCGATGCCCGACGAGGCCGGCTAGGCGAGGGCCGGAGAGATCCCAATCGCAGACTCCGTGGTCGAGGTGCCCCCCCTCGACGGATCCCCATCGGCCGGCCGGGGCCGCACGATTTTCCGCCAAATTACTGGCTTTTTGGCATTCGAGACCGGGGGGAGCGGCCCCGAACACGTGAAAGAAATCGATCGTTGTGCTATTCTGATTGCGTTAACCCTTAGCTGCCCCTTCGTCGACTGCTTCATCACCCTCGGTCGCGTGCATGCCGACAGCCCAGACGACCGAAATCAACCAGCTCCTCCGGCCGGAACGCGTCCGGGTTGGTCTTTCCGGATCGTCGAAGAGTGACGTCATCAATGCCCTCGTCGACGTGCTGGCGGGACACCCGGAGGTCGACCGGCTGGAGGACGTTCGCTCGGCGGTGTTCGAGCGAGAAGAGATGATGTCGACGGGCGTCGGAAAGGGCCTCGGGCTCCCGCACGCCAAGACCCCCGCCGTCACCGAGACGGTGGCCGCCTTCGCGACGACGGCGGAGCCGGTCGACTTCGGGGCCATCGACGACGAGCCGATCCGGCTGCTCCTCCTGCTTGCCGGGCCGGAGGCGCACAAGTCCCGGCACGTCAAGATTCTGGGTCGAATCTCGCGCCTCGTGAGTCGAGACGGGTTTCGGGAGCGCCTGCTATCGGCCGAGTCCCCGTCCACCGTTATCGACGTCCTGCGCGAGGGCGAGGCGGCCCTTCGCGGTTAGTCGCCGGCCCGCGACCGTTGTTTTTCGTTCAGCTTTTGCCCTCCCGTGAGCACTTCCTTCCAGAACATCAAGGGCACCTTCGACATCCTGCCGGACGCGTACACCGACGACGGGGGGACCCGCGTCGCGCCGAGCGCGGAGTGGCGCTACGTAGAGCGGACCGTGCGGGACGTGATGCGGCGCTACAACCTCGACGAAGTCCGGACGCCAGTCCTGGAGCCGACGGAACTGGTGGCGCGGGGCGTCGGGGAGGCCACCGACATCGTGCAGAAAGAAATGTTTGCCTTCGAGCGGGCCGGGACGCAGTACGTGCTGCGGCCCGAGGTGACGGCTCCAGTCGTGCGGGCCTTCCTCCAGCACCACCTCGACCAGCGGGGCGGGGTGCAGAAGCTGTTCTACATCGGGCCCTGCTTCCGGGCCGAGCAGCCCCAGAAGGGGCGGTACCGCCAGTTCCACCAGTTCGGCGTCGAGATTCTGGGCACCGACGACGCCCGGGCCGACGCCGAAACCATTGCGATCATGATGGCGGTGTACGACGAACTCGGGATCCCCGACACGCGCCTCCGTATCAATACGCTCGGCACCCCGGACCGGCGGGACGCGTACGTCGAGGCCCTTCGGGACTACCTGGCCCCGTACACCGACGAGCTGTCGGACACCAGCCGGCGGCGCCTCGAGCGCAATCCCCTCCGGGTGCTCGACACCAAGCTCGACCACGAGCAGGCAATTCTTGCCGACGCGCCCAACCTCCTCGACTACGTCAACGAGGAGAGCCGGGCCCACTACGACCGGGTCCAGCGCCTCCTCTCGGACCTCGGCGTCGAGTACGTCGAGGATCCGCACCTCGTTCGGGGACTCGACTACTACACCGAGACGACCTTCGAACTGGAGAGCCCGGCCCTCGGGGCCCAGAGCGCCCTCGCCGGCGGGGGCCGCTACGACCGTCTCGCCGAGGTGCTCGGCAGTGACGACCCGGTGCCCGCTGCCGGCTTCGCGGCGGGCATGGAGCGGCTCTTTCTGGCGCTCGACGCCGCCGGGGTCGACCGTCCGGGGGCGCCCGAGCCCGACGTGTTCATCGCGGCGCTGGGGGAAGCGGCGGAGGCCTGGGTGTTCCGCACCACCCAGGACCTGCGGGCGGCCGGGCTGCAGGTGGCGCTGGACCTAAAGGGGCGCTCGCTGAAGGCCCAGATGCGGGAGGCGAACCGCCAGAACGCGCCCTACACCCTCATCATCGGCGACAATGAGCTGGAGGCCGAGGAAGCCACCGTCAAGGAAATGGAAAGTGGGGAGCAGGCCGACGTGCCCTTCGAGGAGCTTCGGGCCACGCTGTTGGAGCGCACGGGACGAAACGGTGCACAGGGTTCCTAGGCCCTTCGCTGCGCGAGTACGGGCCCCGGTCCCCGCGGGTCCGCCTCGCCGTGGGGGCGCAGCATCTACCCATGCCTGGGCGGCCTCTACCGAGGTGTGCCGGGGACTCTCTCACGTCGGGGCCACTCCACTCGCTCGGCCCCGCGGGCGGCGTCGGGCGCATCGGGACGTGGGCGCGGAGGGGGTAGTTCGCGTTGCGTCGTTCGTATTGCGTGGTGCGTATCGTCCGCCGTTCCGTCCAACGCAATAGGAAATGCGCAATACCGCCGCTGTCCCGTATCCCCGATTCCGAGTCCTGCACCCGGGCCCGCGATTAGTCGTTCGTGGGCTCTAGCACGAGGGCCCCGAGCGGAGGGAGCGTGAGCTCGATCGACTGGGCCCGCCCGTGGTGGTCCACGGGGGCGCTGTGGACGACGCCGTCATTGCCGACGTTGCTGCCGGCGTACAACTGGCTGTCGCTGTTGAGCCGTTCCCGCCAGCTCCCGGCCTCGGGCACCCCGATGCGGTATTCCTCCTGCACGACCGGCGTCGCGTTGAGGATGAAGAGGAGCGACCGGCCGCCCCCGAGGCGCCGGTAGCTGAGGACGCTGTTCTCCCGGTCGTCGTAGGAGACCCACTCGAAGCCGTCCTGGTGATCGTTCCAGAGGGCCGGGTGCTCGCGGTAAAGGGCATTCAGGTCGCTGAGCCACGACATGATGCCCTGGTGCAGCTCGTGATCGGTGAGCCACCACTCCAGCTGCCGGTCGTGGTTCCACTCGTGGTACTGCCCGAACTCGCCGCCCATGAAGAGCAGCTT